>NZ_KB895694.1:0-242797 GCF_000374965.1 Bacillus sp. 95MFCvi2.1 | reverse complement strand
GATGTATAGCGTTTTTCAAAAGCATTTTCACCTAAGGATTCATATTGTTTAATCCACTGATAGAGCATACTGGGGTGAACATCAATAGATTTAGCAATTGTTTTTCCACCTTCAGTCCCCTCTAAATATCGTCTTATCGCTCGTATTTTTTCTTTTGAAGAAAATTTAGCCATAAAAAAGTGCACCTCCGATTGTTAGACTGTGTCTAACAATCGGGGTGCACTTCAGGGAATTCGACTTTTTTGAATGAAAATTTGCTTAGCGTACAAAATTCGCGTTTTGTTGGCGAGACCCCATCGCCATCAAGCTAAGGTTTTGAAGTACCCCCTAAATGAAAATTTTCTTTCTCTACAGTTAGTTATTTTGAGAAATCAGCTCATTTTTTTGTTTTGGCGGTGTTTACTTTTCTTAAGTTGATAGCGATGTGGCACTACCCCTTTTATAAAGATAACCAAGATTTAGAAATCATATTTTCAGTAGAAAATAGCTATTCTAAATAGTGAATTCATAATTATAAGGAGGAATTTAATTATGACAGTAATTACTAAGCTTAAGCAAACTATTTCTGGATTAAAAAGTGCTCAAGCATGTTTAGAAGGATTTGTTCTTGATACTGACAATCAGCAAGCAAAACAACTGTATCAAAATGCAGCTCAGCAAGCGCAGATAATTATTGATTCTTTAGAACCACGTGTTCAGGAGGTTCAACAAGATGAGCCTCAGTATAATCAATAAAACGCAGTAATCTTCAGATTTTTTGCAGAGGTCTTATCATAGTTAGATTTATATATCTGGGGTTCTGCCGTATGCCCATCAAGTTAAGAAATTGGTTGTTCCTCAAAACGAAAAAATTAAGCTAAATTCTCATAAATAACTGTAAAATAATAAAATTGTCGTTTTGGGGACACTTCAAAATACTAGCTTGATGGGCATGGGCTGAACCCCAATTTGTTTTTTTGGATTTGAAGTGTTGATTTTAAAAGTTTGAGATGGATTGCTACTATCTTTGTCCCTGAGGCAAGATTATGGGGTAATAAAAGATTTATGGCAATGTTATGCTTCAAGCATTACAAGAATGTTCTCTACAAACACTAATAACATCTAGGCTTGTAACATTAATATTCGCACATTCATCAACCCAAACAAGAAATCTGTCTTCAACTTTAATAAAAACTCCTGTTCCATCGATTCGATTGCTACCAGAGAACACTTGAATCTTATCTCCCTCTCGTATGGGATCTAATCTTGAGCGTCTTTTGCGCTCAACAAAGCAATTCTTTTCCTCAAAACATTCTCTTTCACCGAAAAACTCTCTTTCTCGTCTATCAAATCTTCCACGTCTTCTGCGTTCGAAAGACATCGAAATCCAACCCTTTTTAATAAGATTTATATCCCTTTATTCTATGAGTGCACTAAAAGAATGGACTAAGTTTGTTTCATAATGATGAAATAAATGGATCCCTATCCGGTTTTTGTATGTTTAGCTTAGTGATATGTCTATGCTTATTAGATTTTGAAATCCATTTGTAACCTTGAAGTAATGTTAAGGCAATAAGCCTACTCATACATTTGAGTAGGCTTTATTTTGTATTTTAACCAGTATTTTTATGGAAAATATCTTCTGTAAAATTAATGGTACAAGTGTGTATACCATTTATATAGTGATAGCATAATTTAAATTAGCTAAATAACTGAAGGGGATGGAGAGAAGACTATGAAAGTCATAATTTTATGTGGTGGAAAAGGATTGAGGATGCAAGGTATTCTGGGGAATATACCCAAACCATTAGTTCATGTTCAAGGAAAACCTCTCATTTGGCATATAATGAATTGGTATAGCAAGTTTGGACATCATGAATTCGTCCTACCATTAGGGTATGGAGGTGAAAAAATCAAAGAATATTTCATGGACTATATATGGAAAGAACATGATTTTAATTTAGATTTAAAGAATAATCATTACCAGTTGCTTGAAGAACCAGAACAGTGGAATATAAAATTTATAGATACAGGGATTGAAACAATGACCGGAACCAGATTAAAAAAACTTGAAAAGCATATACAGGATGAAATGTTTTTATTAACTTATGGTGACGGATTAGCAAAGATAAATATTAACGAACTTATAAAATTTCATAAAGACAAAGGAAAAATCGCAACATTAACCGGTATAAAAAAAAGTAGTCAATATGGTCTTTTACAGATTGAAAACGGGATTGCTGTGGATTTTAAGGAAAAACCCTTACTTAATGCTGTAATAAATGGAGGGTTTTTTGTATTTAATAAAGGAATATTCGATTATTTGAATGATAATGATTGTATGCTTGAAGAAGAACCTCTACTAAATTTAATAAAAAACAAGGAACTTGCAGTTTATGAGCACAATGATTATTGGATTAGTGTAGACACACCTAAAGATCTTAAAGATGCAAATGAAAGCTGGAACCCTAACAAAAATAGTTGAAAGGAGTGAATAAACATTGCGTTTTAACAATAGAAAGAAAGGTTGGCCGCACCGCTATACTCCCTTTAAAATAGAAAAGGATTTTCCGTTATCTTCAGATGCTTCAGCTATTGACCACTCTAAAAAAACTACAAGCAAACAAATCTATCCTCTACCTTATAATAAACAGCCTCACTCTGAAAATCATTTTTGTGCCATAGTTGGAACAGAATACGTCTTGAAAATAATTGCTTTGCACCAATCTCTAATGCAAAATTCACAAACGTTTACATTATGGATTTGTTGTATAGATGTGTTTGCTTATTCAACATTGAAAGAAATGAACTTGAATAATGTAAATCTTTTGCAGGTAGATGATATAGAAGATCCAAATTTGAAAGATATTAAAAGAAATAGGACAGTCAGTGAATATTGTTGGACTTTAAAGTCCGTACTTATTGAATATTTATTGGTAAATTATAATTTGCCATCTGTTCTTTATTGTGATAGTGATTTATATTTCTTCTCTGATCCTAACACGATATTTGAAGAATGGGGTGACAATTCTATTTATCTTTGTCCACAGAGAGACCGTGACTGGGTAGAAGAAAAATATGGGAAATATCAGGCTGGGTTAATTGGGTTTAAAAACGATTTCTACGGATTAAAAAGCGTACGATGGTGGAAAGATAAATGCTTAGATTGGTGTAGTGCTAATCCTGATAAAGGAAGATTTGGTGACCAAAAATATTTAGATTTAATTCCTATTTACTTTCCAAAAGTAAAAATCTCAAGCGATCTAGGTATAAATGCCGCACCTTGGAATTGTATTTATAATAACAATTATATAATTGATAAAAATCAAAACGAGGTATACATTGAAACAGATAAACTAATTGTATATCATTTTGCATGCATTACCGTTTTCAATGAACAGGATTTTGACCTTTGGTCTTTAGGTAAAATTTCAATACCGAATAATATATTACACCTTATCTATACGCCCTATCTAGAAGAAATTCAGTTTATCCTCACAAAATTGACAGAAAAATTAGGTGAAAAAACACAGCGCCTGTTAAGTGTTAAAGACATAAATGAGGCGCAAACTTTATATAAAGATTCACAGTTAAGAAGAAAAATGAATCTATCAAATCATTTTATGAATTATTCAATGATTATAAGTCAAAAACGTTTAATTCAAGGTCTGACTTGCTATTATTCCCTAGAAAGCCATGGCACAAATTTTATTGTGTGGATCTGTTGTATGGATAATTTTACTTATCAAATTCTAACAAACTTAAAATTGGAGCATGCAATACTGATTCATGTGAAAGACATAGAAAATCAAGAACTCTTAAGTATAAAGAATGAAAGAAGTTTGCAGGAATACTGCTGGACATTAAAAGCCCCTCTATGCCTTCATATTCTTAAATATTATTCTGAAGTTGATCACATTATATACTGTGACGCAGATATGTTTTTCTTTACAAAGCCTAATATAATTTTAGATGAATGGTGGAAGTATTCTGTATTTCTTTGTCCACAGAGAGGCACTACTGAACTGGAAAATGCACATGGCATGTATCAGGCCGGCCTAATAGGATTTAAAAATAATCAAAACAGTAAAGATATTTTAACATGGTGGAAAGATAAGTGCCTGGAATATTGTTTGGATGTATATGATGTTGAGATGAATAGATGGGGAGATCAAAAATATTTAAATCACATTCCCGATTTATTTTCTAACATTAAAATCATGACTCAAAAGGGTATTAACGCTGCACCTTGGAATCTAATTTTAACCAATCATTCTTCTATAACCAACACAGAAAACAGGATTTTTATAGATCAAGATGAATTAATCGCTTTTCACTTTGGGAGTATGCAAATTATTAATGAAAATGAATTTGATTTATGGAAACAAGAACATGTAGAAATAGATCCGTCAATTTTAGAATATATATATATTCCTTATATCGAAAAAATACAAAATACTTGTCGCGTACTTAATAATATCTTTTCTCTTACCCCTTTATTTGTTGGAAACTTAGATGAGTCCTCTGTAAAAAACTATTTCCAATATCCTCCCTCATTTTTTAGATGAAATCCATTCTCTCTTTTATATAACTAGTATTATTCCCTAATTCACACGAACTTCTTAAGTAAAATTATTTATTCCTTTTACTCAAAAATTTGTAAGGAGACAAATGAAATTATATGAATATAATTGACCATTTTAAAAATAAAACGTTTCTTATCACTGGCGGATACGGTTTTATTGGTTCTCATTTAGTAAGAAGATTATTGAAATTACAAGCAAAAATCGTTATTTTAGCCAGAAAGTCATCAAATCCTTGGCGTATTAAAGACCTATTAAAAAGTATCAAACTTTATGAAGTAGATATACGCAATAAGATACAAGTTCAAAATATTATAAAACAAATCCGTCCTGATTATATTTTTCACTTTGCTGCATACGGAGTAAATTCAGCTCATAAAGATTACATGAATGCTATTGAAACGAATGTTTTAGGTACAATTAATATTATTCAGGCAACAAAGTCTATAGATTGCAAAAAGATTATTAATATTGGAAGCAGTTCTGAGTATGGAAATAAAACAGAATCTATTAAGGAAGATATGGAATTAACACCAGTAGATATTTATGGAAGTAGTAAAGCTGCAGCCACTATAATTGCTCATCAAGTCGCGGCTGAAAACAATATCGATCTTATAACCTTAAGACCCTTTGGAGTATTCGGAGAAGGTGAAGAACCACATAAAATTTTTTGCTATATTATTTTACAGGTATTACAGAATAGAAATGTAAACTTAACGTTATGTAATCAATTAAGAGATTACTGCTATGTAGATAATATTATAGATGCTTGTATGCTAACAATTGAAAATAATTCTATACAAAATGAGATTTTTAATATTGGAAGCGGTGAAACTCACCCTTTAAAATATTATGTGGAATTACTCTTTAAACACTTGCAGACTAATAAAAGACCCAATTATGGTGCGTTATCCTATAGAACGAATGAAAGAAGGATTTCTAAACCAAATATTAATAAAATTAAAAGTATGCTCTCTTGGGAACCACGCATAAGTATTGAAGAAGGTATTATTAAAACTGTTAATTGGTATAAACATAATGCACATCTATATCCGAATGTATGAAAATCTATTTCTAAGGTGTGAATCAATTGTTCAATAATAGCTTTAAGAATGTATTTCATGGAAAAAAGATTTTAATCACAGGACACACTGGTTTTAAAGGCTCTTGGTTATCCATATGGTTAAAAGAATTAGGCGCGACTGTAATTGGATATTCTTTAGATCCTAAAAATAAAAAAGATAACTTTAATTTAACAAACCTTCAAAACGACATAATTGATGTTCGTGGGGATATTAGAGACTATAATAAATTAAATAAGCTTTTCAAAGAATATAAACCTGAAATTGTATTTCATTTAGCCGCACAACCACTTGTTAAATATTCTTATGAGCACCCTAAAGATACGTATGATATAAATGTTATGGGAACAATGAATATATTAGAAGCAATTCGTTTACATGAATCCACTAAAATAGGAATTATAGTTACAAGTGACAAGTGTTATGAGAACAATGAATGGGTTTGGGGATACCGTGAAAATGACCCAATGGGTGGACATGACCTTTATAGTTCTAGCAAAGGATGCTGCGAACTATTAATTTCCTCCTACCGCAACTCTTATTTTCCAGAAAAAAAATATGAGCACCATAAAAAAATAATCGCAAGTGTTCGTGCTGGCAATGTAATTGGCGGAGGAGATTGGTCAATAGGCAGGATTATTCCTGATTGTATACGAGCACTGGAATCAAACCAAGTAATTTTCATTAGAAATACTAATGCAGTAAGACCTTGGCAACATGTACTTGAACCCTTAAGTGGATATTTACTTCTAGCAGAAAAAATTTTAACTGATGGGGTCCTTTTTTCTGGTGCATGGAATTTTGGTCCAAAACTAAATAATATTGTCTCAGTAAAAGAGCTTGTTACCGGTATGATAAAGTCCTGGGGATGTGGGAATTGGATATCTTCAAATGTAAATCCAGAAGAATTTCATGAGGCAACATTCCTGAACCTAGATATAAGCAAAGCAAAATTCAAGCTCAATTGGGAACCAAAATGGTCCCTTCAACAGACTTTAGACCATACAGTAGACTGGTATAAAAATTACAAGGCGTACTCCAGTACAGAGCTGAGAAATTTATGTGTTGATCAAATTAAACAATATGTGCAGTCTTAAGAAAAGAAAAGCTATAATCCCTTTCTCATTATATACTTCGGAATGTATCATTCATTTGGCACTTATCATTCCTTTAAAATATCCCATCTATGATTCTCCTTACTCTATTTTGCAAAGGTTTAGCCTACTTTTAAAAACTTTGCAACAGAACCAGAAAAAGAAAAAGAATAAACAAAACAAAAAAGTCATGACAAGTGAGTTTTGGGAACAGAATCTATTTGAATTTGGTTACATCCTTGCTAATTAAACCAGTATAATCGCTCATCATCTACCCTTTTTTCTGTTTATAAAAACATTGAAGATGAGAAGTTTAGGTATTATATAGTGAAAAATAAAAAGGATATTTTTTACTGCCTTAAAAAGTTCCTTAAGAAATAAATTGAAATATAAAAGTGATTAAATGTATAGAAATCATAGGGCTGCAAAGCGATTCTTCAAGAAAGCTTTGCGGTCTTTTCATGTCCCTCTCCCCCGTGTGATTACAGTTGATAAAAATCCAGATTATCCAATCGCCATAGAAAAAATGAAGAAAGAAAAAAAGATGCCACTAGGCATCCAAATCAGGCAGATAAAATATCTAAATAACATTGTGGAACAAGATCATCGTTTTATTAAGAAACGCGTACGCTCTATGATGGGATTCAAATCATTTTAAACAGCAACCGCTATATTGAGTGGTGTGGGAGTCATGCATATGATGAAAAAGAGACAGATTAATTTAAAGAATCAGTCTGTCCAAAATCAAAAAGAATTCATCCATCAATTATTTAGGCTGACAGCATAAAATACAATCCCGTTAGAAATATATGTGCTATATTCCCTTTTATTTTATCTTTGTACCAGAACCAAATATATCAGTCCTTGATTAGTAAATGATGAAATGGTGATACTAATCAATATTGAACGTAAATGACAAAGGAATGAGAACATGATTTTTATTTACACTGATTATGGCGGAACGCATACAACCTCACTAGCTGCAGCGTATCATTTAAACAAACTACCAATTGATTGGAATTTAACGAGAGAAGAAATTTTAAATGTGGACTATTTTAATAAACTTAAAACTTCTGATATGGGAAAAATTATTTTTCATGGCCGAGATGAGGGAGGCAATCCTGTTTATACAGTAGGGTGCGGGGCATCTAAAGTTGTGGTACCATCTATGAAAAATCTAGGCGAAATTCTTCAACATCAATATCAAAACAACGAAAAAATCATTTTTTCAAATACGTCACCAACCGTTCCACTTCCTATGACGTTTGGTGGTTTATTCTCTAGAAGATTACATATTGATTTTATTGGTGTTCCATTACTTGTATGGGGAGCAAAGATTTGTTGTGACAATGTACAAAGACTGGTGGATTATACAAAAGAAGCTGGTAGACTGACAAACGATTACGTTGTTATATTAGAGAATAAGACTTTCAAATGAAAAAAGCAGGATACATTGCTATCCTGCTTTTTTCTATAACATTTCAACTTTCTTTCGAATCACAACCTTATCAATTTCGTGTTCTTCATCGCCGATAAATAAGCCGCGTTCTTTCAAATACATTTCAAAATATAAATCAGCTTCCGCGCGTTCATCATAAGGTTTTACAGATATAACCCCTCTCTCTCTAGCTAATTGTTCTAAAGCATCAGGTGACATATATCGTTGTAACTCTTTAGAAAACAATTCTAGTTTATCAAAAGTCGATAAGTTCATGCTAAACACGCCATCCTTTCCCATGGTTCTACAGAAAGAATAGCGTTTTTTTTCATTTTAAGGAAATTTAGTTTTGTTAGCTTGATAGTGATGTGGCGGGATTCCTTATCCGAAAAAGATAAGAGGTTGGCTTTTTCGGATACTACCGATAAGTGGGGTTATGTTAACTTGACTTGAATAGAAAATTCATAAGAAAATCTACCATGTAAGAACGTAATTTACTTACATGTTCTATGGTAAAGACTAGCTTCATGGATGGCTATGGAATAATTTTGTCCCGATAACAAAAACTAACAGAAAAAACAACGATATATAAAGGAGATTAGATATGCTGAAAAAGATAGGTAAAATTTTCCGATTGCTCCTCTTTGTATTTATCGGCGTATGTTTTATTTTGTTTGTTTGGGATGAAATTGACAGAACAGTAGCTAAAAAAAGTGGGAGATTTGCCCAAAAGCCTAGCCAGTACCCTATTCGTCAAAGTGATATTACTATGTATACAGATGGGAAACAGTTAAACAATCAATTATTCTCAGATATAAAGAAAGCAAAACATTACGTGCATATTAGCTTCTTCTCTATTGCTGATGATAAAGTAAGTCATCAGTTTCTAGATTTGTTGAGGCAAAAAAGTCAGGAAGGTGTAGAAGTATACTATGCAGTGGATAGGCTAGGAGGAATTTTACTAAAGAAAAAGGAAAGAGAATTATTAGTTAAAAAAGGAGTGCATTTTACGTATTACAATAAGCCTGCTTTTCCTTATCTTTCTGCTTCTTTGGATCATCGAAATCATCGTCGTATTTCAGTTATTGATGGAAGGATTGGATACATTGGCGGATTTAATATTGGCAAGAAGTATTTAGGAGAAAAAGCAAAACTCGGTCACTGGAGAGATTATCACTTTCAAATACGAGGAGAAGGAGTTCAAGATCTAGAACACCAATTTGTTTTAGACTGGAAGAAAAACTCAGAGAAACCGATTCCGATACACAGTGCGACAAAGGAAAAGGGAACAACCTCGCATCGATTTACTGCATATTACAGCGGAGAAAAACTTGGGCAAGATTATGCAAGGCTGTTTCAACAAGCAAAAGAGTCCATCATTATAGTAACACCTTATTTTATACCAAAAGACAAAACTATTTGGAACGCATTAGTAGATGCAAGGAAGAGGGGAGTTCGTGTCAAAATTCTGTTCTCACCTCATTCGGATGCACTGTTAGTTAAAGAAGCAGCGTACCCATATATCCGAAAAGCATTAAAACAAGGGATGGAAGTATATGGTTATAAAAGGGGAGTGTTACACGGTAAAGCATTCTTGATTGATGAAAACGTATTGATGGTTGGGACCGTGAATTTTGATTCGCGCTCGTTTCATTTAAATGAAGAAATGAACTGTTATATCCATGACCCTGTCTATATTTCTAAAATAAAGCCAGTCATTCATGCAGACTTACAAAATTCAAAGCGAGTAACATCCTCTGACGTCAATCAATTATCTATAAAAGAAAAAATGAAAGAAAAGGTTGCAAAAATGTTTGAGTATTATTTGTAAAAACAAAGGAGTTAGGTGGGAGGTAAACTGTCCGTAAAAGCCCGATTGGTGAAGGCTAATAATCAGTGGGGGATAAATAAAACCCCCACTGATTAAAGGTTCACTTTATCATATTTTAAATGTATACTTTTCTTCCTAATTTTGAGGATATTAGGGGGATTGGGATAAACCTAATATTTATGAGGATTTGAATGTAAACTAATGTTTGGAAGTTTACTTTGGAGTATTTAAAAAATAACATAAATTGTAGTTAGTGTATCTCAATGATTCTACATAGAATGTATCTAAGCTGAACACAAAAGAAACCCTTCTAATTAGTTTAGAGGGATTTCTTTTGTTTATAAGGGAGTAGCACCACATCGCCATCAAGCTAAGATCTTAAAGTATCCCCCAAACGGAAATTTTTTGTTTTTTATAGCACCGAAGTTCATTTTTATCATTTTTGGGAAGAATGTGTTTCTTAACTTGATAGCGATGGAACCCCTTTAAAGAGTTGTTGTATTTTAGACTCAATAATCATTAATCCCTCATGCCTCCTTACAGCGGGAATGATAAGGCATTTTTTATTTACCCAATTACCGAGTTCTCAAATGTTTTAAATAGTTATCCACCCCCTAATCACCGAGTATGTTTATTTCTCTAAACCGTTGTCCATAATAATAAATAAAGACAAACCCTTTATCCTTAAGATACAAGCTCTTTCTCAAGAGTATCAAACTCGGTGATTAGGGTAGAGTGGTATACCATCACTAATTAGATGTAAATAGTTATTAATGTCTTTTTATGAATAACTGGTGCCAGAATTTATGAACACTAACTGGATAGAGAATTGTGAATTGGTTCACTTAAAGTAATGGGGGCGTTAGTTCAACAACAAAAAATAATGTTGTTGTGGTAAATGAGGTCATTTGTGGTACAAAAAAAGGATAGAACATACAGAATTATTCTGTCTGTCACTATTCTCTTCTTTTATTCTTATATAATGTGTAACATTATATGTCTATTCTTGTTAAGACAAGGATTGATTCAAATTTCTTGAAACTAAATAAAAGAACCGTGCTTCATCCTTTTTGTTCGAAATCAGTTAAAACTGGAAGCAAAGGTAACTTAATGTTCCAAGCTCATAGCTACGATGAATGACTTTCCCTTCAGCATTACCACTTCCCATAGCGATGAAAAGAGGGACAAAGTGCTCTGCTCTTGGAACGGCTAAACGGGCGTGAGGAGCGGCAGTTTCCCAGTTAAACAATGAATCTTTATCGTTATTTTGCATATGATTTATAATCCAATCATCAAATTCAACAGCCCATCGTTCAGGAGTCACTTGATCCCATTTGAGTGCACGTAAATTATGGACAGTAACACCGCTGCCGATTGCTAAAATATCCTCTTGACGAAGTCCTTGAATCGCTTGTCCAATTTCATATTGCTCTTTTGCGGGAAGGAATGGATTTACTGAAATTTGAACGACAGGTATATCAGCTTTTGGATACATACGATGTAATAGTGTCCATGAACCATGATCTAATCCTCGAGTTGTATCTTTGTGAACGGGAATCCCGTTATTCTTAAATTTTGTTTCTAGCATTGTTGCAATGGCTGAAGAACCTTTTGCTTTATATTTTATTTCATATAATTCAGGAGGGAATCCGCCGAAATCATAAATTGTTTCATATTCATTATCTGAAGATGAGATAGTTAATACTTCAGTTTCCCAGTGTGCTGTAAAAATAACAATTGCTTTTGGTTTATATGTTTCTCCAAGTGTTTTTAGAAAACGTGTATAATCTGTATCTTGAATAGCAAGCATTGGTGAGCCGTGCGCTAAAAATAATGATGGCATCATAAGTGAAACCTCCTAAAATATATTAATTACTTTATGTAAGTAACTATAATATTTAATTTGTTGTTCGTCAAGATAATGGTTTGAGTCTTTGCTTAGAAAGTGCAGTGTTTGTCATAATACAAACAATTGCATATAATACATAGTAAGAAGAATGAATAGTGATTCATTTTTTAGATATATAGATTGCTATTGTTAATAGATTATATAGATTTGGGGGCCTTCAAAATGGACATACAGGAAAGCTTTATTACGGTATTGGATGGATCGGAAATTTATTTGCGTAAGTGGCTGACGGAAAGTGAAATTCGTGGAATTGTACAGATTGCACATGGTATGACGGAGCATGCTGGTGTCTATATAGAATACATTGATGCCTTATTGAAGGCTGGTTATGGTGTATATGCTCATGATCACCGGGGACATGGAAAAACAGCAAAACAAGAAGAGGATTATGGCCATTTCGAACCGAATGTTGGCTGGGATCAAGCTGTTTCTGACATAATCTTTGTATCGGAACTTATTCGTAATGAACATACTTGTCCGCTCTTTTTATTAGGTCACAGTATGGGTTCTTTCTTATCTAGACGTGCTGTACAACTTCGTGGTGACCTATATGATGGATTCCTTATTTCTGGGACAGGTGGAAACCCTGGATTTTTAGGTGTACTAGGTTATAAAGTGGCAACGATTGAAATGAAGCTTCGCGGCACAAAAACGAAAAGTCCAATGTTGAACTTTTTGTCATTTGGAAACTTTAATTCCAATTTTAAACCGAATCGGACAAAGTTTGATTGGCTTTCTTCAGATACAAATCAAGTTGATAGATACATAGAAGATCCGTTATGTGGTTTTATTTGTTCAACGAGTTTTTACCGTGAATTATTTAGTGGTATGCTGGAAGTGAATAGACCAGAAGAATATAAAAAAACGCCGAAAGACCTTCCTATACATATTTTTTCCGGAGATCGTGATCCAGTGGGAGATATGGGGAAAGGCGTAAAAGAAGTATACGATATGTATAAAAATTGCGGTGTGAAAGATGTAACACTTCGCCTATATGAAAATGGAAGGCACGAAATGTTCCATGAAGTAAATAGGGATGAAGTATTTCAAGATTTGATTTCTTGGTTAGATGAACATATTATATAAAAAGAAACCTCACTTTTGTTGTAGTGAGGTTTCTTTTTGGGAATTTGGAGGGAAAGCATGAGTGAATTTGTAAATAACGAGTATATAGAAATAGATTTTCGTGATGTTGCTATAAAAGAAGAGGAATTAAAAAATTGTACATTTATAAAGTGTCGTTTTAGAGGTGTAGATGCATCAGAAATTGTAACGGAAAATTGTAATTTCATAGAATGTGACTTCACAGGCGCTCTTTTTAATGCTTCAATTCACCAGGGAAGTACGTTTGCAAATTGTAAATTTTCTGGAGCAAATTTATTTGTTTCTAAGTTTGAGGAATGTAAAATGACGGGTTCTGATTTTGAAGAGGCGAATTTAGATGGAATAACGATTGTATTTGGCGATTGGTCATATACAAATTTAAGATTTGCGAATTTAAGTAAACAAAAATTAAAGGGTATTCGCTTAGTTGAAGCGGATCTTTGTGAATGTAATTTAGAAAAAGCTGATTTACGTGATGTTGATTTAACAGGTGCACAATTAGGAAAAGCGAAGCTTATAGGTGCAGATTTAAGAGGAGCTGTAGTGGATAGAATTGACTTTAGAGCATTTGATTTACAGAATGTAAGATTGGATATAACGCAGGCGGTTGCTGTGGCGAGGTGTTATGGAGCGAAGGTAGATTAAAATGATGAGAGAACTCTTACTATGATAAAGTATCAGTAAGGGTTCTTTTTGTAATTTAAAGGAAAGGGAGAGGGGAAAATGGTAGTGAGGAAAGCATTATTAAACGAGGCAAATGAACTGAGTCATATAGCACTAGCATCAAAGGCAACTTGGGATTACAGCGAAGAATTTATACTAGCATGTAAGGAAGATTTAACGATTACGGAAGAGTATATTAAAAATCATTACGTATATATTTTAGAAAATAAAGGAGTGAAAATTGGTTTTTTTTCATTTCAACGAAAAGAAGAAGATGTTCTCGATTTTTTATATTTACATCCAAATTATAAGGGAAAGGGTTATGGTAACATTCTATGGCAAAGTGTCGTAGAAAAAGCAGTTGAATTAGGAATTAAGAGTTTTACAATTGATAGTGATCCAAATGCGAAAGGCTACTACATGAAAATGGGTGCAAAATTGATTGGAGAGACACCTTCAACAGTTTTTAAAGATCGTGTTCTGCCACTTTTGCAATATGATGTATAAAAATGAGTATACATGGGAGATGCTGAAATGGATGGTTTTGAAATCGCACAAATCTACAAGATTTTAATGAAATCTTGGTCACTTGAAACAAGTTCAAAGTGGACGATAGAAAATCCGGCAAAAGGGCAATGTGGTGTAACAGCACTTGTTATACATGATTTGTTTGGAGGGGAAATAAAAAAGACGCAAGTTGGCGAAGATTGGCACTTTTACAATGCTATAAATGGAAAGCGATATGATTTTACCGCAACACAATTTTTTGAAGAGATAGCTTATATGGATATTCCTTCTAATAGAGAAGAAGCATTTGCAGACACAAATGATAGGCAATATTATGCTTTAAAACAGAAAATGCATATCTTTATGCAATAGAATTTGTTTGAAGTGAAATATCTTTTGACTCTTAATGTCCAATGAGTTACTATAATGGTGGTAACTTTTTAAAGGGAAACATACTTTATAGAGTCGAGAGGGGAAATACTTTTGAAAACAGCTTATGTAAGCGCTACGATTGCAACGCTAAATGAACAGAATGAATTGTTTGAAAACGGATATATCATTGTAGAAGATGATAAGATTATAGAAGTACAAAATGGAGAATTTTCTAATCGAAATCAAGTGGATCAAGTGATAGATTTGAAGGGAAAGTGGCTATTTCCAGGTCTTGTGAATACGCATACACATGTTGTGATGAGTCTTTTACGTGGCATTGGTGATGATATGTTATTACAGCCGTGGCTTGAAACAAGAATTTGGCCTCTTGAAAGTCAATTTACGCCAGAGCTTGCTGTTGCTAGTACAGAACTTGGTTTATTAGAAATGGTAAAAAGCGGTACAACAACATTTTCTGATATGTTTAATCCAATTGGTGTAGATCAGGATGCGATTATGGAAACGGTTCGTAATAGTGGAATGCGAGCAGCGGTTTCAAGAACTTTATTTAGTTTTGGAACGAAAGAGGATGAAAAGAAAGCAATTCAAGATGCTGAAAAATATGTAAAACGATATTACAGTGAAAACGGAATGTTAACAACGATGGTTGCTCCTCATAGTCCATATGCATGCTCTACCGAAATGTTAGAAGAGTGTGCGAGAATCGCGGTGGAAAACCATACGATGGTTCACATCCATCTTTCAGAAACAGAGCGTGAAGTACGCGATATTGAAGCGCGATATGGCAAACGTCCTGTAGAATATGCAGCGAGCTGTGGTTTATTTAAGAGACCGACAGTTATTGCACATGGCGTTGTGTTAAATGAAGATGAGCGCGCATTCTTAGCGGAACATGACGTTCGTGTAGCACACAATCCAAATAGCAATTTAAAATTAGGGTCTGGTATAGCGAATGTTAAGGGAATGTTAGAAGCGGGAATAAAAGTTGGTATTGCAACAGATAGCGTTGCATCTAACAATAATTTAGATATGTTTGAGGAGCTTCGAGTTGCAACTTTATTGCAAAAGGGTATTCATAAAGATGCGACTGCATTACCAGTTGAAACAGCTCTTTCACTCGCAACAAAAGGAGCGGCAGAAGTCATTGGGATGAAACAAACAGGTTCCATTGAAGTAGGAAAGTGTGCTGACTTTATTACAATTGATCCATCCAATAAGCCGCATCTACAGCCAGCAGAAGAAGTGTTGTCACACCTTGTGTATGCAGCAAGTGGAAAAGATGTATCTGATGTTGTAATTAATGGGAAACATATTGTGTGGAATGGTGAATGTAAAACATTAGATGAAGAGCAAATTATTTTTGAGGCAAGTCGTTATAAACGAGGATTGGGGATGTAGTTGAAATAGAGGAATTGATAACGAACGCTTCCCTTTTTAATAAAATACAAGAGGGAAGCGTTTTTTTTGTGAATTTTATGTGAAACGAATAAATATTCAATAGAATATCACGACTTTATACTGGTCCTTCTGTTATAATGTATAACGTTTTATAATATTATTTGAATTTAAGGAGAAAAATTCATGAAGCAGAAAAAGAGCCGCTTACTAGTAATTACACTTGTCACATCTTTGATTTTATCGGCTTGTAGTAGTACAGCGAATAAAGTTAATAAAGAGGATCAAAAACAAGTGTTAAATGTAACAGTATCAGAAGAAATTCCTTCTCTTGATACAGCGAAAGTGATGGATGGTACATCATCACATGTGATGCAAAATATATTTGAAGGGTTGTATGTGCTAGATAATCAAGACAAGCCCGTACCTGGTGTGGCGAAGTCATTTGAGAAAAGTGAGGATGGGAAAAGATATACATTCCATTTGCGTAAAGATGCAAAATGGTCAAATGGGGAATCGGTAACAGCACATGATTTTACTTTTTCGTGGAAACGGACATTGAGTCCTGAAACAGCATCTCAATATGCATACATGCTATTTTATATAAAAAACGCACAAGAAATTAATAAAGGTACATTGGCTACTGATCGACTAGGAGTAAAGGCATTAGATAATTATACGCTAGAAGTACAGTTAGAGCAGCCTGTCCCTTATTTATTGCAATTATTAGCGTTGCCTATTTATTTACCACAGCATGAATCATTTGTGAAAGAACAAGGAGATCGTTATGGATTAGAACCAGATAATCTTATATATAATGGAGCGTTTGTGTTAGAAAAATGGAAGCATGAACAAGAATTTCAATTGAAGAAAAATGATACATATTGGGATAAGCGGAAAGTGAAGCTAGATGAAATAAACTTTCATATTATAAAAGATACAATGACAGCTGTAAATTTATATGAATCTGGTAGTCTTGATCGAGTACCTATTAATTCTACATTTGTAGACCAATATAAAAACAATAAGGAGCTACATGTGTCAAGTGATCCTGCTATAGCTATGCTTCGCTTTAATGAAGGGAATACTTCACTAGCAAATAAAAAACTTCGGCAATCAATTTCTTTAGCAGTAAATAAAGAAGAGCTTATAAATCACTTTATAAACAACGGTGCATCTCCTGCGCATGGCTTGATTCCAACAGGGTATAAGAATGAAGTAACCGGGAAAGATTTTCGAAAGGAAAATGGGAATATTGCTGATTACGATTTAGAAAAAGCAAAAGAACTTTGGGAAGACGCGAAAAAAGAGCTTGGCACGGAAAATGTTACAGTGGAGTTCTTGACATTTGAGCAAGATAATGCAAAACGTATAGCTGAATATATAAAAGGAGATTTAGAAAAGCATTTACAAGGTTTAACAGTGCAGATTAAACAGCAACCATTTAAGCAAAAATTACAACTAGAACAAACAGGGCAATATGATATATCTATGGTAGTATGGGGACCAGATTACAAAGATCCGATAAATTATTTAGAATTATTTACGACAAATAGCCCTAATAATAAGATGGATTACTCAAATTCTAATTATGATGATCTTATAAAGAAAGCAAAATATGATATTGTACTAGATCAACAAAAAAGATGGAAAGCCTTACAAGAGGCAGAACGAATAGTATTGGAAGATGCGGCAGTTGCTCCTCTTTATCATACTGGTTCAGCATATATACAGAAGGAGCGTATAAAGGGCATTGAGAAGCATCAATTTGGCGGTGTATACACGTATAAACATGCTTTTATAGCTGAAAAATAAAAATACTGAGGTGGAAAAGAGCTAATTGCTTGATACAGAAATATTAGCTCTTTTTTAATTGGTTTTTGAATCATTTTAAAACAAATTTAGAAAAAGCTTTTTCAAGGGAAATGTTGTATTTAAGTTTGAAAATTATATTTTAGTTAAAGTAAAGGGATTGTGTTATTCTTTTTATTAAACAGATTTTAGTAAAGAATAAACGTTTGTATCATATGGAATTCCATTTTGATACATATAATTTTGTAGAACTCCTTCTTTTTTAAACCCTAGTTTTGTTAACAATTTATTGGATGATTCATTTTCAAGAAAAACAATCGCTCCAATACGTGTTAAATGAAGTGTATGGAAACCATATGATATAACTTGAGAAACTGCTTCAGTAGCATAGCCATTTCCCCATTGCTCAGGGAAAAGTGCATAACTTATATTTGCTCTTTTATGTTCAGAAGACCAATCGTGAAAACCGATTGTTCCAATAATGCCTTTCGTCCCCTTTCGTTCAATTCCCCATTTTATACCATGTTTTTCATTGTAACTTTCTGCAAAATTTCTAATGATTTGTTTTACCTGATCTATACTTTTTAATGGATTTTGACCATAGTAACGTAATACATCTGTATTAGAAAAGCAATTTAATATACTTTGTGCATCAGATTCTGTAAGTTCTCTCAAAATGAGTCGTTCTGTTTCTAATATCGGAAACATTTTTTCACTCCTTTTTGTATAAAATTTATTTATTATTCTATATTAAAATCAGAAAAAAACAAACTTTTAAAATATTGATCGTGAAATAATTATAATGAGAACTTTAGAAACTGACTAAAAAGAAATGATAATTCTCTTTTGCTACATGTTAATATAATCTTATGGAATATATTTCAAATGATTATGGAAGAGGATGGGTTATGAAACAACAATCTATATTAATCGTAGATGATGACGCAGATATTGTTCAATTAATTGAAGTGCACTTGAAACAAGACGGTTTTAAAGTTTTTAGAGCTTATAATGGGATAGAGGCATTAGATATTTTAGATTCGAATGACATTCAGCTGACTATTCTTGATATTATGATGCCTGCCATGGATGGAATTGAGGTATGCCGAAGAATAAGAGAACGGCATACTATTCCTGTTATGTTCTTAAGTGCAAAAGCGACAGATATAGATAAGGTTATTGGACTAAGCACAGGCGCAGATGATTATATAACGAAACCATTTAGTATGATGGAGCTCGTAGCACGGGTGAAGGCACAATTAAGAAGATATACATATTTCAATCAAGTGCCAAGCGAAGTGCATAAAAACAAAATTAAAATCAGAGGTTTGGAGATAGATGAATTATCTAGAAAAGTGATGTTGTACGAGAAAGCTATTAATCTTACAAAAACGGAATACGATATATTACATCTTATGGCTAAAAATAGAAACCGGGTATTCACATTAGAAGAAATATATGAAAGTATTTGGAGAGAAAGAGCTCATGAAAGCAATAATACTGTCATGGTTCATCTTGCAAGGTTAAGAAATAAGATAGAAGAAAATCCAAAGAAGCCAACAGTTATACAAAATGTTTGGGGAGTCGGTTATAAAATTGAAGACTAAATTATTGCAAGGGATTAGGATGAAATTTTTTCTTGTTTTTATAAGTAGCATTTTATTCTCTACTATTTGCATTATAGTATTTCAAAGTTTGGCTGGAAGTATGCATGAGGATGTTATGAGATTAGAAGAAGAATATTCTTTTATTTACTTTGTTATTTTTCTCATTTTAACTTCGCTCTTTTTTCTACTATTATCAAAGAATATGATGAAAAGATTGGAGCAAATCAATCAGGGTGTGAAACAGATAAGTAAAGGTAATTTGGAAGTACGTATACCCGTTTTGAAAAGTGATGAGATTGGAAAGTTAGCGACCGATATTAATGGGATGGTAAAAAGTTTAAAGGAGTCGATTGAAAAAGAAAAACAATCACAAGAAATGAAAAATGAAATGATTCATAACATCTCTCATGACTTACGAACACCTGTAACATCTTTAATAGGTTATGTTGATTTAGTGGAAAGTAAGCTTTATTCCAATATAGAGGAATGTGATCAGTATGTAGCGGTATTAAAGCGAAAAAGTGATGAGTTAAAAAATCAAATAGATGATTTACTAGAATATTGTCATATAAACTATAAGGAACGTCAGTTACATAAAGAAATAATAGAGGCTAAACCATTAATAGAACAAATTATGATTGATTTTGTACCGCAATTAGATGAGGAAAAGATGCATTTTGACATTGAGTGTAAACAAACTGTACAAATTGAAGTAGATATAAAATTAATCATAAGGCTAATGCAAAATGTAATCAGTAATAGTATTTTATATGGGAAGTCTGGAAAGAAAATCGTTATTGAAGTGTTAGTTGAAAACGTGAATGCCCAAATAAAAATAAAGAATTATGGACCACGCATTTCAGACGAAGACATTCCGTATGTATTTGAAAAATTTTATCGTGGAGAAAAGTCAAGGAATGCTCATACTGGTGGAAAAGGAATGGGGCTTGCTATCGCTAAAAGTATTGCTCACATCCATGAAGGTGATCTAACAGTGGATAGTAATAAAGAAGAGACAACATTTACTATCATTTTACCAAGATATAAAAGGAAATCGTAAGAAAGTCGTAAGTATTTCTTTCATATGTCGTAAAGTCTGTTCTGTATCATAGCGAATGAAGATATGGAAACGGAGGATATAATATGTGGAAGAAAATTATACTTACTATTTTTGTTGCAATTTTGTTGATAGGTTGGAGCTTAATTTATGTAGCTAGGGGCATTGTATCTATCTTTGCTTGGTGGGGAATACAAGCTTTTAGTTTCTTTTCTATCGTAATTTTTATCATCACAATGACTACAATTATTTGGATTTTGTTTTCTAGAAGACGTATAGATAAAACAATTATTTTTATTTTGATTCTATCTGTAGCTGGAGCTTGGCCAGCAGGATGGTTTGTTGGAATAGGACAAATTGCTTATCCGGCAGATGTTCATTCTGCAACTCCAAAAGCAACGATTCGTCTTCCAATGAATCAAACTGCATTAGTAGGATGGGGAGGAAATCGACTTGAAACGAATTATCACGCCTGGGCACCAAATCAACGTTGGGCATATGATTTTCTCGTTCCACCAGCGGGAATAAAAAGCTCAAAATTAGAAGATTACGGTATATATGGGGCAGAGGTAGTAGCTCCGGCTTCTGGAACAGTTATATCGATTAATACTGATGAACCTGATTTGAAACCAGGAACTGATGATTTTGATTCTATGGCTGGTAATCACATATATTTTCGCTTAGATGAAACAGGAACATACCTTATCCTTGCTCATTTGAAGAGAGGATCGGTACTTGTGAAAGAAGGACAACACATAAACGAAGGAACAGTGGTTGCGAAAGTTGGAAACTCAGGAAATTCCAGTGAGCCACATTTACATATTCATCATCAACGGCAAGATCCATCCAAGACGAGCATGTTTCTTTCGGAAGGCTTACCGTTATATTTTCGGGATATTGATGGGCACGCTATGCCAGAAGGTGGTATTCGTGTGAAAAATGGAAATGCGGTACCAATAGGTGATGTGATTTCACCTTTAACCTAAAATAAATCCCCTTTGTTTAAGCAAAGGGGATTTATCATGGCATCTTATAAAATAAAAATCAAAAACATAATAGCTTTATTGTCCAGTAAATGTTTGATACAGTAAGAAAATATTTAAAGCGATAACTAGAGCCGCGATTAACCAGGCAATTGCGCTTGTAATACGATGATTAACTAGCACGCCCATAATTTTTTTGCTACTTGTAAACATAATAAGAGGTACTAATGCAAACGCGATTCCAAATGATAATACAACTTGACTCATAACAAGAGCGTAAGTTGGATTCACCCCTAAAGCAATAATAACAAGAGGCGGAATCATTGTAATAAAGCGTCTTACATATAAAGGAATATGCATGCGGATAAATCCTTGCATAATAATATCACCAGACATTGTACCGACGGAAGAACTAGATAAACCAGCAGCCAACAATCCAATTCCGAAAAGGCTGGCTGATACAGGTCCAACTAAATTGCTAAATTCATTAAAAGCAACGTCTAAATCTTTAACATGTAATCCGTTTTTGAAGAACAGGGCAGCTGCTACGATTAGCATACTTGCGTTAATTGCTCCAGCAATCACCATTGCAATAATGATATCAATGAATTCAAAGCGAAAAATCTTTTTGCGCTGTTCATCTGTTGTTCCAACTACGCGGCGCTGCGTTAAAGCAGAATGTAGATAAATTGCATGTGGCATTACTGTTGCACCTAAAATCCCAGCTGCAAGTAAAATACTATCTACACCCTGAAATTTAGGAATAAATAGTCCCGAAAGAAGGGGACTTAGCTCTGGTTTCGCATAAAACATTTGTACACCAAATGCAACAACAACAATAAAGACCATCCCTGTAATAACAGCTTCTAATGGGCGGAAGCCTCTGCGCTGAAATTCAAGAATAATGAATGATCCGATTGCTGTGATTAAAGCAGCAGGTAACATTGGAATGCCAAATAGCAAATATAATCCTAAAGCAGCACCGATAAACTCGGCTAAATCAGTAGCCATAATAACGAGTTCACCCTGTATCCATAAACCAATTGAAACGGGTTTTGGGAAATGTTCGCGAGCAACTTCTGGAAGGTTTTTACCAGTAGCAATCCCGAGTTTCGCTGATAGAGACTGAATTAAAACGGCCATTAAATTGGAAGCGAGAATTACCCAAAGTAGTAAATAACCATATTGTGATCCAGCTGCAATATTTGTAGCGAAGTTCCCTGGATCAATATAAGCAACAGATGCGATGAATGCAGGTCCTAGAAAAGGTAATAATTTTTTTAGTCCCTTAGTTTCACCACTTAAAGCTAGATGAGCAGATTGAACGGTTGTACTTTGAGAAGGGACGTGTTCATCTTTTGTTATATTTTTATTCATAGTAGTTTTCCCCTTTAGTTTCTTAGCATGATGCAATTATTGTATTTATTCTTACTATCTATTTCAATACATTTAGATGTTTTAGTTGATTTTTTTATTTGAACACAAATGTTTCCTTAATGCAAATTATATGACTGTGTACAATAAAAGGTGTACTTGAAATAACTATGTAATAAAAATAAATAAATAGCTAACATACAGTTATAACTTTTGGGATTGTAGGAAAATTAACCTATAATATGGAATGGAAAAGGCTGTTTTTTAATTGTAAAACAGGGATTACAGCATATTAATTGCTGGAAACCAATTTGTATGTTATATAATATATTGGGATTACATCACAACTCTATTGGATTGTGATGTAATCTCGTTTTTCATTTGCGTTAACTTATAGGAAAACATTGTAAATAGGAGAAAGTTATTTGAGCAATAGTTAACATATCTTTTCTTATTCTTATATGTTCCGATATGATCGTTAACTTATACATGATTTTAAAATATCGAATTAGATAGGTGGTAAAAATAAAATGTCAAATACAAAACCATACAGAGTGTTACTGTACTACATGTACACTACAATTGAGAATCCGGAAGAATTTGCTGCTCAGCATTTAGAATTTTGTAATTCACTTGAGTTAAAAGGAAGAATTCTTGTAGCAGAAGAGGGGATTAACGGAACTGCTTCAGGTACTGTTGAACAAACAGAGGAATATATGGAAGCAATGAAGAACGATTCACGTTTTGATGGAATCGTGTTTAAAGTGGATGAAGCTGATGAACATGCGTTCAAAAAAATGCATGTGCGCCCTCGTTCAGAGCTTGTTACACTTCGTTTAGAAGATGATATCAATCCGAAAGAAACAACAGGTAAGTATTTAGAACCAAAAGAGTTTTGTGAAGCAATGAAGGAAGAAAATACAGTTATCATAGATGCAAGAAATGATTATGAATATGAGCTAGGGCATTTTAGAGGCGCGATTAAACCTGATATTAAATCATTCCGCGAACTACCAGATTGGATTGATGAAAATAAGGAAATGTTCGAAGGTAAAAAGATTTTAACATATTGTACAGGTGGTATTCGCTGTGAGAAGTTTTCAGGCTGGTTAGTGCGTGAAGGCTTTGAGGATGTAAGTCAGCTTCACGGCGGAATTGTAACGTACGGAAAAGACCCTGAAGTGCAAGGTGAACTATGGGATGGACAATGTTACGTATTCGATGAGCGTATTGGTGTACCAGTAAACCAAAAAGAACATGTTATTGTTGGGAAAGACCACTTTACAAAAGAACCATGTGAGCGCTATGTAAATTGTGCAAATCCAGAATGTAACAAACAAATCTTATGCTCGGAAGAAAATGAAGAGAAATATTTACGTGCATGTTCACATGAATGCCGTGTACACCCGCGCAATCGTTATGTAAAAGAGCATGAATTAACAGAAGAGCAAGTGGCTATCGCATTAGAAAAAATTGAAGAAGAAAATAAAGTGAAATTAGGATAATCGTTCACTTTCATAAAAAACGGATCTTATCGTCAAAGAGAGGATCCGTTTTTTTATCGTTTTAACCGAGAAGCCCCTCTCCTCTAATAGAAGTGAAGGGGAGGGTAGTTCACTTCTATTTAGATAATGAAAAAAATTACACATTGCTTGTTTGCAGCAGCTTGCTTATATAAATCCTTAATTTCTAAAAAGTAACTATAGGTATATTCTAATATTTCATCCGGGTCATCATCTTCAACAAGTGGATAAAGCTGTTCATCCATTAATTCTTGAAAGTTGTACATGTTGTTGAAATCAGATTCGCTTAAATCTTTTATTGCAGAATAGACCTCTTCGACTTCACTAGTTGTAAGATAAAATGTACCGAGAGAATCGTTATCTATGATGGAATCATTAAGCGGTACGACATGTCCAAGCGGTGGTTCGCCTCCGCCAATCTCACCACATAAAGTAAAATGAAGTAACTGCCATGACTTATCGATATCTAAATCAGATTCTCTAAAATAAATGTCTAACTCGTTATTGTTGATTTTACTTAATTCCTCATCTGTAACTAATAGATACTGTCCAATCATCCCCATAATAGCCAGCTCCTCTAAAGATTTTGAATTTAGTATATCATATTTTATGTAGGTGTTTTTTTGGGATGGAAGAGGATTTTAACTTATTTATAAGATATGAGAAAATATAGATTACTTCTGGTGAATCAAAACAAGGGAAATGTTTAAATAAAAGAGTAGGCCATAAAAATTTGTGGCCTACTCTTTTTATAATCATTCATTTAGATGTTAAAACGTAATTGTTAAAAGGAGGTTTCTGCGTTTTTTCTTCTTGAAATTTTGATTTTTATGGTGGAAGTAAAGCTTTCGTATTATTGATATTCGCTAAAAAGAAGAGAAGCTACTTACTCTTGTTATAATCAGATCTTGTTAAACCATAAACAACAGTATTTTCATACACTCCCCAATACAAACAACTTTGTTTAAATGTTCCCTCATGTTTCAAGCCTAATTTTTGCATGACTTTAGAAGAAGCAGGATTTTTAGTAAAAGCATCAGCATAAATACGATTTAGCTGTAATTCTTCAAATGCATATGTAACGATGACCTGACCGACTTCTGTACAGCCCCAATAGGATTTACCCAGCCAGTATCCTAGTTCTCCTTTATTGTGTTTTTTGTTAATAAAAAGGTAAATACAACCGATGAGCATATTTTGCTCATTAACCATTGCAAAGTGAAAACTGTCTCCCTTATCCATAGCTGTATGAGTAGAGGTAATCCACTCTTCTGCCCAGCCATCTGGATAAGGGTGAGGAATAATTGTAGTAGTTTTCGCAACCTCTTTATCGCCTGCTAATTCTTGAACTCTCGGAGCATCATCTAATTCAAAGGGGCGTATTGTTAATCTTTTAGATAAGAACATTGGATATTGCATTTCTTCTCATCCTTTCTAACTATACAAGTCTTTACTAAGTCTATAATACATAATTTTAAAATAAAACCTTATTAAAAAGTTGAATCTTCTGTTTAATTAATGAGTCAGATGTATAATATAGTTATGTTACAAGGAAGTAAAATTTTCATGTTTGGAAAAGGGGAGTTCTATATGCGTATTTTAGTACTAGGAGCTGGAGGAGTCGGAGGGTATTTTGGAGGCCGTTTAGTAGAAAAAGGGGAAGACGTTACTTTTCTCGTTCGTAGTGGACGAAAACAACAGCTTGAGAAAAATGGTCTTGCTATTCGTAGCATAAATGGAGATTTCTCCTTTATACCACAATTAATCACAAAAACTGAATCCGCAGATCCATTCGATTTAATTTTATTTTCAACAAAAACTTATCATTTAGAAGAAGCAATAAACGATTTGAAGCCATTTGTTGGTGAGAACACAATTATTATACCACTACTAAATGGTATAGCTCATCTATCTGTATTACAACGGGTATTTGGTGAGGATAAAGTTATTGGAGGTTTGTGTTTTATTGAAACAACATTAAACGGTGAGGGAGATGTTGTTCAAACTAGCTCTGCTGACCGACTTGTATTTGGGGAAATTAAACATCTACATACAGAGCGAATATATGAGATTGCCGATGCATTAAAGGGTACAAAAGCAAGTTTTGTTTTGAGTAATCATATCGTGCAAGATATGTGGCATAAATATTTATTTATTACTGTTATGTCAGGTGTGACTACGCTAATGCGCGCACCAATAGGACCAATTCGTGAAAGTGATGGGGGACGGGACTTGATTCGGAATTTATTTGAAGAAGCAGCACAGATTATGAAAGCATCTGGAGCCCCAATTCAGGATAATATTGTTGACGAACATATGAAGACGATCGATAAGATTTCATATGATATGAAATCTTCTATGCAGCGGGATATGGAGAAAGATTCACCTATCGAGGGGGAGTACTTACAAGGATATTTGTTAAAATTAGCAAAACAATTTCATATAGATGCGCCATTGTTAAAAATTATTTATCAAAATTTAAAAGTTTATGAAGAGATGCTGTAAGCGAACATTCCAACAGTCTATAGAGAGATTCGTAGACCTGCTGGTGTGACGGGTTTTCGAGGAGACATTTCCAAGTGAGTTACTGTAAATGAGATATAATTGGCTTGTTGTCTCTTGAAACAAGCTACAGCATAAGGAGAGGTGATTACATTGATTAAATTTGTCCAAGTTATGTTCGGTAAACCTTGCAAAAAAGGTGATACGTTCCAAATTAAATTTGCACGTTTTGTTTATTGGAGTGCAATTGTAGGCTACTTTTTTGCGGTGATTCTTTTTGGGATAGCTTCACTTTTTAATAAAATATTCATTCCATCCCTTGTAGGCTCTTTGTTGTTTCCGTTTATATTTAGATTGGTTTATTATGTGAATTTAAAAATGAATGGTCTCGAAAAAGAAGGTGGATATAAAAAAGTACAAATCAGGTAATTGTATATGAACATTCAATATTTTATCCCGCTATTCGCCGATAGTAAGACTCTCACCTTAAAGTTCAACGAAAGGTTGGTTTATAAAAGCGGCTGTGTCACAAGACTCTGCTGATAAATGGCGTGCTGAGGTAACACCAGTAACAGGAAAACGCTTAATAGAAGCGCAACGTATTACAGCTGGATATATCCATTTATGGTTTGATACGTACGTGAATCAATAAGAATTGAACTACCCCCACCTTCACTTCGTTTAGAGGAGGGAGTCTTCTCGGTTAAAATGATAAACTTACACATGACACAACTTAATAGAAAGAGAGGAGCTCTTACCAGAAAGGCCCTCTCTTTCTATTAAGTTCATTCGATCAATTTGTGTATTACAATCATGTTTGGTATACCAATTGTCTGTACAACAAGGATGTCTTTATTAAGATACGGCAACGATTCTAGGAATAATCCACCATATCTAAGAATTTTCCCATTTATGTTTCGAATTTGCTGGTATTTTTACACTATCATCAGCTTCTAATAGATATTGTTCTTCATTTTTTTAAATTAAATTATCCATAATATTTAAAATGAAAAAATTTCTTCTTCTAAACTATAGAAAAGAAACTTTTTACTTTTGAGATGTTTTTATTTTTAAATTTCTGGTGATACGGTGGTACCTAAAAAGATAAATAAGAATATTAGTTTTCGAGAGTAGATATAGGAAGATTTACATTGATTGTCGTTCCTTTACCTACCTCACTTTCAATAAGTATCTTTCCTTGGTGCTTTTCGATCATTTTATAACAGATCATTAATCCTAAACCGATACCATCTTCTTTAATACTATAAAATGGCTCTCCTAGATAAGGTATACGATCTTTTTCAATTCCGCATCCGTAATCAGTAAATCGAATGTTTACCTGGTTTTTATCAGGTATATATTCGATTTGAATCAAGACTTCCCCTCCCATTGCTGTCGCTTCAATCGCATTTTTTAAGATATTTATAAAAACTTGCTTTAATTGATTTCCTTCACAAAGGATGAATGAAGTATCAGATGTAAACTCAGTTGTAATTTGTATGTTGTTCATCATTGCTTGAGGCTGAAGTATCATTACAACTTGTTTCATTAATACATTAAGATCATTTGTTTTAATTTCTAACGCCTGAGGCTTTGCTAGTGCCATAAATTCATTTGTAATACTTTCTATTCGCTCAATCTCTGATAACACGATATCTATATAATGTTCATTTTTCTTATTTTCCGATGATTTTAGTAAATGCATGAATCCTTTCATTGCTGTTAAAGGATTGTTAATTTCATGGGCAATTGCAGTGGCTAATTGACCAACTACAGCAAGTTTCTCTGATTTTCGTAATAATTCCTCTGTTTTTAACCGCTCAGTGATATCTCGAGAGATACTCAAGAAAACGTTTTTGCCATTCAAGTTAAAAACACGGACACCAAACTCAGTTGTTATTGTTTTTCCTGTTGGAAAAACAAATTCATCTTGCAAAGTGAAAGAAGTTTGCCCTTCTCTAATTTTTTTTATTACTCTTTTGACCATTGGAGAATCTGGCGGAACGGTACTAGGAAATGGCATTGAGAGAAGCTTCTCTCTACTATATCCAAATCTTTTACACCCAACAGGATTTACCTCTATAAATCCTGTTGGAAATTGATCCTCATTCAGCTCTACTACATATACTGCGTCAGTTGCTTGTTCGATTAGTGCACGGTATTTCATTTCACTGTCTTTTAATTGTTGATGTAATCGATGGAGTTCTCTTTCTGCTTGTTTCCTTTCAGAAATGTCTCTACAAATTCCTGATAAAGCAATTACATTGCCCCTTAAATCTAGAATGGGTGAAACCGTCAAGCTTACATCAATTAGAGTTTTATCTTTTCTTTGTCTAACTGTTTCTAACCTAGTAATAACAGGGTCTTGTATATTGGTATTTTTAATATTTTTTATAAATTCTAAAGTTTCATTCATTAAAAAATCAGGTATGCAAGGTAATTTTTTTCCCAAGATTTCTTTTTCTGACCATCCAAATATCTTTTCATAAGCTTTATTGGCTTGTATCATATGTCCATCTAAATCAAATATAGTGATAGCATCTACGTTATGATTAATAAATGATTCCAGCCGATCTTTCGTCACCTTTAGTTCATCTTCCGCATTTTTTCTTTTCGTTATATCAACAGTAGAACCAACTACCTCAATAACTGTTCCTTCTCGTTTAACAGGCCTAAGAGAGAAAAGTATAATAGTCTCATCATTGGGCCATGGCAGTTCGAAACTGACTTCTTCACCATCCCATGCCTGTTGATAATATTTTAGTAGTCGAGGAAGTAAATGAAATGAAATAATGGAAGAATCTATGGTAAGTAAACTTCTTCCTACCACTTGTTCTGAGTGAAACCCATGTTGATAAAATAACTGCCCATCACACATAGTATGAATAAAATTTCCATTTACTTTTTTAAATTTAAAAATACCTCCTTGCAATTCATGTACGGTATCCCTTAATTCTTGCTTGGATTCTAGTAATGTTTCATTCGCTTTAGTTAAATTTTGTGTTAAACAATATAATTTTTGATAGGACTCCATAAGAAAAATACAGATCAATAGTCCAGAAGATATAAATAATGTACCTTGAATGTCAAAAAGTATAAGAGGTATAGAAGGAAAAAAGAATCCGAATACCAAATGGATCATAGCTATATAAACAGCTAGATAGAGAAAGACTCTCTTAAAGGGATGAAGCTTCTTGAGATAAGTTTCAAAAATAGTATATATAGTAGCTATTCCTAAAGAAACAATCAAAGATGGTCCCCAATTACCACCAAGATAGAAAATGCGCATAATTATAATAAATGTTATTGTAATCCAACCGGCCGTACGACCAAAATAAATGTACGAAATTATAAGAGGAGCCATTCGGAGATCATAAAACAATCCCATGTGCTTAAAATTAAAGACCATCAGAATAGCAGCTATGATACCGGCAACTACTCCTCCGTATAGCCGGTTTAATTTAGAATTAATATTCAAAATCAACACTCGAATGAATATAGCTGAGCTAACTAGGAAAGCAAAAATAGATAGATTAATGAAGAATCCTTTGAAAATCATGTAATATTCCTCCTCCCATTGAATATATTCGACAAAAAGTAAGGAAATCCTACAAATAAAACGGGTTTTAGATTTAATATTTCGAACAATAAGGGTATTAATAGGGGAACTGATAGAAGTAATCGATGGGTCTAGATATATGTATACTGTAGTTGAAAAAGGGTGAAGTCTATTCATTAATAGATAGCGTATATATAAATAATTTGATTGTGGTGCAAAAACTTCAAAAGCTAATTTTATATGATGCATTATATTCATTCACGAAGTAATACCCTATATAATCATCACAATTTTTCTATTTCTAAAAATTTAAGCCATTGTTTAAAAATTTTTGTTTACTTTTTCTAAATAAGGGAGTATGATAATCGACAGTTTCGAATTTCTAAATCGCTGAAACCTGATGGTACGGGGGAACCGTTTTTATGGATTGATACATAATCCAAGGGGTGAATCCTTGCAAAAGAGGTAGGGCTACTCACAGGCCCGAATCCGACAGCTAACCTCGTAAGCGTTATATGAGAAGGAAGGTGGAGCTTGTGCGACAAAAAAATTAATGTCTACAAGTCTATTTGTTATGGCTTGTAGACATTTTTTGTTTTCTGAAAAATAGCGTATTAATTTGACTAAAAGAGAAATGTACGTACAAAGTTATTGGAGAGTGGACAGCAGTGGTTTCAACTATAAAGAGGTTTTTAATTGGAAGACCCTTAAAATCAACCGAATTAGGAGAGCAAAAGCTTAATAAAACGAAAGCGTTAGCGATTCTATCTTCTGACGCATTATCATCGGTTGCCTATGGTCCGGAGCAAATATTGATTGCTCTATCTACAGTGGGGGCGTTAGCATTTTGGTATTCTATTCCAATCGCAATAGGAGTCTTAGTTTTGCTAACAGCTCTAATTTTGTCTTATAGACAAATTATTTTTGCCTATCCTCATGGCGGGGGAGCATATGTAGTATCAAAAGAAAATTTAGGTGTTAATCCAGGATTAATAGCTGGAGGTTCCTTATTAGTAGACTACATTTTAACGGTGGCAGTAAGTGTATCTGCAGGTACAGATGCTATTACATCTGCTTTTCCTAGCTTACATGCTCATAATGTAATTATTGCTATTATCTTTGTATTATTTATTACAATTTTGAACTTAAGAGGAGTAACGGAATCAGCTTCTATTTTAGCTTATCCCGTTTATTTATTTGTTTTAGCGTTATTTATATTAATCGGTGTAGGTATATACAACATTGTAACAGGTGAAGTCTCACCTAATTTGCATACACCAATTGGTACACCAGTAGCAGGGGTTAGTTTGTTTTTACTTTTAAAAGCATTTGCATCAGGTAGTTCTGCTTTGACAGGTGTTGAAGCCATTTCCAATGCGATTCCAAACTTTAAAGATCCGGCTCCTAAAAATGCTGCTAAAACGTTACTTGCGATGGGCTCCTTACTTGCAGTGTTATTTTCAGGAATCGTATATTTAGCTTACTATTATGGTATTACTCCAAGTGGAGAGGTAACAGTTGTTTCACAAATTGCCGAAGAAACATTTGGACGGAACTTCATGTATTTCTTTATTCAAGGAACAACAGCGTTGATATTAATACTTGCTGCTAATACTGGTTATTCTGCTTTTCCTTTATTAGCAGTTAATCTTGCAAAAGATAAGTTTATACCTAGAATGTTTACAGTTAGAGGAGACCGATTAGGGTATTCAAATGGAATTATCATACTTGGAATTGCTTCAATTCTTTTAATTATTGCTTTCCAAGGGCAAACAGAACATCTCATTCCACTTTATGCAGTAGGCGTGTTTATTCCATTTACGTTGTCCCAGTCTGGAATGGTGGTAAAATGGATTCGTGAAAAGCCTCAAGGATGGATTTTAAAATTAACGATTAATTTAACGGGTGCTATTATTAGTTTTATAGTTATGAGTATGTTCTTTTTAACTAAGTTTTCACAAGTTTGGACAGTCTTAATTTTCTTACCTGTCATTATTATTGTTTTTCATCGAATTAGAAAGCATTATGAAGCGGTAGGTGATCAATTAAGTCTTAAAACTTGTGAACCAATTGTGCCGATTGAAGGGAATGTCATAATTGTTCCTGTTGCTGGGATGACTCATGTAGTAGAGAATTCATTAAATTATGCTAAATCCCTTTCACCAGATCAGGTCATAGCTGTTTACGTTTCTTTTGAAAGAGAAGATGAGAAGAAGTTTGAAGAAAAATGGAAGAAATGGCAGCCTGAGGTTAGACTGGTGACACTACACTCTCATTACAGAAGTATTATTCAGCCGCTAACCAAATTTATTGATACAGTTCAATATAAAGCGAGCGAATCAAATTATCGGGTTACTGTAGTAATACCGCAATTTATTCCTAAGAAAGGCTGGCACAATATTCTTCATAACCAGTCTAGCTTATTGATTCGTGCATTCTTGCTCTATAAGAGAAATGTAGTTATTACGACTGTACCGTATCATTTGAAAAAATAAAGATTATAGAACAAGCAATTTCTAAGGTAGCTTTACTTATGTAGAGCTACCTTTTTATACAAATAGGTTTTATATCTTATCTTTGTGTATCCAATCCTTATGTTAAATTTGGTATTTCGAAACTTTTTACCACTCCAAAAGTTATTCTTTCTAACCTTGTTAAAATTCCTATCCATTTACTTTCACCAATTATTTGAACGACCCTGGTTTTTAAAATGATTATCTACATTTTATGAATATATTTACTACTATTAAGGCAATAAAGATATATAGTTTTTGATTTTTTCTTTAAGAATATTATTACAAAAGTGCATGTTCCACATCCACATTCGTCATTAAGTAGAAGGGGGGAGTTTATATCTGTTTCTCCATACCAATCTATCTTTTTAAGAAGTTGTTAAAATAGAGTGAATGATAAGACGGAAAAGGATCTGATTTACAGAAGAGCAAGGAGAGGATATATTCGTGCATAAATAATTTTAAGGGTACGCTAGGAAATTTCTAATTTATCAAGAAAAATTAAATTTAGAATGAATGATATAAAGAAGCTTCTTGGGGGGAGGAATGTTAAATTTCAATACATATTTTATAGTAGGAAGTAGATTTTAGTGGGAATTGAACAATACGGTGGTCACTATACTTTCAATTAGGAAGGGAAAAACATGAAATTTTTGTCTCGTTTTGTCCGGCATTTCCGCCGCTTGCAGTGGAAACTGACTTTATTTTATGTATTAACAACCATTGGTGTTCTATTAACCCTTGAAGTGGTAGGCTTTCTTATTTCACTTAGTCTAGTGAAATATAATGCGGACCAAATGTTTGAACAACAGATAAGCATACAGGCCCAAAATATATCTTCTAACTTTAATGGACCATTGATTAATCAAAATCAACTGAAGAAGGCATTAGAAGATTGGCCCATAGAAGTAGGGACTGAATTCGATGGATTTTCTGTGGTGACTGATCCAAATGGGAAATTACTTGCAAGTGCTGGAGAGAATGTGCCTCAGTTTATTGATTTTAAAACAGAGTTCCCTGCGAAAGTTTATCGAAATATATATACAGCTCTGTCACTGAAACCATCCGAAGCACGTAAGTTAAAAACATATAGCTATCATAAAGGTGGGGTTTTATATATTGTTGCTCCGTTATCTAATGAGAAAGATGTTCTTGGGGTATTAGTAGTTAAAGCAGAAAACATACATTTTTCTTTGTTCGATTTTTGGAAGGCTACTTTTCAGTTTTTTGGATTTAGTATTTTGGCTTTCTTTATTGGTGCAGCAATTGTTGGTATTACTTTTGGAATTATCACCTCTCGAAGTCTCGTTCGTCGTATTCAAAAGATATTAAACTCTACAGATCAATGGAGTCAAGGAGATTTCACAACATTTGTACATGATCCTTCAAAGGATGAATTAGGGCAGTTGGCATATAAGTTGAATCAAATGGCGAAACAATTACGTACCTTACTTAGAGTGCGGCAAGATTTAGCGACACTTGAGGAACGCAATCGATTAGCTCGTGAGCTACATGATAGTATTAAGCAGCAACTGTTTGCTACATCTATCTGGCTGAATACTAGTAAATCCCTTATTGGAAAAGATGATGATATCGCTAAAGACCATTTACTAAAGGCAGAAAACTTGTTACATCAAACGCAGCGGGAGTTAAGTGCATTAATACGGGAATTACGTCCTGTCGCACTTGAGGGAAAGAATTTGGCACATGCATTAAAAGATTATGCGGGGATGTGGCAAGAACAAACGGGTATCATGGTTAATTTGGAGACAAGTGGACAGCAACAAGTATCCCCCATTATTGAAGAAACATTTTTTCGCATCACACAGGAGGCACTGAATAATGTTGCACGCCACAGTCAAGCAAATATGGTAATGATTCATCTAGAGTGCGAAGAAGTAGTAACTCTTTCTATTCATGATAATGGTTGTGGGTTTGATATGCAAAGGGGAGCTCGACAAGGAGTAGGTTTGTCCTCTATGCGTGAACGGATTCATGCGTTAAAAGGGAATATCGATATCCAAAGCGGGATAGAGAAAGGTGTGAAAATTACCGTTCAATGTAAACAAGCAGACATTTGGGAAGATAACAATCCGAATGCCAATGGTTATTTAGAAGAGGTGACAGAAAATGGAGAAGGAAGATCCGATTTCGATTTTAATTGTTGATGATCATGCAATTGTAAGACAAGGATTGAATACTCTGTTCACAATTCAACCTGACTTTCACGTGGTTGGAGAAGCAGAGAATGGTGAGAATGCTACGGACCTAGCTGCTGAGCTTGTGCCAGATATCGTACTCATGGATTTAGTGATGCCGGGTATCAATGGTGTAGAGGCGATACGAATGATTAAACAAGTTAGTCCTCGTTCTCAAGTGATTGTGTTGACTTCTTATCATGAGGACGAGTACATTTTTCCAGCGTTACGTGCAGGGGCGATATCATATGTGCTTAAAGACATTGAGCCTAATCAATTGGTTGAAACGGTAAGGAGAGGCGTACAAGGCGAATCCATTATGCATCCACGGGTGGCTGCACGGGTTGTTAATGAGATTCGTGCTACGAAACAGGCATCTCCTGATCCATTTTCCGAGCTAAGTGAACGAGAATTGGAAGTATTACGATTGATTGCTAGGGGACTCACGAATGCTGAAATTGCTGAAAGTCTTTTCATTAGTGGAAAGACAGTGAAAGGCCATGTTAGTAACATTTTAAGTAAGCTTCATATGCTTGATCGTACGAAAGCTGCTGTTTTTGCATGGGAACAAGGGTTTATGCGTCCGAATCAGGAAAGCGATTATTGATTTATATTTAGAAAGTTCTCAACCCAATTCCTTTACATGGAATTGGGTTTTTGTTTTCTAGCGACATTTACAAGAAGTGGGCCTAAAGCCTTAATCATGTAAACTCCTGTTTATAAACGGATCTTTAGACCTGTTTATAAACAGGTCCGTGGATTCGTTTCAAATTGTTTCTCCTATTATAGTATGAACTTACTCATCACTATCCACTAAGGAGTTGGAGACTATGGTTTTTAAATTAAATTATATACGACAGTCGACTGAGAATAACTCAGAATACACATTGAAAGATAGGAAGAGGAATCAAAATAAACTGCTGTCAGATTGGCATAGATGGGTTGCTTATATAGCTGCAATCTAGTCTTTCTTGTATGGGATTTTGGGGCTTTATTGGGCTTTAGGAGGCGCAGGATTTCCTTTTAGTGAAAATGATTCAAGAGGGGTTATGATGGGATCATTTTTAGCAAACATACAATCAGATGTGGGAGGAGTGACAATCGTTTGCATTGGAGGGATTGGAGCAATCGCTGCATTGGCTACAATCCGAATGTGGGGGGGAATGATTCCACGTGCAGTCCTGCTCATTTTCGCATGGATAATGTGTATGACTCTAGTGTTTGTGATTCCTGATGTCCGGGTATTACAGAATTTCGCTTATTCATTCATGCTACACTTTCAACTCATTGATTGGTCTGTAATAAATCAACTTCTATGTATGGTAGGAGGATTTTTGTGGGGAGCCACAGCCTTGGCTTATCAGCGGCGGAGCCGGGAAGCATGTGTGAATTGCGGGCGCCAAAAGGAGACTCAGGATAACTCAATTGCCGGAAACAGTTTGGGGAAATATGCAACCTACATTGCTATCGTTATGGCACTTCCTTATGGCATTGTCCGCTTAGCGTGGGCTGCAGAGATTCCATTGGGAGTGAGTGATGCAGCAGCAACATTAATTAGCAATCAATCATTTACGGAACGTTTGATAGAGGTCGTACTTGGGGGATTACCAATATGCGGTGCTATTCTTACATTGGGACTTATCCAAAAATGGGGAGGAAATTTTCCTCGTTGGTGCCTTTATTTGGCTGGAAGACGTGTTCCTATTTGGTTCGCGGTGATACCAGCGACATGTGCATCTGTTCTTATCACTCTTGCGGGATTAAAAATAAGTCCGATTATCATTTTGAAAATATTGGATGGTTCCATCAATACTGGAAATTGGGGAGAATTAGGGCCTTCACTATTTTGGCTTCCATGGGGAATAGCATTAGGAGTGGCAACTCTTGCTTATTATCAAAGAAGGAAAGGCCAGTGTGGATTTTGCGGAAAGTTTTAGCATTTGAACTTTCTAATAGAAAAGGGGTGGTTTTCGAGATGTTAAAGATAAAGAAAACAAGTGAAACCGGAATTCATATTGTTGAGCGGTTATCGCTATGGCCAAAATGGATTGGGTATGTTGCAGGTGCGTGGTCGTTTATGTATTTCATATTAGGTTTGTATTGGGCGTTGGGAGGAAAAGGTTTTCCACTTGGGATAGGGGATCCACATTCTGAATACTCAATGCTAGCTGGTTTGAGGCCTGAGATCGGTGCACCTATGATGGTTGGATTTGGATTAATGGGAGTCATTGTAGCTGTCCTGATGACTCTTGGCTGGGGCAAGGGACCTTTCCGAATGATGTTGCTCACGTTTGTGTATATGTTAGTAGCAATTCTATTATTTGCAGTTATCGATTACCGTATTTTGGCGACTGCGGCGTATGGAATTGTCTTTCTGGTTGGAGCGCCATTTGATTTTCCATCTGAAGCTAATTTTTTTGAACACATGATGTATGGGACGGTTGTAAATCAATATATTAGTATGCTCGGATCCTTTCTATGGATTGCTACTGCTTTAGCCTACCAACGCCAAATACGAAATGCTTGTCCGTATTGTGGCCGAAATAGTAATCCTTCTAAATGGACATCACAATCCTCAGCAGCATCTTGGGGGAAATGGTGCACTTACATTGCTATTATAATTCCCATCTGTTATTCCATAACAAGATGGTGTTGGGCGATAGGCATTCCACTAGGAACGACTAAAGAATTACTTGATTCTTTTGAACGTGATTCACCTGGAATTTGGTTAATGGGTGCGTCTTTGGCAACCGTAGCGCTTGGAGGGGCAATTCTTACGCTAGGGCTTATTCAGCGATGGGGAGAAATTTTTCCGCGTTGGTTTCCATTTGTTGCTGGTAAGCGTGTACCTCTTTCATTAGCGATTATCCCGGCTTCACTGGTTTCCATTATGGTTACTTCAGCTGGTTTGATGTACATCCGAGGTTTTATTAATAAAGGGGGCCTAGATCATAGGGGATGGGCATTGGAAGGTCCAGAGTTATTATGGCCAATTTGGGGAGTGGCTCTGTTTGGCGCTACGATAGCTTACTATTATCGGAGGCGTAATAAATGTAGACACTGTGGTAGTTTGTAGTATACTTTGCTAATCAAAAAATAGAAATAGAATAGGATTTCTCAGTAAACTTGACCATTTAATTGGTGCTAGTGAGCGCTCGCTTTTAGATAATGAATATAGGATATAGATGGGACTTACTACCTATGAATAAAAGAGCAGAAAGGGAATGTTTTTATCAGGAGGATGATTAATTCATTTTCTTTTTTATAAAAAGAGAAAATGAATTGTTTTCTGTAAGGGAGAAAAAGTTTTAAAGTAAGGAAATCTGCTTTGTGAAAAGAGTGTATGCATAATTGCATACACTCATAATAGTTATATCGAAATAATAATTGCTATGGCGATTCTTTTAGAGATAAAGGTGCTTTTCAATGAAAAATACTCTTATTAATATTTTATAAAGTTAATGTTACTTTATATTGAAATAAAGACAAAAAGCCTATGGAATAGCGGAAGAAAAAATACACCTTTACGATAAAAAATAGCTGTGTTTAAATGAGGCTACAGTATAAAACTTAAATTTAAACACAGCTATTTGTTTCATAACCTTATTAATGAATTGTGAAAAATGAATAATATTTTTGTGTAACATATGCAATCTTCTTTCTTAGTTTTATAGGGAATTGGAAGAAGATTCATGGTAGGAAATTCATTCAGTAAATAAAAGGTATGATGAATAGCTTATATGATTTAGTTTAAGTCCAAGTGGTGCTATATTTTAAATCTAATGAATCGAAAGAGGTGGATATAGTAAAATATGATTTTATTTTCTTATTAAGATAGTAGTTCTAATTTGAATCAAAAAAGTAAGGGATGAAATCGCTAATAAGGAAATATAAAAACTAATAGAGTTCATACCTATTCGAAAAAGATTGAATACGTATGGAAACGTTTCCTATATTTGTCTATTACAAAGAAATGAACAGTATTAAATCTATATAAAAAAATATAATTAGTTACTAATATATTAGGAGGAGTTAAAGTGAAAAAGACTTTACTTACAGGGCTATTGGTTACGGCAGTATCTACAAGTTGCTTAACACCTATAAGTGCTTTCGCAGAAAGTAATCAATCAGAATTTAAACAAACAAGTGTTCAAAATATTACGGCTAGAAATACATTGTCAAATTCGATAAGAACTTTAGGGGCAAACACTCCTTTAATACAAGCTTACGGATTAGTTATTTTACAACAGCCAGATATTAAAGTAAGTGCTATGAGTAGTTTGACAGATTTTCAAAAGATCGCAAAAACGAATGTCCGTGAATGGGTAGATGAGTATAATCCGAAGTTAATGGATCTAAATCAAGAAATGATGAGATATAGTACAAGATTTAATAGCTATTATAGTAAATTATATGATTTAGCTGGAAAAGTGAATGAAGATGAACAAGCAAAAAATGATTTTGTAAGCGCTTTCGGTAGACTCTATAGTCAATCACAAACAATTCAAGATGACATGGAACAAACTTTACTTGAGTTAAATCGTTTTAAAGCTTTATTGGATAAAGATAATGCAAGTCTATCTCAAAAGGCTGACACAGCAATTCAATCATTAAAGGGCTCAAATGGAGATATTGTACAAATAAGAGCGGATATTAAAAGAATTCAAGAAGAGATTCAAGCGGAACTTACAAAGATTTTAAATCGACCAAATGAAATTATTAAAGGCTCAATTAATATTGGGAAACAAGTTTTTACAATTACGAATCAAACAGCTCAGACAAAAACAGTAGATTTTGTATCGATTGGATCTCTTAGCGATGAAATCGTAAATGCTGCAGATAGTCAAACAAGAGAAGCTGCGAATAGAATTCAGCAGAAGCAAAAAGAATTACTACCACTTATTCAAAAGTTATCACAATCTGAAATTCAAGTAACTGAAATTACATTTATTGAAGATCAGGTAAAAAGTTTTACGGAGCTAATTAATAGACAAATTACAACTTTGGAGTATTTGGTGAATGATTGGAAGTCAGTGAATGAAACTATGCTTCAAATGAAAGAGAATCTTGCAACAGGTGTTTCTATTGATAGTAGTACATTCCAAAAACAATTTAGTCAACTTAAAAGATTAAATGATGAGATGGCTAAACAAACGAAGCAATTTGAAGATTACGTGACAAATGTAATGGTACATTAAATTTCTTGCAGACAATACATCACAATAATTAATGATATAGGGAGAGAAGAAAAATGACAAAAAAACCTTATAAAGTAATGGCTCTATCGGCAATCATGGCAGTAGTTGCAGCAGGTAATATCCTACCAGCACATACTTATGCAGCGGAAAGCACAACAAAACCAATTCCGATTCATGCTAGTGTAACAGATGCATCGGACAAGTACTCTGAATATTCATTAGGGCCAGACGGTCTAAGAGATGCGATGGCAAGAACAGGATCAAATGCTTTAGTAATGGATCTGTATGCCTTAACAATTATTAAACAAGCTAATGTTAATTTTAATGGTATAACGACTGTTGATGATTCTTTAAAAACAAAAGTCGTTCATCATCAAGATGTTGCTAGAGGAAATGCAAATCATTGGTTGGATACAATTAAACCGCAATTGATTTCCACGAACCAAAATATTATTAATTATAATACGAAATTCCAAAACTATTATGATACGTTAGTAACAGCGGTAGATAATAAAGACAAAGCAACACTAACAAAAGGACTTACAAGATTATCTGCTAGTATTACAGAGAACAAAGAAAAAGTAGATAAGTTAGTGGCAGACCTAAAACAATTCCGAAATAAAATGACAACAGATACGCAAAACTTTAAAGGTGATGCAAATCAATTAACGTCTATTTTAGCAAGTCAAGATGCTGGAATTCCACTTATGCAAAACCAAATCACAACGTATAATGAGGCGATTGGTAAATATAACGCAATTATTATTGGATCGTCAGTTGCAACAGCTTTAGGACCAATTGCGATTATAGGTGGTGCAGTTGTAATTGCTACTGGTGCAGGGACTCCATTAGGAATTGGACTTATTGCAGGTGGAGCAGCAGCGATAGGAGGGGGAACTGCTGGAATTGTTTTAGCGAAGAAAGAACTTGATAATGCACAGGCAGAAATCCAAAAGATAACAGGACAAATTTCGCAAGCTCAATTACAGGTAGCTGGCTTAACAAATATTAAAACTCAAACTGAATATTTAACAAATACAATCGATGTAGCCATTACTGCACTGCAAAATATTTCAAATCAATGGTATACAATGGGATCAAAATATAACTCTTTACTTCAAAACGTTGAATCTATTAGCCCTAACGATCTTGTTTTCATCAAAGAGGATCTAAATATTGCTAAAGATAGCTGGAAAAATATTAAAGATTATGCTGAAAAGATTTATGCTGAGGATATTAAAGTAGTGGATACAAAAGCGTAATAAATCACTAATGCTTTATATGGAGATACTTGATAATTTTTTCGGACATATAAAGTATGGGATGCAGGTCTCCTGTTCAATTTTGAGCAGGAGATTTTTAATCTCATTATTCGTGAACAGAGAGACACAGAGAATGATTGAGATAAAGGGAATCTCAGCTGATAGAAGTTGTACTTTATACAAAGTAGGTGGAGATATGAATAAGAGGCTTTATAAGAAAATCATGTTGTCAATAATGGTTCTTGGGGTTACGACAAGTAATATTGTACCACTGCATCCTCTTGCAGCAGAACAAAAGGGGCAAATACATTCATTGCAAGAAAGTAATAAAAACTATTCTCTTGGTCCTGCAGGATTCCAGGATGTAATGGCACAAACAACATCTAGTGTATTTGCAATGGATGCATATGCGAAAACAATTCGTGATCAACAAGAAACAGATTTGAGTAAAATAAGTGCAGTAAATAGTAGTTTACGAGAAAATATGATCAAGCACCAAAAAGAGGCCAAGTTGAATGCGATATACTGGTTAGATGAAATGAAACCTCAAATTTTGAAGACGGATCAAAATATTGTGGAATTTAATGATACATTCCAAGCATATTACAACAATTTATTAGCAGCTATGGACCAAAAAGACAGCGGGAAATTGAAATCTGATTTAGAAAAATTGTACAATGTCATTTTGAACAACCAGAGTGAAGTGGATAAGCTGTTAGGAAATCTAAAAACGTTTCGAAATAGAATGGCAGAAGATACAAAAAGCTTTAAAGATGATGCAAATCAATTAACCTCAATTTTAGCAAGTACGAATGCTGGAATTCCGCTGTTGCAACAGCAAATCAATACTTACAATGATTCAATTAAAAAAAGTAATGATATGGTTATTGCGGGAGCAGCACTTTGTGTGGCGTTAATCACTTGTCTCGCTGGTGGGCCGATGATTGCTGTCGCTAAGAAAGATATTGCAAATGCAGAACGAGAAATCGAAAACTTAAAGGCTAGAATTTCTGGGGCACAGGCGGAAGTAGCTATTTTGACTGATGTTAAAAATAAGACAATCAATATGACGGACACAATTGATGCAGCCATTACTTCTCTTCAAAATATATCGAATCAGTGGTATACAATTGGAGCGAAGTATAATAATTTGTTGCAAAATGTAAAAGGCATCAGTCCTGAGGAGTTTACTTTTATCAAAGAAGATCTGAATACAGCTAGAGATAGTTGGCAGGATGTCAAGAATTATACAGAAAAATTACATGAAGGTGTAGTAGAATAAAGTAAGACTCTAATCAGTGGGGGGGCCTCCGCTGATTTTTTTGTTTTGGTTGAAGTTTGAAACGAGGATAAATAGAGGTTTAAGGAACTTCATATGTGTTAATTCAAGGGATAGAAAAAAGAAACTTATTGATAGAAATTTTTTTCGCCAAATAAATAAATTTGATTGAAGTTACTCTGAAAATGTTGGCTATCAATTTAGATGGTCGAATTTCCTAGAATAAAGCGGTATAATGCTTGTAAATGATAGAAAAATGTAGGAAAGGATATATAAATAGCTACTATGGATAAAGATAAACAACAATTAAGTGTTGAAGTTGCAAGATTATACTACCAATCTGATTATAGCCAACAAGAAATTGCTAATAAACTGAATATTTCCAGACCGACCATCTCAAGGCTTTTAAAATATGCGAAAGAAAAAGGATTTGTTCAAATTAACATAGCAGATCCATTTGCTGATTTAGATAATGTAGGAAATCTACTTAGAAAAAAATATAATTTATTAGAAGCGCACGTCGTATTTTCTCCGGTACCAGAGTATGCGACTATTACGGAATATATTAGTAAATATGCTGCTGAGTATATGGAGAAGACTGTTACAAATGGTGATATCGTTGGTGTGAGCTGGGGAACCACTATGTATGAAATCGCAAGAAAAATTGTGCCGCAACATGTAAAAGGGGTAGAGGTTGTTCAATTAAAAGGGGGTATTAGTCACTCAAGTGTTAATACCTATGCGAATGAAACAATCGCTTTATTTGCAGATGCATTTCAAACGACACCACGAAATCTACCGCTTCCAGTTATATTTGATAACGCAGTTACAAAGGAATTAGTGGAACAGGATAGACATATTCACCATATTATTGAAATGGGAAAACAAGCAAATATTGCAATTTTTACGGTTGGAACTGTTAGAGACGAAGCTCTATTATTTCGATTAGGCTACTTAGATAAAGAAGAGATGAGTTTATTGAAAGAACAAGCTGTTGGTGATATTTGTTCACGTTTCTTTGATGGAGCTGGTAATATTTGCAGTGAGGAAATTAATCAGCGTACAATTGGTATTGATTTAGAGGAGTTGCGCTTAAAAAAACGCTCTGTTCTTGTTGCTGGAGGTTCTAGAAAAGTAAAAGCAATAGATGGTGCGTTAAGCGGAGGATATGCAAATGTGCTGATTATAGATCAGCATACCGCGAAAGAGCTTTTAAATTATTAAAAAGGTTAAAAAAGAAGGTTTCTCAAAAATATGAATTTGAGAAACCTTCTTTTAGTATGTGGTTGTGCAATATATGAGTTTTTCAGTAAAAAATTCATGATGAAATAATGGTTTGTATAAGAGATTTGTGAAAGGAATTTTTTAATCCCGTAAAAGTCGGATTGGTGAGGGCTGATAATCAGTGAGGGGTGAAGCCCCTTCACTGATTAAAGTTTCACTTTATAAATGAATAAATACTGTGTTTTATGAGGGAGCTGTTAATAGGGTATCCCCTTTTTTGTGTCAATTTTAAAAACTTAGTTCGCTATCTCAAAAAAATATTGAACATAATTTCAAAAGTGTGTTTACATTTGTTCAGAGTGGAGTTAGAATGAAGTTGTTAAAAGATATGAGGAGTGAAGAAAATGAACATTGCAAAGTTAATTGATCATACAGTTTTGAAACCGGATACTAAAAAAGAAGACGTTATGAAAGTTTTAGAAGAAGCAAAAAAATACAATTTCGCTTCTGTTTGTATTAATCCTACATGGGTGAAATTAGCAGCCGAAGAATTAGCAGGACATGATGTAGATGTTTGTACAGTTATTGGTTTCCCTTTAGGTGCGAATACAACTGAAACAAAAGTATTTGAAACAAAAGATGTAATTGCAAAAGGTGCAACTGAAGTTGACATGGTAATCAACGTTGGCGCTTTAAAAGATGGCGATAATGAATTCGTTGAAAAAGATATTTACGAAGTTGTACAAGCTGCAAAAGGAAAAGCACTTGTAAAAGTTATTATTGAAACATGCTTATTAACAGATGAAGAAAAAGTACGTGCTTGTGAATTATCTGTAAAAGCTGGAGCTGACTTTGTAAAAACTTCAACTGGATTCTCAACTGGTGGAGCGACTGCTGAAGATATCGCATTAATGCGTAAAACTGTTGGAGAAAATGTTGGTGTGAAAGCATCTGGTGGTGTTCGTACAAGAGAAGATGCAGAGAAAATGATTGAAGCGGGAGCTTCTAGAATCGGAGCAAGCGCTAGTGTTGCAATCGTATTAGATGACAAAAATGGTGCTTCAGATAACTACTAATTCATAAAACGTTGTAAGTAATAGATACACAAACTGCAAGGAGCATGGTGTATCTATTACTTTAACACTTGATAAATATGTAAGCGGATACGGAAAAGGAGGGGGAATTTTATGAAATATGTAATCGGTATCATAGGCTTGATCATTGTGTTAGGCATTGCATGGCTTGCTAGTAATAATAGAAGAAAAGTGAAATATCGCCCTATTATAACGATGATTGTGCTTCAGTTTATTTTAGGTTTCTTACTATTAAATACAAGCATCGGGAACGTGTTAATTGCTGGGATTGCAGATGGTTTTGGACAATTGTTAAAGTATGCTGGTGATGGTGTTAATTTTGTATTTGGTGGTTTAGCAAATCAAAAAGAATTTTCATTCTTTTTAGGGGTATTAATGCCAATTGTTTTCATATCAGCTTTAATTGGTATCCTGCAACACATTAAGGTATTGCCATTTATTGTGAAATACATTGGTTTAGCTTTAAGTAAAATAAATGGAATGGGGAAACTTGAATCGTATAACGCTGTAGCTTCAGCGATTCTAGGACAATCAGAAGTTTTTATTTCAGTTAAGAAGCAGCTAGGTCTACTATCAGAAAGAAGATTATATACATTGTGTGCATCTGCAATGTCAACAGTTTCTATGTCGATTGTTGGATCATACATGGTTTTATTAAAACCGCAGTATGTTGTAACCGCTTTAGTACTTAACTTGTTTGGTGGATTTATTATTGCTTCTATCATTAACCCTTACGAGGTTACTGAAGAAGAAGATATGTTAGAAGTACAAGAGGAAGAGAAAAAGACCTTTTTCGAAGTATTAGGGGAGTATATAATTGATGGCTTTAAAGTTGCTATTACAGTAGCGGCTATGTTAATTGGATTTGTTGCTTTAATTGCTTTTATTAATGCAATTTTTAAAGGGGTAATTGGTATCTCATTCCAAGAAATCCTTGGCTATGTATTTGCGCCATTTGCTTTTATTATAGGTGTCCCTTGGCATGAAGCTGTTAACGCAGGTAACATCATGGCAACGAAACTTGTATCAAATGAATTTGTAGCCATGACAAATTTAGCACAAGGGAACTTTAATTTTTCAGGCAGAACAACAGCAATCATATCAGTGTTCCTTGTTTCATTCGCAAACTTCTCTTCAATCGGAATTATCGCCGGTGCTGTTAAAAGTTTGAACGAAAAACAAGGGAATGTAGTAGCAAGATTTGGTTTGAAATTACTCTTTGGTGCAACTTTAGTAAGCTTTTTATCAGCAACAATAGTTGGTTTAATATATTAAGAATTTAAGAGCTAGACGAATAAAAAATAAAAAGGATTGGTGATTCAGATGAGAATGGTAGATATTATCGCGAAAAAACGTGATGGTAAAGAATTAACAACAGAGGAGATTCAATTCTTTATCAAAGGGTATACAGATGGATCAATACCTGATTACCAAGTAAGTGCACTGGCAATGGCTATCTTTTTCAAAGACATGTCTGACCGTGAACGTGCCGATTTAACGATGGCTATGGTGCATTCTGGAGAAACAATTGATTTATCTGAGATTGAAGGAGTTAAAGTAGATAAACATTCAACTGGTGGTGTTGGTGATACAACAACATTAGTGTTAGGACCATTAGTAGCTGCTTTAGATGTACCAGTTGCAAAAATGTCTGGTCGAGGTTTAGGTCATACGGGTGGTACAATTGATAAATTAGAAGCAGTAGAAGGCTTCCATGTTGAAATTACGAAAGAGCAATTCATCGAATTAGTGAACCGTGACAAGGTTGCAATTATTGGACAAACAGGAAATTTAACGCCTGCCGATAAAAAAATATATGCACTACGTGATGTTACTGGAACAGTGAATTCAATTCCGTTAATCGCAAGTTCGATTATGAGTAAAAAGATTGCGGCTGGTGCTGATGCGATTGTTCTTGATGTTAAGACAGGTGCTGGTGCATTCATGAAAACAGAAGAGGATGCGAAAGAATTAGCACACGCAATGGTACGAATCGGAAATAATGTTGGACGTCAAACAATGGCTGTTATTTCAGACATGTCACAACCTCTTGGCTTTGCAATTGGTAATGCTCTTGAAGTACAAGAAGCGATTGATACATTAAAAGGGGAAGGTCCAGAAGATTTAACGGAATTAGTACTTGTATTAGGTAGTCAAATGGTTGTACTTGGGAAAAAAGCGAATACGTTAGAAGAAGCACGTGAAATGCTAAAAGAAGTTATGAAAAATGGAAAAGCAATTGAGAAGTTCAAGGAGTTCTTGAGTAATCAAGGTGGAGATAGCTCAATTGTAGATCATCCAGAAAAGTTACCACAAGCTAAATATGTAATTGATGTACCTGCTAAAACTTCAGGTGTAGTCTCTAACATTGTGGCAGATGAAATAGGTATTGCTGCCATGCTTCTAGGGGCAGGTCGTGCAACAAAAGAAGATGAAATTGATTTAGCTGTTGGCTTAATGCTACGTAAAAAAGTTGGTGAAGCTGTAAAAGAAGGGGAACCACTTGTTACGATTTACGCGAATCGTGAAAACGTGGAAGATGTAAAAGCTAAAATTTATGAAAACATTTCTGTATCAGAAAAGGCTGAAACTCCTAACTTAATTCATACAATTATAACTGATTAATGGTTCATAGGATTAATTTACTCTGAGGAGGAAATAACATGGATAAAAAAAGATACATTGAAGAAGCAACAAAGATGTTAGAAAAAGCTTATATTCCATATTCTAAATTTCCTGTTGGTGCAGCGTTGGTTACGAAAGAAGGTAAGATCTATACAGGTTGTAATATAGAAAATGCTTCTTACGGTCTATGTAATTGTGCTGAAAGAACGGCTATATTTAAAGCAGTATCAGAAGGGGAACGTGATTTTAGTTATTTAGTAATTACAGGTAAAACAGATGGGCCTATTTCACCATGCGGAGCTTGTAGACAAGTCATTGCAGAGTTTTGCGATCCTAAAATGCCAGTGTTATTAACAAATCTAAAAGGCGATGAAAAAGAAGTAACGGTTGAACAATTGTTACCGGGTGCATTTTCGATTGAGGATTTAATCTAATTTCAAATGAATATAAGAAAGAAGCTGTCCTAAAATTTATATGTTGGGAGAGCTTCTTTTTTTGTGTGAAGAATATGTTTTTATTTATATAACCATTGAAATTCTGTTCATGAAAGACATTTTTCTATTTGAATGGGAATTTGCTGGGGATGGATCGACCGTTTTGCAGGATTACTCTTTCTGTCTGCTTCTTATCTATTTCAAACTCGTAAACTGTCCACAAGGTTAGGTGAAGTTCTCTCTAATGGTATTGTGCATCTATAAAGAGTTCCGTACTAAATCAGGGTGGCTACGAATAAGGTTGGTAGAAGAGTAAAAGGAAGGGAGGGCTAAAATGAAACCGTATCACATTATTGGAAAAAGTATTAAACGAAAAGAAGGTGCGGATAAAGTAACGGGTAGAGCAAAATATGTGGATGACGAGATTGAGATAGGTACTTTATACGCAAAACTCTTAACAAGTGTGTATGCGCATGCTTTTATTGAAAGTATTGATATAAGGAGAGCTGAGGAAATCCCTGGTGTTCATGCTGTAATAACAGGCGCAGATTATCCTATTCTGGTCGGTTCCAGTATTGTAGATCGTCCCCCGTTAGCCTACGAAAAAGTTCGGTATTTTGGTGAGCCTATTGCACTTGTCGTAGCGGATAGCGAAGCGATTGCTAAACATGCAACAGCACAAATACGTGTTATATATAAGAAACTGCCTGTAGTTCACGCCCCGCTGCAAGCCTATTTAGAAAGGGATATACTCGTACATGAAAATATAGAACAATATGAATTGGAAGAAGAAGTATATCCAGAAGCGCATACAAACATTGCAAATAGAACGAAAATTCGTAAGGGAGATATTCGAGAAGGGTTTGTAAATAGTGAAGTTGTTGTAGAGGAAACGTTTTCTTTTCGGCAATCTGATCATACGGCAATGGAGACTCGATGTGCGAAAGTAGAAATTAAGCCAAATGGAGAGGTTATTATTCATTCTACTTCGCAAGCCCCTTTTGAAATTAAAAGATTGCTTAGTAAGACGTTTCAAATTGATGAGGAAAAAATAATTGTACATGTGCCTTTAGTTGGAGGGGCGTATGGTGGAAAAACAACGGTACAACTTGAGTATTTAGTGTATCTTGCTTCTAAAGCAGTGGGTGGGAGGCGTGTTACCCTGCGGAATGGTAGAGAAGAAGATTTTGTAACATCGCCTGTTCATATTGGTTTACAAGCAAAAGTAAAGCTTGGATGTACAAAGAATGGGACATTGCAAGCTGCAGAGATTTTATATTTATTTGATGGCGGTGCGTATGCTGATCGGGCAGTGACCATGAGTAAAGCGGCCGGATTAGACTGTACAGGTCCATACTCAATTCAGCATGTATCGTGTGATTCGCTTTGTATGTACACGAATCATCCATATGCGACATCGTTTCGTGGATTTAGTCATGCCGAGTATACATTTGTAATTGAAAGAATGATAGATATATTGGCAAAGAAAGTAAATATATGTCCGCTTGAGTTTCGTATGAAAAATACAATTGAGCGAGGAGATACAACACCAACACAAGTATTAGTCACAAAAAGTAATACGGGGGATATTCGGGCGTGTTTACAAAAGTTAAAATCGCTTATTAGTTGGGAAGAAGGGAATCGTATTGTTTTACCAAATGGGAGGATACGGGCAAAAGGAATTAGTTGCTTTTGGAAAAATTCGACTACACCAAATAATGCTGGAGCGGGTGCGACTATAACCTTTAATGGTGATGGGAGTGTAAATGTCAATTGTGGTGCAGTGGAAATTGGACAAGGAACGAAAACAACTTTAACACAAATGGTTGCAGAAAAAATGAATATGAATGTTAAAGATGTATCTATTATGATGGAAGTCAATACACAAATAGCGCCAAAACATTGGAAAACAGCTGCCAGTCGAACGACACATCTCGTTGGAAATGCAGTTGTAAAAGCGACGGAAGATGTAATGAAGCAGTTACTAGATACGGCGGCTAATGTACTTGGAATACCAGCAGGTGAATTAACAATTGCAAATAAGACTGTATATGTAAAAACAAATCCAGATGTTTACGTACCATTTTCAAAAATTGTTTTTGGATATGTTGATTCGAGTGGGAATGTGGCAGGGGCGCAAATAATCGGAAGAGGTACATATATCTTTGAAGGAATAACAAAGATTGACTATGAAACAGGAAAAGGGCAACAAGGACCAGAGTGGGGAGTGGGAGCACAGGCAATAGAGGTTGAATTTGATCCACAATTATATACATATAAATTAATTAAAGCAGTAACGGTTGCAGATGCTGGAAGGATTTTAAATAGAAAAGGAGCAGAAACACAAATTATAGGGGCTATGAGTATGGGATTAAGTTTTGCGACGAGAGAAACATTTCACTATGACTTGTATGGGAGAGTTCTTAATAATCAGTTTCGTTCTTATAAAGTGATGCATTATGGACAACACCCAAAATACATTGCTGAATTTGTAGAAGTACCGCATGATCAAGCTGCATTTGGGTCTAGAGGGCTTGGTGAGCATGGAATTATCGGCATGCCAGCTGCTTTAGCGAATGCGTTATCTATTGCGGCTAGTATTTCACTTCGTCAATTACCTATTAATCCTGAATTGATTTGGAAAGTAAAACAAGCGGAGGAGAACGGTGTATATGATACCATTTGACTTTGAATATTATCGTCCGAATTGTATCGAAGAAGCAATCCGATTATTTCATCAGCTGGATAAAGAGGGAAAAAAGCCTATTTATTATGGAGGAGGCACTGAAATTATTACAATGGGGCGTTTGCAACAAATAATTGCGAAAGCGGTCATTGATTTGAAAGATATTCCCGAAGGTAATATTTGTGCATGGAATAACCAAAAGCTTATTCTTGGAGCTACATTAACATTAACACAAGTTCAAGAGGAAAAAGTATTCCCCCTTCTTGGAGAGACTGCCGGAAGAGCTGCAGATCACACAGCAAGAAATAAAATTACGCTTGGTGGCAATATTGCAGGGAAAATTATATATAGAGAAGCAGTACTCCCTTTTTTACTAGCTGATAGTACATTTGTTATTGCAGGAAAAGAAGGTGTAAAGTATATCAAGGCACAGCAAGCGTTTATTGAGAAGTTACAATTGCAAAAAGGTGAGTTTCTCATACAAATTATCACCGATCAAAAATATATAGAATCACCTTATTACAGTGTAAAAAAAAGGCAATTAGAGAAAATTGATTACCCACTTGTAACAGTTGCTGCGTTAAAAAGTGATGAAAACATTCGAATTGCATTTAGTGGATTGTGTGCCTTTCCATTTCGGTCGCTCGCAATGGAGGCAGTGTTAAACGATTGGGATATTCCAGTAAGGAAGAGAATTGAGCGCGCCCTTCTTCATATTCCCGCACCTATATTAGATGATATACGAGGTTCGCGTGCTTATCGTATGTTTATTTTGCAACATGTGCTTTATGATGTGCTGATGAAGCTTGAAGGGGTGAAATAATGGGGAATGGGCAATTTATTCTTCATGTGAATGGGGAAGATAGTGAAGTGATTGTCAGAATGGCAGATACGCTATTATATACATTACGACATAACCTCGGTCTAACTGGAGCTAAGCCGGGATGTGAAAACGGTGATTGTGGTGCTTGTACAGTTCTTGTTGAGGGGCTACCCATTAAGTCTTGTATTATGTTAGCTGTGGAAGCGATTGGTAAGCGGATTACAACGATTGAAGGCTTATGGGAAACGCCTATTCAGCGAGCTTTTGAAGACAAATGGGCTTTTCAATGTGGGTATTGTACGCCTGGGTTTATTATAAATTGCCATGCGCTCGTGACACAAAAAATAGATGTGGATGATACAGTTATTGAAGAATGGCTAAGTTCTAATATTTGCCGGTGTACAAGTTACCAAGAGATTGAAGAAGCTGTGAAATCTGTCTTACAAAAACAACGGGAGCATCAATGATGACTTCTGTTCATACTGTACTAGAAGCACTACTATCTTGTGAACAACGATGTGCTTTAGCGACGATTATTCACGTAGAAGGATCTGCATATTGTAAAGAAGGAACAATCATGCTTTTTGGTGAAGATGGAACGAAAGTCGGAATGTTAAGTGCAGGTTGTTTAGAAGAAGAGGTTTCTGTTTATGCAGCTGAAGTAATAGAGAATCAAACTTGGTCTATCCATCAGTTTAATACAAAAGCAGAAGATGATTTATCTTGGGGAATGGGATGTAACGGTATCATTCGTATATTAGTTGAGCATATAGATGAGGAGTACAAAGCTTTTTTGCAAACACTATATGAATATCTTAAGAAGGGTATTTCAGTTCGAATGATAAAGAACCTTTCTTCATTACAGACTTTGTTTGTAAGTGAGAATGGTGACACGTTTGGGAATGAAGAAGCTTTATTTTCAACTCATTCCTTACATGGTTTATACGGTAAATGGTTTTATCAACACTTTGTACCAAAGCCACGACTCTTTATTTTTGGAGCGGGGGAGGATGCGAAACCTCTTGTTCGGTTTGCAAAAGAAGTAAACTTTTTTGTAACAGTTTGTGATTGGCGTGAATCGTTATGTAATTCTTTACATTTTCCGAGTGCAGATGTTTGTATGAATGGGTTTCCGAAAGAGATTGTACCACGACTTCTATTAAGAGAAGAAGATTTTGTTGTGATTATGACTCACCATTTTCAACGCGATCAGCAATTGGTTGAACTTTTATTGAAACAATGTGTTCGCTATATTGGTATTTTAGGTCCACGTCACCGCACTGCTCGTCTATTAGAAGGAAAGGCGATACCAAAAAATATTCATTCTCCGGTAGGGCTTGCAATTGGTGGAAAAGGGCCAACTGAAATAGCGATTAGTATCATAGCTGAAATCATCCAAGAATTAAGGGGGAAGTAAAATAAAGATTGCAGGGATATATTTAGCTGCTGGAAACAGTCGAAGGATGGGGCCAGGAATAAATAAATTATACTTACCATTACAGGGGAAACCACTTGGAAACATAGCGTTACAAGCGGCATTTTCTTCAAGGCTCTCTCATATTATTGTTGTTACAAATGACCCCACGTGGATATTAAAGAGGATGTGCCGTGAAAATGTGTATATTCTTTCTTGTCCAAACGCTGATAAGGGACAGTCATATTCTCTTCAGTGTGGTGTTAAAATGGCGAAAAAAATAAATGTAGATGCAGTGGTTGTTCTTTTGGCGGATCAACCATTCGTTACAGCTGAATTTATTAATAAGATAATGGATTGCTATGAGCAAAATAAAAACATTCATTTTGTAGCAGCGAGTTATAGGGGAGTAAGGCAACCTCCTGTTTTATTTACAAAGAAAGTGTTTCCGTTTTTTAAAGCGTTGAAAGGGGATGAAGGAGCACGTGCAATTTTTATGAAGCCTACGATAAATGGAATTTCATTGTTGTCTCAAAATGACAAAATATTTTTTGATATCGATACATGGGAAAAATATCAACAGGTGAAACAAAAATATGCGGATTGATATGGTGTTTGAATTACAATGTAGTAGACATAGAACTATGTCAAAAAGAGCCGGAATTTCTCAATATAGAAATTTGGCTCTTTTTACGTTGATATTATTTTGTGAAATTGGTCGTTTGAATCGATTTTGGATCTCAATTTGTAAGGTTCATACGATTTTGTGCATGCTGTAAAGCAAGTGGAGTAACGTTCTCCCTGTTAGGATCTACAATCGTTGTATTTAATAAAATGGAATCTAAACTTCCGCGAAATTCTGTCATATAGTGTTGTCTTAACATTTGTTGTTCCTATTTTTCAGTTTTTTTAGTCCGGAAGCTTTTTCTTTTTTTGCTAATTCATTAATGCGAAATAATATATTTTTCATTTTGTTCACCTCTTTTAACTATAAATTAGTAACTCACTAATTTATAATGATTTTGATATTTCTTTTTGATTATGTCAATAGTTGTAAATGAAAAAGACACTCCTTTTTTAAAAAAGGTGTCTAACTAGATTACATTAGGTTTATCCATCATTTTTATAAATGATTTCTATTAAAATAATTCATTTTATTTATTTGCATTCTAAATATATAATAGCGATTAGGTGAGTGCACAGGAACAGCTATTTAATTGTCCTTCTTTTCGGAATGCTATTTGTGCATAAATCGTTCGATTTAATAAGTCGTTTAGATAGTTAATCAATGATTTTTTAGGGAATCGCTCAAGCTCGCAGAATAGAAAATATATGAGATTGTTACTAAAACCAACTAATTTCATGAGAATGATTATTTTTATTGGTGTCTCGGTGAACAATGGACTGCATTTCTGCGTAAGAGAAAACTATGTAACCTACATATTAACTTTTTCATTATTATGAAGATATGGTTATAACAAGAAAAACATCCGGAAATTATATTTTAGCTTTATATAAAACAAAAGAATGATCGTACAACAGGAGGAGTAAGTATGGAGCTGCGCCATTTGAAAACTTTTATTATTGTAGCGGAAAGCGGTGGCTTTACACGGGCTGGAGAACAACTTGGGTATACGCAATCGACAATTACTAATCATATTCGATCATTAGAAGAAGAGATTGGAAATCCATTATTTGATCGTCTTGGAAAAAAGGTAATTTTAACTGATGTAGGGGAGCATATGCTTTCTTATGCGCATAAAATATTGGAATTATCAAATGAAGCATTGGAATCATCTCAAATGAACGGGAAATTTTCAGGGACAATACGCATTGGAGCGAATGAGTCTTTAATGATTTATCGATTACCTGCTGTTTTATATGAATTTAAAAGGAAGTATCCCCAAGTACATATCATTTTACAACCATCAGAGAGTCAAGAATTGCACAATGAGCTAAAATCAGGAAAATTTGATTTCGCTTTATTTACACATCCGGAGCAACTAGGTACAGACATTGTTACTCATTCTCTTGTTCAAGAGAAGATTGTGCTTATTGCTCCGCCCAAACATCCACTAACAAAAAAGGTGAGCGTTAGTCCTGCTGATTTAGAAGGAGAAATGTTGTTGCTTACAGAGCCAGGGAGTTACCGAGATTTGTTAGAAAGACGGATTAAAGAAGATGGTATTAATTGTTCTCATATTCATTTTTGGAGTATTGAAGCGATTAAGCAAACCGTTATGTGTGGGCTAGGGATATCTTATTTACCGTTTATAACGGTAAAGGAAGAAATCGAGCAAGGCAAGCTAAGTGTACTACCATGGACGTATAGTAAAGATTTCGTTACAACGGAATTGGCATATCATAAAAGCAAATGGTTAACTCCTGCAATGAAGAAATTAATTGAAATGATAGAAAAGCATGCAGAGAAATGGAAAGAATTCGCTTGATTCTCTGATCTGAAAGTAGGCTGGAAACTATATATTGGGGGAAAAGTAATGAATGAAAGAGTAATAAATGAAAGAGTGAAAGAAGTAGCGCTTGTCGTAATAGGATCATTATTGTTTGCGATTGGGATTAACTTTTTTGCTATTCCAAATCGGTTATCTGAAGGTGGAGTTATTGGGCTTACAGTTATTACATATTATTTGTTTGAATGGTCACCAGGTACTGTAAACCTTTTAATAAATGCAGTATTACTTGCAATTGGGTATAAGTTTTTTGATAGAAAGACAATGGTGTATACAATACTTGGTATTGTCTCTTCATCTTTCTTTTTATATATCACAGAAGATATAGCCACTCCGGTAAATCATGATACATTGTTAGCAGCTCTATTTGCGGGTGTTTTCGTTGGTGTTGGTTTAGGATTTATGTTCCGTGCAGGTGGTACATCAGGTGGATCTGCAATCATAGCACAATTAGCAAATCAATATTTAGGTTGGAGTGTTGGAAAAGGTGTATTAATTATTGATATCGTCGTTATTGCAGGTTCAGTATTTATTATTGGGCAGGAAAAAGCGATGTATACGCTGGTAGCGGTATTTATCGGTGCAAAGGTTATTGATTTTATTGTAGAAGGATTGAATACAAAGACTGCTGTAACAATTATTTCAAACTATCCAGACATGATCAGAGAATCCATTATGAAGAGTATGACACGAGGTGTAACAGTACTAGATGGGAAAGGTGGTTACACAGGAAATAACAAAGAAGTATTATATGTTGTCATCAATAAACAAGAGCTCATTCAATTAAAGAAAGTCGTGAGCCAAAAAGATGAAAATGCATTCGTTGTCATTCACGATGTACGTGATGTATTAGGTGGTGGTTTTAAAGCGAGTTAAAAAAGCTGGTCTTCAAATTTTGAGGACCAGCTTTTTGTTTAAGGAGGTAAAAAAATAATCATTAGTTTATAGTTTTAAGAAACAACGTCATAACAAATACGATAAAAAAAACGAAACACTATAATATATAAGGGTTTCGTTTTTATTTTGAGTATCGTTTGAATGCAGCATAATCTATGCTGTTGTATTCATTGGTTCAATGTCAAAAGAAATTTCTTTAGCTGCTTCTAAAGCTATTCTTTTAGCTTCTTGTTTAGAAAATGATGCTGCTAAAACGTAGCCGCACCGATCCCCCATTGATTTAGGCGGTTTTAGGATACTTCCCCTTTTAGGTTTTATATATACTTCTTCTACACCAGGATATTTAGAGCTACGCTTTTTTCCTGTAACTTGAATTAATTTCCCTCTATAAGCGACTGTTAAGTAGTGCGTATACACATATTTATAATGTTTTTTATTCAGTGAAGGTTTATTCCCTAACATTAACTGAATCGTTTCCTGTACTAAGTTGATTCCATGTCCAACTTCAATCATACGATTCATAGCTCCGCCTGATATCCTTGGGTTTATTTCAATTAACTTCCAAATGCCATTTACTCTGCGGAGCTCCAGATGACAAGCACCATTTTTTATATCAAAAGCATGTACAACAGAATGAATAGCGTTAAGAAGACTGTAATGTAGTTTAGTGTCTAATTGTCCTAACAAAGAATAACCAGTGACGATAAAACGTTCGAAAAATGTAATTTCTTGTTCAATCACTGCAATAATATGAACCTTTTTATTGTGAACTAAAACTTCAACTAAGTACTGAGGTCCATCTACATATTCTTCAAGTAGAATTTCTTCATTAGGTCGTTTTTTTAAAAGGGTTTGCATAGATGAAATTAATTGATCTCTATCCTTTGCCAACAATACATCTTTTGATCCTGCTGATTCAGGGGATTTAACGACAAGAGGAAATTTCATCTCTACAGTTTTAAGAAAAGATGATAAGGATTCTGTTGGTTTGTAAATTAAATAATTGAGTGAAATCGGTAAATTCTTAAGCACGTTACGGGTCAATATTTTATTTTCCATATGATAAATTGCGTCAGTAGATACCATACTTTTACAGAACTTCTCAGACAAACATGCAGCGACATAAACAAAATAATCAATAAAACTAAAAATTCCTTTTATATTTTTCCCTGTTTTTTTTAGATTGTGGATTACTGTAATTAAATTATCATAATCATTTATATCGGTAAATATCATCTGATGTACATCCGGAAATTCACTTCGTTCTTCAAGAAATCTTTTTTGGTCCGTTAACAAAACCGTAAAGAAATTAAGTTTCTCAGCTGCTTTAATTGCTTCCCTACTCGATCCAGATTTATTTGTTTCAATAAAAACAATAGTATTCATAATCTTACCCCACCCTATCTTTACTTGTTTTTATAAAATAAGCTCTGTTATCTATATAAATAGAATATAAAAATGGGACAAAGGTTGTTCTTAATCTTTTGAAAATTGGTTAAATGTGGAAATAATATGAATATATATAAGTTGAATTTGATCTGTATGTTGAAAAAGAACTTTAGAAAGAGGGGAAGGGAACCAATATGACTATAATTGGTATGCTTCATCATCGAGAAGATCCAAGAAACGTAAGGAGAGCATATGCTTGTGCCGCTGTAGCAAAAGCTGAAGGTGTCAACTTCTTTTACTTTACCCCAGGGAAAGTAAAAATAGAAAATCAAACGATTTTAGGAAAAATCTATGAAAACGGCGAGTGGATTGAAAAAGAATTTTCTTTTCCCGATGTCATTTATAATGCAAGCGCTCCTGTTAGTGATAAAACTGAGAAAATCTTTGATTATCTATACGATAGGATTCCATTCACAAGTCATTCGATTGGAGATAAATTAAGTGTATATAACAGAATTAAAAAAGCAAAAGAGTTTGAACAATATCTTATTCCTTTTTATGAATTAACTGATGCTAGCAAGTTTTTTGACATGATTAAGCGCTATAAAAAAGTTATTATCAAACCGATGTCTGGGCATCAAGGTGGGGGCATCGTTTTTATTGAAAAATATGGGGTAGAGCATTACAAAATGAATGAGGCAGGGCAAGTCTCATCTATTAATGAAAAACAATTGTTAGACTTTATATCTCATAAAATACAAGAACAAGATTACCTAGTTCAACAATTTATTTCATGTCAAATGAAAACTGGTCATGTTTATGATTTCAGGCTGCATGTTCAAAGAAACGGAGAAGGAAAATGGGTCATTACTTCAATTTTTCCAAGGATAGGTCCATTGGGAAGCATTGTATCAAATATGGGTAGTGGTGGTTATAGCACGTATCTAGAAATTTTTTTAAAAACAGAGTTTGATGACAACTGGTACAATATTCAAAGGTATTTGGAGCGGTTTGCAGTAAGCTTTGTTAACCATTTTGATTCTTTATATGACAGTGTATCATTTGATGAATTAGGAATTGATGTTGGAATTGATGCGGACCAAAAATTGTGGCTGTTTGAAGTGAATTGGAGACCAGGTGCACCTAGTATATTTAATCTTGAATTAGATGTAGTTAGAAACACGATTCACTATGCTAGATATTTAGCCAATAAATACAAACAAAATAGAGGATAAAAACAAGGGAAACGGTAGGGTGATGCTTTTAAAAAAATCAATATTAGTGAAGAGATGATTGAGAATGTACTACATGGCAATCTATACAATGGGATTGCAACATATCCCAATCGTTTATTTGCTACTAGCTTTTTTGATAATATGGTATTGAACAGTATTGGAGTCTCTATTCAAAACAATGATCAACGATATACACTATTTTTTTGTTTTTAAGGAAAAATATATATAAATAGGGGGCATGCAAAAACAAATTTTAGTGTAGAGTTGAAATAAAGTTAATATGCTTAAAATAAAGCCCCGGTGTTTGTAAAAAAGTTGCATGGTTTCATCCCTTTAGGTTCGAATATCTAAAGGGATGTTCTTATATCTAAGGGAAAAGGAACGGGTTCTCCGCAAAAGATGGTTTATTTGCATGGTTTTTCTTTGGATCTCCCGCATCCTATATGAATTCCATATCTTTATTAAATCTATTGTTTATATAGTCTCCTATTGTGAAGGTGTGAAGGTTAAGCGTATAATATTATAGGTCTAAAAAATATAGGATAAATTGTGAATGATAAAAATGATAGATATTTTTCATCACTTATAAAACAGAGATAAAATGAAAGTAGCATTGGAATTTAGATAGGGAGTTATAAAATGAAATTAATCATAGCCGAGAAACCAGATCAAGGTTTGGCCCTTGTTTCTCAATTTAAATATCGCCGAAAAGACGGCTATTTAGAAGTAGAAGCAAATGAGTTATTTCCAAATGGAGCTTATTGTACATGGGCAATTGGTCATTTGACGCAGTTATGTAATCCGGAACATTATCACGCTGAGTGGAAAAAGTGGTCACTCGATACATTACCAATGATTCCGGAACGTTTTCAATTTGAAGTTACAAAATCAAAGTATAAGCAATTTAATGTTGTGAAACAGCTGTTACATAATCCGCAAGTGACGGGAATTATTCATGCAGGCGATGCGGGGCGTGAAGGGGAATTAATTGTACGAAATATTATCAATCTTTGTAACGTGCAAAAACCGATGAAACGTCTATGGATCTCCTCCTTAACGAAGCAAGCGATTTACCAAGGATTTAAAAATTTACTTGATGAAGCAGATACAATCAATACGTACTATGAAGCATACACACGATCATGTGCCGACTGGGTGGTTGGGATGAATGCATCGCGTGTCTTTAGTATTTTGCTAAAGAAAAAAGGAATGAATGATGTGTTTTCGGCTGGTCGTGTACAGACGCCGACATTAGCTTTAATTGTGAAACGTGAAAAAGAAATAGAAAACTTTAAATCAGAGCCGTTTTGGGAAGTGTTTGCAACTTTTAATATAGAAGGAAAGAAATATGAAGGGAAATGGGAGAAAGATAATGAGTCCCGTTTAAAAGACCCTGATATGGCAAATAAAATTGCAGCATTTTGCCAAAATAAACCGGCTGAAGTAAAAGAAATGAAAACGGAGCGGAAGGAGTTTCAACCACCGTTTTTATTTAACTTATCATCACTGCAAGCAACAGCGAATAAAGCATTTAAGTTTTCACCAAAAAAGACTCTTGATATTACACAAGCATTGTATCAAAAAGGTATTGTGTCTTACCCACGTTCGGATTCTAACTATGTAACACAAGGAGAAGCAGCAACGTTCCCTGACATCTTACAAAAATTAAGCCAGTTTGAGGAATATAAAGACTTATTACCAGCGCCGATTGAGTCCATTATGAATAATAAGCGATATGTGAATGAGAAAAAGGTTACAGATCACTATGCAATTATTCCAACAGAACAAGCGACAAATCCAAATAAACTATCTGGCGATGAAAAGAAAATTTACGATATGATTGTAAGGCGTCTCATTGCGGCTCATTATGAAGTTGCGATCTTTGACTATACAACAATTACAACACTTGTTGATAGCCGTGCTGAATTTATTTCAAAAGGGAAACAGCAAATTCAAGAAGGATGGCGCAAAGTTATTTTCCAAGATGATAAAGAAGATGAAACCATTCTTCCAATCGTAGTAGAAGGCGAACAAGGGAAAGTTGTAACGGTGAAAGTGAAAGAAGGAAAAACACAGCCACCAAAGCGTTATACAGAAGGGCAGCTTATTACGCTAATGAAGACAGCTGGGAAATATTTAGAAAATGAAGAGCTAGAGAAAGTATTAAAAAAGACAGAAGGGTTAGGGACAGAGGCAACCCGTGCAGGCATCATTACAATGCTGAAAGATCGTAAGTATATTGATGTGAAGAAAAATCAAGTGTATGCAACAGATAAAGGAAAAGTATTAATTACCGCAATTGGTGATAAAATTTTAGCTTCTCCAGAAATGACTGCGAAGTGGGAGCAGCGTCTTGCTGAAATTGGGGAAGGCATAGCTTCTCCAGCAACCTTTATGGAACAAACGAAAAAGCTATCAGCGAAAATTATTGAAGATGCGATTGAAATGTCTGAGAAGTGGGACTTTACTGGATTACATGTTGAATCGATTGAACGTAAAGAATCGAAGTTTACAACAGGTAAAAAAGTAGGGAAATGTAAAAAATGTGATGGTGATATAATCGATAAATCAACTTTTTATGGGTGCTCGAACTATAATACAACACAATGTGATTTCACGATTTCAAAAAAAATATTAGGGAAAACAATATCACAAAAGAATATGACTAAGTTATTAAAAGGTGAACAAACAGATTTAATTAAAGGTTTTAAGAAGAATGATAAAACTTTTGATGCGAAATTAGAGTGGAAAGAGAATAAAATCAATTTTGTGTTTGAGAAGTGAGAGTTGTCAGCTAATAAAAAGTTCTTTACTAGGTAAAAAGGTTCTGTAGCAAGATGGAGTGCTTTTTTTCGTATATCTTGCGTCAAGACAATATAAGCCATTCAGAATAAGAATAACTATACAAAGGTTTTATTTGGGGAATTAATGTTCACGAATTAAAAAGGTATTTAACAAATAATAAAGCCATTTAAAAAATAATAAAATAGCATTGCACGTTGATTCTAATATAAAACAACGTGTGATATGAAGTATAACTTTGCATAAAATACAGATGTATGCTTTCTTTTTGTTGTACAAAGATATGTTTCATCAAAGTTTGCTAATTCAAATTATGATTATAAAAAAGCTGGAGGATTTTTTATAAGAAATCCTTTAGCTTAATAAATAACCGTGTATTTAAAATTAAGTTACATTTATTTTTTTATGTGAGCTAATACTTATTATTAAGTGAACTTTTATTGCGAGAATAACAAAAATAAATAATTAGTCCTACAGCTATCAAAGAACTGAGTTTGACTCATCTGTAATATCTTGTTCCTCTGGTACTTTGGGAAAGCAAACAAAGCACGGTGAAGGCTGGATACAGGAACACTTATCCCTATGTTGAAACGGATGGAGACTGCAAAGTTAATTCACCGAAAGCTCAGTAGCATGCGTTGAATTATGCTTGTCAATGCATGGCTTCGTGATTAAACGAATATATCCAAACAAGTCAGAGCATTGAGTGCCGTGACTTTTTTATCATTATTATATTGTGTATTTTTGGATTAAACGCTATAATTATAGTGTTAAAGATGGAATCGTGATATGACCTGTTATGAATCTATCATTTTACTTATGAATAAATGGATTGGTATTTTAGCAAGATGTGCTAATAAACTACTCCACCATGATGATAGCGTACCTATTAATTCGGTGCGTATATTTTCGTGGTGGAGTTTTTTTATTCTCAAAAAGGGGGAAAGACCATGAATGACAGCATGGTTCATATTACAATTGACGGCAAAGAATATAGTGCTAAGCCCGGTTCAACTATATTAGGCATCATTAATGAGAACGGGATTGAACATCCACAAATCTGTTATGTGCCTGAAGTGGATCCTATTCAAACATGTGATACTTGTATTGTAGAAGTTGATGGGAAACTTGTGCGATCCTGCTCGGCAGTAGCAACGGACGGTATGAATATTGAGTTGTCCTCTATTAGTGCAAAGGCAGCACAAACGGAGGCGATGGATCGCTTATTAGAAAATCATTTACTTTATTGTACGGTCTGTGACAACAATAACGGGAACTGCAAATTGCATAATACGGCAGAATTAATGGAAATTGAGCATCAAAAATATCCTTACGAGCCAAAAGTAGATACAAGTGAGGTTGATATGTCTCATCCATTTTATCGCTATGATCCTAATCAGTGTATTGCGTGCGGTCAATGTGTAGAGGTGTGTCAAAACTTACAAGTAAATGAAACGTTATCTATTGATTGGGAAGCGGAACGTCCTCGTGTTATTTGGGATGATGGAGTGGATATTAACGATTCTTCATGTGTTAGCTGCGGTCAATGTGTAACTATTTGCCCTTGTAATGCTTTGATGGAAAAATCGATGCTTGGTGAAGCTGGATTTATGACTGGGCTGAAGCCGGACATACTTGAGCCTATGGTTGATCTTATAAAAGAAGTGGAACCTGGATACAGTGGTATTTTCGCTATATCAGAAGTAGAAGCTGCGATGCGTGAAACTCGTACGAAGAAAACGAAAACAGTATGTACGTTTTGTGGTGTAGGGTGCTCATTCGAAGTGTGGACGAAGGGACGTAAAATTCTTAAAGTCCAACCAACTTCTGAAGCGCCGGTTAATGCAATTTCTACTTGCGTAAAAGGAAAATTTGGTTGGGATTTTGTAAATTCTGAAGAACGACTCACTAAGCCTTTAATTCGTAAAAATGGAACATTTGTTGAATCAACTTGGGAAGAAGCACTTGAATTAGTGGCAAATAAATTAGGATCTATTAAACAAGAGTACGGCAGTGGTTCTGTAGGTTTTATTTCTTCTTCTAAAATTACGAATGAAGACAACTATGTTATTCAAAAATTAGCTCGACAAGTATTCGAAACGAACAACATTGATAACTGCTCTCGTTATTGTCAATCACCAGCAACAGATGGGTTATTCCGTACGATTGGTATGGGCGGAGATGCCGGAACGATTAAAGATATTGCACAATCAGGTCTTGTTATTATCGTTGGTTCAAATCCAACAGAAGGCCACCCAGTTTTAGCTACTCGTGTGAAAAGTGCGCATAAACTTCACGGTCAAAAACTAATTGTTGCAGATCTTCGTAAAACCGAAATGGCAGAGCGTTCAGATATCTTTATTAGTCCAAAGCAAGGAACAGATCAAGTATGGTTAATGGCTGTTACGAAATATATGATTGATCAAGGTTGGCATGATCAACAGTTCATCGACGAGAATGTAAACTTCTTTGAAGACTTCAAAGATAGTCTTGCAGAATATACGCTTGAATATGCAGAAGAGATTACAGGCATTTCAAAAGAAACTCTCGTTAGAATGGCAGAAATGATTCGTGACGCAGATGGTACTTGTATTCTTTGGGGAATGGGTGTAACGCAAAATACGGGTGGTTCAGATACTTCCGCTGCGATTTCAAATTTACTTCTTGCAACAGGAAATTATCGTCGCCCAGGTGCTGGTGCATATCCGCTACGAGGTCATAACAACGTACAAGGTGCTTGTGATATGGGAACTCTCCCAGGCTGGCTTCCAGGATATCAGCACGTTACTGACGATGTAGAACGTGCGAAATTTGAAATAGCTTACGGGGTGAAAATTGATAACACACCAGGTCTTAATAACATTGAAATGCTTCACGCAATTGAAGAAGAGAAAATGAAAGCAATGTATCTAGTTGGGGAGGATATGGCCCTTGTAGACTCTAACGCAAATCATGTACATGAAGTTTTATCAAGTCTTGAATTCTTTGTCGTTCAAGATGTTTTCCTTTCTAAAACTGCTCAATACGCCGATGTAGTGTTACCAGCAGCACCATCTCTTGAAAAAGAAGGTACTTTCACAAATACAGAGCGTCGTGTACAAAGATTATATCAAGTTCTTCCAACGCTAGGTGATGCGAAACCAGATTGGTGGATCGTACAAGCGATTGCAAATAAATTAGGCGCAAATTGGAACTATAGTCATCCAAGTGAAATCTTTGCTGAAATGGCAAGCTTATCGCCACTTTTCGCACAAGCAAACTATGAAGTACTTGAAGGCTGGAATAGTTTCCATTGGGGAAGCTTTGAAGGAACGAATACGCCGCTTCTTTTCCAAGATGGATTTAACTTCCCAGACAAAAAAGCTCGTTTTGCGCTAGCTGATTGGGTACGTCCTGCTGAATTCCCAGCGGAATATGATCTTCACATTAATAATGGTCGTATGCTTGAACATTTCCATGAAGGTAATATGACAAATAAATCAACTGGTATTCAAACGAAAGTGCCTGGTGTATTCGTTGAAGTTTCTCCAGAACTTGCAAAAGAACGTGGAGTTAAAACTGGTTCGTTAGTGCGCCTTGTTTCTCCTTTTGGAGCACTTAAATTACGTGCACTTGTAACGGATCGCGTAAAAGAAAATGAGCTTTATTTACCGATGAACTCAACTGATAAAGAATCGGCGATTAATTTCTTAACTGGTCCGGCGGTCGATCAACGTACGAATACACCTGCATATAAACAAACGAAGGTTCGTATGGAAGTGTTACAAGTAGAAGGTGAAAATCCGATGCCAAAAGCGAATCCACGTAACAAAAAGCGTCATCCTCAAAATGGGATTGAGGTAAATCGTAAGTGGGCTCGTCCAGGATACGTACATTTAACGGATAACTAGGGAGGAGAAAAGAATATGGCAGCACCTATTAAGGCGATCCAGAAGCAGGGGCTAACTGAGGAAGAACAAAAGCAACAAAAGCTAGAAGGTTTAAAAGAACTTCTAGCTAATAATGAAGAAGCTTTAAATCAAATGTTTAATATTGTAGGTGAACTGAATGATATTGGGATGCTGGAAGCTGCAAATTCTATGCTTAAAGCGAAAGAACCAATTGCAAAAATTGTTTTAGGACAAGTCACTCGTGAACCAGTTACAAATTTAATTAATAATATGCTGGGCGCTGCAGGAGCTTTAACAGAGCTTAATCCGGAACTTACTAAAAAGCTTGTAGGTAGTGTATTAACAGGCATGGATGAAGGTAATCAGCATCTGCAAAGTAATAAAAAAGTAGGAATACTGGACCTTATGAAGGTACTTAAGGATCCGGATATTAACCGTGCTATCGGATTCGGTCTTCATTTCTTAAAAGGTATGGGTAAAGGGTTAAAAGACGAATAGGTAAGCAACAATAATATTATTTCATATGTTGTATGCATGTTTGAAATAATGCCAAAAGATGAGCCTTTTCGTTTAATTATTTGAGTGAATAATTTAGACGAAAAGGTCATTTTGTTACAATGTTTATGATGAAGTAGTATTCGGGAAATTAATATTGATTAACTGGGAGGAATGAGAGTATGTCAAAAATGGTGCATGAATTTAATGATATGATACGAAAGCTTCGAAAAGATTTGTTCGGAAAGGGACCAGAACGAATTCATACTGTATTTGCTGAGAATATGGCTATTGCCACACTTTATGGAAATTTGACACCTACTGAGAAATTCATTTCGGGAACTATGGATGGTGCGGAAATGGTTCATATGGCTCGAACGAAAATGATTCAGGAGGTTTATGCTGTCAATTCTCGTGAACATTTGGAGGAACTTGTTGGGGCAAAATTAGTTCATCTGTTTTCGGATATGAAAGTGGAAGAAGATATTGCAGTTTCAGTCTTTGTCTTTGATAAAAATATAACGTGAGAGAAGGATACTGATCGTGAAATCGATACAGGTGGAACGGGGGATTTTCCGTTATGAACAAGGGGAATTTAAACAAATAGAGGACAGCATTGTAACAGAGTTTCCAGTGACGGTTAAAATTAACGGACAGGAATTTGTTACAATGGTTAGTACTCCAGAGTATATTGAAGATATGGTAATAGGCTTTTTAGCCTCTGAAGGTATAATCCGAAAGTATGAAGATATTGATGAAATATGGGTACAGGAGAAAGAAGGATATGTACATGTAAAAACGACAAAAATAAATCCTTATTATCGTGATATCCAAAATAAGCGTTATATTACTTCATGCTGTGGAATGAGTAGGCAAGGATTTGTTTTCGCAAACGATGCGCTGACTGCGAAGAAGATGAATGATATTCGCGTAAAGATCACTACTCAGGATTGTTTTCGATTAATGAATGATATGCAGCAATCTGCGGCTACTTTTCAACATACAGGCGGCGTTCATAATGCAGCTTTATGCGATGTGAATGGGATTATTTTAAGCCGAATGGATATAGGAAGACATAATGCTTTAGATAAAATTTACGGCTATTGTTTAAAAAATAACATTTCTATTGGTGATAAAATTATTGTTTTTAGTGGCCGTATATCTTCAGAGATTCTATTGAAAGTTGCGAAAATTGGCTGTGAAATAATATTGTCAAAATCCGCTCCAACTGAGTTAGCATTGCAGCTAGCAGAAGAATTGGGGATTACTACAATAGGTTTCATTCGGAATCAATCTTTAAATGTATATACTCATCCAGAGCGGGTTGTAAATATTAAATAAAACTTGTACGGAATTATAAAATATGTAGAAGCGAGGCAATAAACATGAAATCCGTCACATTAGACAAATTGCACCGTCCTTTAAAGGATTTACGTATTTCTGTTACCGATCGCTGTAATTTTCGCTGTCGATATTGTATGCCAGAGGAAATATTTGGTCGTGATTATTCTTTTTTGTCTAATGATAAAATTTTATCTTTTGATGAAATTGAAAGGATAGCGCGTATTTTCGTTTCTTTAGGTGTAAGAAAGTTGCGTATTACTGGGGGAGAGCCTTTACTTCGGAAAAACCTTCCTGAATTAATCGAGCGACTTAACAAGATTGATGGAGTAGAGGATATTGGTTTAACTACAAATGGATCACTACTTAAGAAGTTTGCTCCGGATTTATATAAGGCGGGTTTATCGCGTGTGACAGTTAGTTTAGATTCTTTAGACGAAGAGCGTTTCTCTTATTTAAATGGGAATAGAAGTAAAGTAAAAACGGTTCTTGCAGGAATACAGGTTGCAGCGGAAGTCGGGATGAAAATTAAAATGAACATGGTTGTTCAAAAAGGAAAAAATGAACAAGACATCGTTCAGATGGCGCAATACTTTAAAGAGAATAAGCATATTCTTCGGTTTATTGAATATATGGATGTCGGAAATTTTAACGGCTGGGAATTAGGCGAGGTAGTCTCTAAACAAGAAATATTAGAGATGATTCATAAAGTTATGCCGCTTGAACGAATTGAAGCGAACTATCCTGGTGAAGTTGCTACTCGCTATCGTTATATCGGTAGCGATGAGGAAATAGGAATTATTTCATCTGTAACAGATTCTTTTTGTTCATCATGTACAAGAGCTCGTATTTCTGCAGAAGGAAAATTATATACTTGTTTGTTTGCTTCTAAAGGAAATGATCTTAGAGAATTACTTCGCTCTGGATATACCGATGAGGAGATTACTGATGTTATTCGTGACATTTGGAATAATCGTTCAGATCGCTATTCAGATGAACGGTTAAGTAATACAAATAAAAAAGCATTACCGAAAATTGAAATGTCGCATATTGGTGGTTGAGAAATCACTATGAAAGAAGGCTGTTCGTAGCTTCTTTTTGTTAAAGTAAGTAGTGGAAAGTGTGCAAGTTTTGCAGATTTTCTATTGTATAGTAAAAGTGATGATTGATATCTCTGTAAGAGAAATGCAGGGAGATTAAGCAGCATTCAAAAACCCTTATTATGTTAAGGGTTTTTGAAGCTGCTTTTTTAATTGGAAAAATGGAGGAATTGGTTATGTCATTTCATAAACCGGAACAAATCGCTGAGCTTGTGATTGAATCCGGTGTTCAAAAGGTAAGGCAATCGCTATCCGCAATGCTTATTCTTGGATTTTTAGGAGGAGCATTCATTTCGTTAGGATTTTTGCTTAATATTCGCGTTCTAGGCAATGTACCTCAGCAATGGGGAAGTTTAGTAAATTTTATAGGAGGAGCGGTTTTTCCTATAGGTCTTATGCTCGTAGTCTTAGCAGGAGGAGAATTAATTACGGGAAACATGATGTCACTGTCCATGGCACTTTATGCACGAAAAATTTCATTGAAAAATGTGTTGAATAACTGGGTTTGGATAACTTTAACTAACTTTGTCGGTGCACTTTTCGTAGCTTATTGTTTCGGCCACCTTGGCGGGCTAACAGAGGGGGCGTATTTAAATAAAACGATCGCGATAGCTCAAGATAAGTTACATGAATCGTTTGGGAGAACGTTAATTTTAGCAATTGGTTGTAACTGGCTCGTTTGCCTTGCGATTTGGTTAGCTTATGGAACGAACGATTTGATTGGAAAGATTGTTGGAATTTGGATTCCGATTATGGCCTTTGTAGTAATTGGATTTCAGCAAGTAGTAGCAAATATGTTTGTTATTTCAGCAGTTATTTTTGCTGGTCATCTTACGTGGATGGATCTTGCTAAAAACTTTGTTCCTGTCTTTATCGGAAATGTAATTGGTGGAGCTGGATTTGTTGGGTTTGCTTATTTTTCTTGTTATCAGAAACAAAGTGCTACAGAGAAAGATGTATTGAGAAAATGATCGAATATGAAGCATGTTTTTTTAATTAAATGATGAGTATGTACATGAAAGGAAGGCTATCTAATGATAGAGCGGTATTCACGTCAACAGTTGTTCACTCCTATTGGAAGTAAAGGACAAGAGAAGATTAGAAATAAGCATGTGTTGATTGTGGGGGCAGGTGCATTAGGAAGTGCAAGTGCAGAGGCATTTGTACGTGCAGGTATTGGAAAATTAACGATTATTGATCGTGATTATGTAGAATGGAGTAATTTACAGCGGCAACAGCTTTATGTTGAACAAGATGCGATAGAAAAATTACCAAAAGCAATTGCAGCTCAAAATCGGTTGAAACAAATCAATTCAGAGGTACAGATTAATGCTTTCGTGATGGATGCAAGAATAGAAGATATGGAAGCTTTGTTAGGCGATGTCGATATAATCATTGATGCAACAGATAATTTTGATATTCGATTTGTGATAAATGATCTATCACAAAAATATGATATTCCGTGGATTTATGGTTCTTGTGTCGGGGGGTATGGCATGAGCTATACGATTATTCCAAAGAAAACACCGTGCTTACATTGTGTACTTAAAAGTGTTCCAGTTACAGGAGCGACGTGTGACACAGTTGGAATTATTAGTCCCGCTGTCCAAATAGTGGCAGCATATCAAGTGACAGAAGCATTCAAAATTTTAGTGGAAGATTTCGCAGCAATTAGAAAAACTTTTTTAATGTTTGATATATGGAGTAATCAACATCATTCTATCAAACTAGGAAAAATAAAAGCGGACAATTGTCCTTCGTGCGGACCGCATAGAACTTATCCTTATTTATCTTATGAAAATCAAACAAAGACAGTTGTTTTATGCGGAAGAAATACGATTCAAATTAGACCGATGCATAATAGTTGTTACAACTTTGACCAGTTAGAAAAACAACTAAAAAAACACGGGAAAGTAGATCAAAACCCGTATTTGTTATCTTGCCAACTAGAGGATTATCGTGTGGTCATTTTTCAAGATGGTCGTGTATTTATTCACGGGACAAATGAAATTCAAAAAGCGAAACAAATATACTATCGTTTATTAGGATAACAGAAGGAGTGAGGGGAATGATGGAAAAAAGAATACCGATTGCATTTGGAGAGGCCGTCCATAAAGTAATGGAATTTGCCAATCGTGGTTTAAAAGAACTACTGCCACTTGAACTAGCTTATGGGCGTACATTAGCAGAGGATTTAATAGCTGATCATGATGTTCCTTCCTTCGATCGCTCACCATATGATGGATTTGCTATTAGGGCAGAAGATACTGCCTGGGCAAGTTATGAGAATCCAATTTTGTTCGAAGTAATTGGCGAAATTGGGGCAGGTTCCATATTTCCTCAAGAGGTAGGTCAATTTCAAGCAGTTCGAATCATGACGGGGGCACAAATTCCAAAAGGATGTAATGTAGTTGTGATGCTGGAACTGACCCGTCAATATGAGGATGTCGGTAAAGCCTATATGGAAGTGAAACGCTCATTCAAAAAAGGAGAAAATATTTCCTGTCAAGGTGAAGATACACGTAAAGGGACAATTCTTGCGAAGAGAGGTTCTTACATTAATCCAGGTATTTCAGCTCTCCTTGCTACATTTGGTTACAGCGAAGTGCCAGTTGCAAAAAAGCCTGTAGTTGGAGTATTGGCGACTGGGAGTGAGCTTCTTGATGTAAATGAATTACTACAACCTGGGAAAATTCGAAATAGTAATACGTACATGATATTGTCCCAAATTCGAAGAGCAGGGGGAAGAGTGAAATACTTTGGTAAGTTTAGTGACGATTTTGATACGTGCCACGCAGCCGTAAAAGAAGCGTTAAGTCAAGTGGATATGTTAATCACAACAGGTGGTGTTTCGGTAGGGGATTATGATTATTTGCCAGCTATATACGAAAAATTAGGGGTATCGGTTCTTTTTAACAAAGTTGCAATGCGGCCAGGTAGCGTCACGACCGTAGCACAATTAAATAAAAAACTATTATTTGGGTTATCAGGTAATCCTTCTGCTTGTTATGTAGGCTTTGAGTTATTCGTAAGACCTAGCATTCGTACCTATATGTTTAGTGAAAAGCCACATTTAAAAAAAGAAAAAGCATTACTAGGAGAAGATTTTTTAAAACCTAATCCATTTACAAGGTTTGTACGAGCAAAGCTCAAATATAACGAAGGACAAGTAATCGCCTATCCATCAGGGTTTGATAAGTCTAGTGCGGTTTCTTCATTAGCTGAATCAAATGCTTTTATCGTACTCCCAGGCGGTACAAGAGGATATAAGAAAGGGATGTTCGTAGAGGTTCTCTTATTAGAAGATAATCAAGGCAGTGAATGGCCTTGGATCAATATTATTCCATCCTATAAAGTGAAACTTTAATCAGTGGGGGATGGCCCCCCACTGATTATTAGTTGAACCAATCAGGCTTTTACGGGCAGTTGATCTCCCACATAACCTTTTTGTTTTCGCTGAGTTTTGAGGTGGAGTCTTACTGCACGCAAATAGCGGGATAAATAATAGAGCTTTAAAACAAGAGGAGGATCATGTTGATGGGACAAGTATTATTTGAAATTGTAGATACGCCTATTTTAGTCGAAGAAGTAACGAATAAGGTAGCAAGAAGAGAAGCAGGTGCCATTACAACTTTTATTGGAACAGTAAGAGAATTGACAAAGGGAAAAAGAACTTTGCATTTAGAGTATGAAGCGTATAAACCAATGGCAATAAAAATGCTTACTCAAATTGGTGAAGAAATTAAGAAGAGTTGGCCGGGTGCAAAGATAGCAATTATACATCGAGTGGGACGACTAGAAATAATGGATATTGCAGTTGTAATTGCAGTGTCGTCGCCGCATCGTAAAGTTGCCTATGAAGCGAATGAATACGCAATTGAACGCATAAAACAAATCGTCCCAATTTGGAAAAAAGAATTTTGGGAAGATGGAACAAAGTGGATTGGAGATCAGCTTGAAAATACGCCGTACCCGGAAGGGGAACCAAAGAAGGAAGAGTGAGAAGATGATTACAATTTTACTGTTCGCAAATTTGCGAGAGGAAGTCGGCTCAGACCAATTAGTAATAATAGAAAAACAAAAGATTAGTGTTCATCAATTAAAAGAATGGCTTAAAGATAGTTATCATTTACAATCGTTGGATAGAGTCATGGTGGCTATCAACGAAGAATTTGTAACTGACGAACATATTGTAAAATCCGGAGATAACGTTGCGTTTATCCCACCTGTAAGTGGAGGATAATGTTGTTTGTACTAAAAATTATCAAATAAAAATGAAAAGGACTGAGATTTATGCTTACTCATGAACAAATTATGAAAGTTCTAAGCCATGTTCAGGATCCAGAGTTGCACAAAAGTATCGTGGAATTAAACATGGTAAGAAATATTCAAATTGAGGGCACACATATTTACCTTGAAGTTATTTTAACGATTCAAGGTTGTCCATTAAAGGCAAAAATTCAACAAGATATTGAAGACTCTCTTCGGAACATTGGAGCCTCTAAGGTGTCTTTGACTTTCGGCTCCATGACACCGGAAGAACGGGCTGCATTAACAGAAACTTTAAAGAAAAATTCTAGAACGGAAACCGGCATGCCTAGTATATTGCGATCAGATTCAGGTGTACGTTTTATTGCTGTGACAAGTGGAAAAGGTGGAGTCGGAAAATCAACTGTGACGATTAACCTTGCTACTGCTTTAGCCCGTATGGGGAAAAAGGTTGGGATTTTAGATGCAGATATATATGGATTCAGTATCCCTGCTATGATGGAAGCTAATCAAAAGCCAATAATGATAGATCAGACAGCGATTCCGGTCGTTAGCCACGACGTTAAAATTATGTCAATGGGATTTTTTACAGAGGGTAATAACCCAGTTATGTGGCGAGGGCCAATGTTAAACAAATGGATTCAAAATTTCATTGCCAATACTCATTGGGGAGAATTAGATTACCTTCTTCTTGATTTGCCTCCTGGCACAGGAGATGTCGCGATTGATGTGGCTGCGATGATTCCTCATGCGAAGGAAATTATAGTTACGACTCCTCATAGTGTAGCTTCGTTTGTTGCTTCCAGAGTAGGGGTAATGGCAAAGCATACAAAACACGATATTTTAGGTATCGTTGAGAATATGGCATATTATGAGGAACAAGATGGTTCAAGGAATTATCTCTTTGGGAAGGGTGGCGGCGAAATGTTAGCAGAACAACTGCAAACAGAAGTGATGGGACAAATACCTTTTGCAAAGCCTGAAGAAAATAAAGGTTCGTCCGTATATGACGAAGATTCGCTTGTTGGAGAGATGTTTACATCTTTAGCTCAAGATCTTATCTACAAATGGAAATTAAATAGCAACATAGTAAAAGAACGGAACTTTTAAAAGAGAGGGATATAAGGAGGGATTTTAATAGAATGTGTAATATAGATCATTCTTTTGAAGATGTAATCAATAAACTTGAAACGCAGCAATATTTTTTATCCGAATTTTTGGTTAAAGACTTACATGAATTTCTAAAAAGCAATCATTCACAGAAAATATTAAATGAAATATTTCACCTTTTAAAAAAGTACGACCTAGCAGCTAAAGAAGAACGGGAGAAAAGAAATGAAAAATTAATGTTACTTATAAGTTAATTAATAGAATTTACAGCAGTATTTAACTTGTGTTTTCTTTAGTTAGCTTTTCGGAAAGGGTGAATCTTATGGATATCAAAAAGTAAAAGATAAAAAATTTTTTTACTAAATGAGTTATTATAAAATGCATGAAAAAAGCATGACAGCGAAATGTCATGCTTTTCTTGTTAGGCAACAAATGAGGATAGAAGAAACGTGGCAAAGTCAAATTTGAATATATACTGTCCTCATTTTAAAACTTCACATCATTAAGGATGCGAGGTTTTTTCGTTTGAAATATTTCACGCAGAGGGAATTATAAATGAGAATAGACGCAATGATTTAAAAGAAAATAATGGATAAATTGTTTGTCTCAATTCCTATCAAACTAATACTAAAAACCTTATCGAATTAAAATAAGGAACTTTGTTCTGGTACAAAAAACAGTTAGGTTTTTAAAGTTTCAAAATTTATATTGAAACTTGTAAGTTTTAGAAGTATCATATACATATTCAAACATTTGAAGATGTATATGATGATTTTTCAAATTAAGGATAAATAACGGAGGCGTTTGAATGGGAAACGAAATGCAACAATTTAAAGCTGATTTTTTTAAAGCCTTATCACATCCTTTGCGAATAGGTATTCTTGAATTATTATCAGAGGGCGAAAAAAGCGTAAATGAAATGCAAACGATTCTTAATAAAGAAGGTTCAGCTGTTTCTCAACAACTTAGTGTACTACGCTCAAAGAACATTGTTGTTGGTACGAAAGATGGAAAACGAGTTTTATATTCCTTGCGAGATCCTATGATTGTGGATTTACTGGTAGTTGCTAAGAAAATTTTTAACAACCATTTAATCGATACAATTTCAATGTTAGAAGAGTTGGATGAAACAGAACGTGAAGTGATGAGTAAGGAGGATTAGATTGAGTATTGAAGTTAAGAAAGAGGATATTATTCAATACGGAATGGAACTATTTCGCTCAATAGGAGCTCATCACGTTTGTAAAGTTTGTATTGAAAGTGGGAATTCTTGTTGTTTTTTATGCGAACATTTGCAAGAAGGAGTAGGATGTCAAAAGAGAAATACAGCTTGCACAGCTTGGCTATGTGGGATGCAATGTTTTTTATTTGATCAAATCGGAATATTGGACGAGTGGAATCGTTTCTGGAATGAAGTTCCAGGACAAATGTTTCGTAGAGATATTACCCCAGATATAGTAAAGGTTACATCGTTTATAGATATGAAAAAATTAAATAATCGAGATGGATTACTTTTAGCAGAAAGGTTAAAATCCTACATGCAAGAAGGTGGAGACATAGGGAAATTAGAACGACATTTAAGCAAAACGTATAGCCAATACTAGGCTGATATTTTCTTGTAACGAGATAAAGAACTCTTGTACAAAAGTATGAAACATACATTTAGGATTCAAATTTATCAAAAGAAAATATTCTTTCAGAAGAAATTAGATTTATTAAAAATAGAAAAGAAGGGTTTGTAATGAAAGGGTTATTTACAGGAAGATTTGAAGGATATTCATTGGGACATTTTCAAAAGGATCTTCTTTCTGGAATGATTGTAGGAGTTGTCGCGATTCCACTTGCAATGTCTTTTGCTATAGCCTCTGGTGTTAAGCCGGAGTATGGGATTTATACAACATGTATTGCCGGGATACTCATTTCGCTATTTGGTGGTTCAAAGTATCAAATAGGAGGACCTACAGGTGCTTTTGTTCCTATTCTTTTAGGGATTGTTATTACCTATGGGTATGAAGATTTACTACTTGCTGGTTTATTAGCTGGAATTATCTTATGTCTTATGGGGATTTTTAAGCTAGGATCTTTAATTAAGTTTATTCCGCGTCCTGTAACAATTGGCTTTACGTCAGGTATTGCTGTCATTATCTTTACAGGACAAATTTCCAGTTTCTTAGGTTTAACGGGTATCAAAAAACATGAAGAATTTATAGCGAACTTAAAAGAAATCTTTACTCATATTGATACTACTAATTTTTACAGTGTTTTAACTGCCTTGATTTGTTTGTTCACTATACTTATAACACCAAAAATTTTTCCAAAAGTACCAGGTTCATTAGTAGGGATTATAGTTTCAACTGTAATTGCAATTATATTTTTCTCAGGGCATATACCTACTATTGGCACAGCATATGGTACGATTCCAAATACACTTCCTCATTTTGGTATACCAGAAGTTACATTAGAGCGGATACAACAGTTAATTGGTCCAGCATTTGTTATTGCAATGCTGGGTGGTATTGAATCCCTTTTATCTGCTGTCGTAGCAGATGGTATGACAAATAGTAAACACAACAGTAATAAAGAACTGTTTGGTCAGGGTATTGCTAATATTGTTACACCGTTATTTGGAGGGATTCCTGCAACTGGAGCGATTGCTCGCACAGCAACCAATATCAAAAGTGGAGCCATATCTCCGATGTCAGGTGTGATTCATGGGGGATTTGTGTTATTTACGCTTCTATTGTTAGCTCCATATGCTTCGCATATTCCTCTTGCTAGTATGGCTCCCATTTTAATGGTAGTAGCTTGGAATATGAGTGAGCAAAAACACTTTGTTCACATACTGAAAATGAAGACAGGGGATTCCCTGGTATTACTTGTAACTTTTTTACTCACTGTATTTACTAGTTTGACAACTGCTGTGGAAATCGGTCTTATTTTAGCTATTATTTTGTTTACAAAACGTATGAGCAATATGCTCGTTATATCTAAAGTGCTTCCTGATCACACACAAAAGAACGAAAAATTGCTACCACATGTGGTAAGTAAAGCTCATGATTGTCCGCAAATTAGTATTTATACAATAGAAGGTCCGTTATTTTTTGGTGCTGCTCAGACGTTTGAACAAAACATTTTAGCAACCATTCATTATAAACCTAAAGTTTTAATTTTACGTATGGGAAAAGTTCCTTTTATTGATACAACAGGAGAATCATACTTTAGGAATATTGTCCAGCATTTTAAAAAACAAGGTGGCGTACTTCTCATTTCGGGAGTTCAATCAGAGTTAAAAACAACTCTAGACAAGAATGGATTATACGCTGAGATTGGAGAAGAAAACTTTTTTGATCATACAGGAGAAGCGATTAACTACGCTCTAGAGCATTTAAATACGAAAAAATGTATAGGGTGTAAGCATTTCGCTTTTCGTGAATGTACCGGGCTTTCTCAGCAATCCCAGGAAGGGAATACAATAAATAATAAAGCTAATGCACTAGATTTTTAAGAAGAAATGTATTATAAATCATGGATATAAAGGAGAATAAATAATGTCTGAATTTCAAGATCAAGTATTAAACATTTTAGAAGAAGTATGTGAAAATGATATCGTAAAAGATAACCCAGATGTGCAATTATTTGAAGAAGGGATTTTAGATTCTTTTGGTACGGTATCTTTATTAGTAGAATTTCAAGAACGTTTAAACATTGAAGTGTCTATCTCTGATTTTGATCGCGATGAATGGGCGACACCAAACATGATTATTAAGAAATTGAAAGAAATTCGATAAAAATAGAAGTTTGAGAAATGGATAAGAAACAGTTTAACTTCGTAATTGTTTTTCTTATGAAGTCGTAAAAAGGAAATTGAAAATAATTCATATATATTAGAATGATAACAAGTGGAGGAAATAAAATATGTCTAATTTACCAAATTGTCCTAAATGTAATTCGGAATACACTTATGAAGATGGGAATCTTTTCGTATGCCCAGAATGTGCTCATGAGTGGACTTTAGAATCAGAAACTGAAAATAGTGAAGATACAAAGGTAATCAAAGATGCAAATGGAAATGTACTAAACGATGGTGATTCTGTAACAGTCATCAAAGATCTTAAAGTAAAAGGAACTTCATCAGTTATAAAAATCGGTACAAAAGTAAAGAGTATCCGCTTAGTTGATGGAGATCATGATATTGATTGTAAAATTGATGGTTTTGGAGCAATGAAATTAAAATCTGAATTTGTTAAAAAGATATAAATGTTGCTTTATAATAAAAGATAAAAAATCTTTACTACTTGGAAAACATGTTGATTTCGCTATTTATTAGTAAAGAACTGTTTATATAACGATAGAGGGAAGGTGTTGTGATGATACGCAACACCTTCTTAAATATTGATGCGGAATTATATAATAACAGGAAAATTGAGTCTCTATTAATATTTGTATATCTAAAAAAAAGAAAAGTTAGAAAATAGTATTGCAATATATTATCCTTGGGACTATAATAAATGAAAAGAATACCTAACTTTTAAGTTAAATATTCAGAATCTTCAATTAGTTAAATTTGGAAATGAGATACGTTATTTTTAATGGAGGTTTTATGATGACGAACAAAGTACCATTTTCGTTCATAGTAGTTATTGGATTAATGTTGTTTGCTCTCTTTTTTGGGGCAGGAAATTTAATTTTCCCTGCGATGCTTGGACAATCAGCGGGAACAAATGTTTGGTCAGCGAATGCAGGATTTTTAGTGACTGGAGTTGGACTACCGTTACTTGGTGTATTAGCATTTGGAATTTCAGGTAAAGAGGATTTACAATCGCTGGCAAGTCGTGTTCATCCTGTTTTCGGAGTTGTGTTTACAACAGTTTTGTATTTAGCAATTGGTCCTTTGTTTGCTATACCGAGAACGGGTAATGTTTCCTTTGAAATTGGTGTTAAACCTTTTGTACCAGAAAGTTTAGGTTCTATGCCTTTAATCATTTTTACAATTATATTCTTTAGCATTACATGTTTTTTTTCGCTCAATCCTGCGAAAATTGTCGATATTGTTGGGAAAATCTTGACGCCAATCAAATTAACGTTCATTGGAATTTTAGTAATTGTTGCTTTTATTCACCCAATAGGGGATATGCAAGCACCTGTTGAAAATTATACATCTCACGCATTCTTTAAAGGTTTTCAAGAAGGATACTTAACAATGGACACGCTTGCATCTTTCGTATTTGGCATTATTATCATTAATGCTATTAAAGAAAAAGGTGCGAAGACGAAAAAACAAATTATGGTTGTTTGTGCAAAAGCAACAATTATTGCAGCAACGACATTAGCGATTATTTATACAGCGCTTTCTTATATGGGAGCTTCAAGCGTTGCGAAGCTTGGACATTTAGATAATGGAGGAGCAGTGTTAGCGAAGGTTTCAAATTACTACTTTGGTTCATATGGCGGAATACTGTTAGGATTAATGATTACAGTAGCTTGTTTAACGACTAGTGTAGGGCTTGTCTCAGCATGTTCTTCATTTTTCCATAAATTATTTCCAAAGGTATCTTACAAAAAAATCGCGATTATGTTATCTGTGTTTAGTGCAATTGTTGCGAATGTAGGATTAACACAATTAATTGCTATTTCTGTTCCTGTATTAACAGCTATATATCCATTAGCAATTGTATTAATCTTCTTAACGTTTTTACATCCATTATTTAAAGGGAGATCAGAAGTTTATCAAGCAAGCTTACTTGTAACATTTATTATAAGTTTATTTGATGGACTTGGTGTAGCTGGAGTAAATATTCAAGTAGTTAATCAGCTGTTCACTCAAATTCTTCCGATGCATGAAGTAGGGCTCGGATGGATTTTCCCAGCTATTATTGGTGGACTTATTGGATATGGGATTAGTTATTTACGAATGAAAAGTGAAATTCATTCTAACGTAGCGAGAGTAAATAAGTAGTTATATGTACCAAAAAAAGTTATAGAATTCGTTTCTATAACTTTTTTATTATTATAGGAGATGAATAGCGAGAGTTTTTATAATAATTTAGATGTATAATAAATATAGAGATCTGGATCATTTATAGATGACAATTTGATTAAGATGTCTTTTATAAAAGAAGTAAAATGAAGCTAGGAGAAACGAAATGAATAAAAAAATTGATCATATTGGTATTGCTGTTCGTGATATAGATAGTAGTATACGTTTTTATGAAAAAGTCTTATCAGGAACATTAATAGATCGTTACATAAGTGAAGCGATAGGTGTTGAGAGTGAAGTGGCTATTCTTGAAGTGAACGGAGATAGAATTGAGTTACTTGCGCCGACGAATAATACAACTTCGCCAATTGCTAGGTTTATAAAGCAAAAAGGAAAAGGTGTACATCACATTGCTTATCGTGTAGATAATTTGGATCAAGCTTTAGAAGAATTAAAACAACAAGGAATTCGAACGTTGGAGCATACACTCCGTATAAACAAGCATGGTAGAAGATTAATTTACCTCAATCCAGCAGATACAGAGGGGACAATTATCGAATATTGTGATTACCCAGAGGAACAATAATGTGTATATGAAGTGTGATAAAAGGTGTCGCGGCAGCAAGTTTAGAAGCCTGGACAATCGCGACAACACTTACTGCAGTAACGCATCGATTAGATAGAGTAGGTTGTATAATATTGATTAAAAAACAAAAAGGTGTTACGCATTGGCGTAATACCTTTTTTGTGAGGAATTACGCTGTATGAAAGTGGATTCCACACTTTCTTCGCAAATAATTCACTGTTTCTTTTCGTTTTTAAAAACTTTTATTTATATATTATGTGTTATAATCGTAACTAACTTTCTAAAGATAAGTTATGTTTGTATAAATAGTAGCTTTATAAGTGTAAGTTAAAGGTGGTGTGTGAACAGTTCATAATGAGAATTTATATTTTATTATTTGATATTTAATGAGGTTAATTTCTAAAAAAAGAGAGTAAAAATAGTGGTACTTTATTAACTTCCAAGTGAAATATAGTGATGCAAAAGAAAGAAGTGAAATGAATGTGAGTGTATTAAGAAAACTAGGAATCTGGAGGGTAATGGTATGTGTGTTACTGATACTGGCACCGAGCGCGGCTTCCGCTCATGCTTATACTGTTAAATCAAATCCTGCAGAAAATGAAACATTAGAAAAAGCACCTTCCGTTGTAAGGATTGAATTTGATGAAATGCTTCAATCCTCACACTTTAATACAGTATTCGTAAGGGATGCTTCAGGGAAACGAGTAGATTTAAAAAATGCTCATATTGATAAAAAGAATCCCAAATTATTAGAAGCTGGAGTGGAACAAAATATACCAAATGGTACGTATTCCATTCAGTGGAAAGCTATTTCTGCTGATGGGCATCCCATTCAAGGGGTCATTCCGTTCCGTATTGGAACAGAGGGAAAGGGAACGAGTGATATACAAGCCGAAGTTCCCTTACATATCAAATCTATATTTTGTTAAAGTTTGCTGTTTAGAGATTCCTCTAACATATCTTCTAACTCGTTCTTTGTCTCCCCAGTGCACAATTATTTATTGAACTAAATACATTTATGCATAGTTTTTCCAAATTATATTTGATAATATAGATAAACGGACATTAAATACATAATATATTAGTAGTTAGGGAGGTATTAGAATTGAAAAGAACACCTGAATTTATACTAGGTTTAATTGGTGGTATTTTTGGAGTTATAGGTTCTTTTATTATATTGATGATAGCTATAACTGCTATGGATGGTTATATTGATTATAAACTTTTAACTTATTATTCTGTTTTATTAATTATTCAAATGGGGCTGTTAGTTTTAGCATGTTCAGTAAATAAGGTTAACAATATAGCCTATGGACTTTGTATGATATTACTCCCATTAGTAACATTGGTTATGTCATTATTCCTTTTACTTATTCCAGTAATTCTTCAAATTATTTCTGGTGGATTTGCATTTCGATCTTTAAAGCAAGAATCTCATTAAAACATTTAGTTATTACGAAATAACAGTAATTATATATAAGGATTAATTTAAATAATATTTTTGAAGGATGGTATTGTAATTTGAAACGCACTGTAGAATTTGTAATCGGCTTAATCGGAGGAATCTTAGGACTCTTACTTTCTTTATTTATTGTAATTGGTAGTATTTCCTACACTAGTTCTGGAGGTATTGAAGAATATATTATCATTACTTCTAGCATCGCCTTAATTATTCAAATAGGCCTATTAGTATTAGCTTGTTGTGTTAATAAAATAAATAATAAAACTTATGGTATTTGTATGATTGTATTAAGTATAATTTCATTGTTTTTAGGATTATTTATATTATTTCTTCCAGTGGTTTTACAAATCATTTCAGGTGCATTTGCATTTAGAACATTAAAACAGGAATATAATTAAAACTACAACCGACTAATAAATCTAATAAAAAACTTCCTTATCATACAAATAATAGGGTGTTTTTTTGTTGTATGAAGGTACAACGATAGAATTCATTTTGAAATATAATCTAGGCACGTAATAAACAAATAGGTAGAAAAGGGGTATTAAATTGTTACCTACAGTATTAGATTATGCAGTTAGAACTGTATTCTTTGTTCTTCAAACGTTCCAATCTCTTCAACTGGTAATCGAGAAGTATATGCAAGATTATAATTATGATCGTTATCAATGGACACTCAAAAAGATGGTTCCGGTACAATACCGGAACCATCTTTTAAGTGCCTAATTTTTAAAGGTCTTTTTATTAAACTGTCCATTTTATAGGGTACAGTTCATAGGCTCTTTCTTTTTTATCCCGCATTAACGGACAGTAACACTCTCCCCTCAAAATTCAGCGAAAGCAAAGAAGTTAGGTGGGAGATGAACTGTCCGTAAAAGCCCGATTGGTGAGGGCTAATAATCAGTGGGGGATGGAGAAAACCCCCACTGATTAAAGTTTCACTTTATTAACATTTTTTGGGTTCAATAGACTGTTTCATGATGAGCGATTTCGGTTTTATATTTACAAAGCAAATGCTTACGACAATAAATAGAAGTCCAACAAATAAGCTAATTGTAATCGCCTCATGTAGGAAAATAGAACTTATAATAATTGCGATAAGTGGAATAAGAAATGTATAGGCACCAACTTTACTTGCTTCTCCAGCTCCGACAAGTGTAAAGTAAGCGAGCCAGCCCATTGCGATAACAAAGATTGAGATGAATAGTAGTACGATTACAAATGGTATGCTCCAAGCGATGCTGGACCAGCTTTCAAATTCTGAACCGAAGCCAATTAAGCAAAATCCACCGATAATAAGTTGAAGTGTCACCATCCAAATTGCGTTTACACGGTTTCCAGTTTTTTTGATAAACACTGTACCAAGCGCCCATCCAATTGCACATCCTAAAGCAAGTAAGATGCCGATGACAGAAATATGTCCAGTTAAGCTACTAGAGCTAATAACAGCAACGCCCGCAAATCCAAGAATAAGACCAAAAATTTTCAAGCCATACATTGCTTCTTCCAGCCAAATCCAAGAGAAAATTCCAAGTAAGACAGGCTGAAGAAATACAATAGCGGAAAAGAGTCCAGCGGGCATATACTGAAGCCCTACAGTTTGTAGTCCGTAAAATAAAATAATGTTGAGTAGAGCTGAAATAAAGTATAAATGCCAAGTTTCTTTTAGATGTAACTGTTTGTATTTTGGCAATGCAAAAATAAGTAGAATGAATCCTCCAATTATTGTTCTAATTCCTGCAAACAATACGGGCGGTGTATAATGCAGAGCGAATTTAGATAAAGGCCAATTAATCCCCCACATAAGAACGAGAAATGAAAGGATTATGACCGTTTTTGTTCGTGAAAGCTGTGTCACGATAATACCTCCTTGTTGTATATCATTTCACTATGATATGATATTGAACACGATAAATAAAATGAATCTTTTTTATAAGGAGTATAAGTAATTTGTTATGACCATTACACAACTTCAAGTTTTTATAAAAGTAGTTGAACTAGGAAGTTTTACGAAGGCAGCTCGAGTTTTAAATATGACACAACCAGCTGTGAGCCATGCTATTTCTAGTGTTGAATCGGAACTCGGTGTAACGCTTATTATACGCGATAAAAGGAAAGGTCTAATTCTGACTGATGTAGGAAATCGGATTCTTGTTCATTTTCGAGAAATTTTAAATGGCGTTGAGAAAGTAGAACAAGAGGTTGCGATGGAGAAAGGGCATGAAGTCGGGACGATTCGAATCGGAAGCTTTCCAAGTGCATCAGCATATTTCTTGCCTAGAATGATTAATATCTTTCGTGAAAAATATCCGAATTTAGAGCTAGTTCTCCATGAAGGAACACTGAAAGAAGTAGAAGAGTGGCTATTATCACGTGTAATTGATGTCGGAATTGTTATTTTGCCCAATAAAGAAATGGAGATTGTACCGTTAACGAGGGGGAAAATGGTTGTTGTCCTGCATAATGATCATCCTCTTTGTGAGAAAGAAGCTATTACAATAAATGATTTAGAGGGTGAACCAATTATTTTATTTAAGGGAGGATACGAACCACCAATTATTGATATGTTTAAACAAGCAGGTGTACCACTTCGGGTTGAGTATGCGGTGTCTACCGTTACAACATCTTTAAATATGATTCAAGAGGGGTTAGGTTTAGCGATATTAGCTGAATTATCTTTAACGAATTTACCTCCAAATGTCAAAACGAAAGAATTAGCACCTCAAGTATGGAGGGAAATTGCTTTAGCTGTTCCTTCATTAAGGGAATCTTCACTAGCTGTTCAACTATTTATTGAAGAGTTCCAAGGGCTATTCGCAGAATGATAAAGAGCGTCTCATATATGATAATGAGATGCTTATTTGTTTTTAACTATAATAATGTCCAAAAAAATCTATAAAAAGGATTGACTTATTTTTTAGTTGTAACTATAATGATTACATCGAGGTGGTGATCATGATGAAAATTAGTAGCCGCTTTTCTATAGCTGTTCATATTTTATCTATTTTGAAAAATAATTCATCTTCTATTTGTACTTCAGAATTTATCGCTGAGAGTGTAAATACAAATCCGGTTGTAATTCGAAAAATAATGTCTGACTTAAAACGGGCTGAGTTTGTTTATGTAAATCGAGGGCCAGGTGGGGCTGAACTATTAAAGGATTTAAATGAGATTACATTATTAGATGTGTATCATGCAGTAAATGTAGTTGAGGCAGATAAGTTATTTCATATTCATGAACAACCCAATCCAGATTGTCCAATTGGAGCAAATATTCAAGCTGTATTAGAAGTGGTTTTGGTTCAAGCGCAATCTGCAATGGAAGAAGTTTTAAAAAATATCACGATGGAGAATTTGTTTGAATCGTTACAAGAGAAAATAAATGCTTGAAATAAGGATTGAAACATGCAAAGTTCTATAAAAAAGAGAGTGCATATTTTTTTTATATAAATGTAACTACTTTGGTTACAACTAATGACAATTAATGAAGGTAAGGTGTAATTATATGACTGTAAAAATGAAAGTGTACTCTGATTTTATTTGTCCATTTTGTTTTTTGGCAAAGGGCCCATTGGATGAAGTAGCTAAGGAAAAAGATGTAGAAATTGAATGGATGCCATTCGAATTACGTCCAAGTCCATATGCAAAAATTGATCCATGGCAAGAACCAGATAAATTAAGTTCTTGGGATTCGTTTATTCTTCCTACTGCGAAAAAGTTAGGAGTTGAGATGAGTTTACCACGTGTTTCACCTCATCCATATACACACTTTGCGTTTGAAGGATATCAATTTGCGAAGGAACATGGTTTGGAAAATGCTTTTCATCATCGAGTGTTTACAGCATTTTTCCAGGAAGAACAAAATATTGAAGAGATAGATGTACTAACAAAGTTAGCAGGTGAAGTAGGGCTTCCTGAAGCTGAATTTAAAGAAGCTTTAATAACTCGTAAATATAAAGAGAAACATCAAAAAGCAATCCAACACGCATATGATGAAGCAAATATTATGGCTGTTCCAACGGTAATGATTGGAGACGAAGTAATTCAAGGTCTTGCTAGTAAGGAAATGCTAGAAAGAGTAATTGATAAAGAAATACAAAAGGGAAAAACAAATTCATTTGATGGAATGCAATGTACAACTGATGGATATTGCTAATACTTGTCTTCAATTGAAGAATCAAATCTATTTGTTTAAATAAATTATACAACTTATATACTTGGAGGAATTAACATGTCAGTAACTAGAACAAATTTAAAAGATGCAATCGTGAACCGTCGTTCAATCCGTAAAGTAACAAAAAATGCTACGATTACAAAAGAAAGAATTCAAGATGTTTTAAAAACAGCTTTACACGCACCATCATCTTTCAACATGCAAAGTGGTCGTATGGTTGTATTAATGGATGCAGAGCATGAAAAGTTCTGGGATATTGTAAAAGAAACACTTAGAGCGCGTGTGCCAGCAGAAAATTTTGAAGCAACTGTTGAAAGACTAAAAGGTTTCCATGATGGAGTGGGGACAGTATTATTCTTTGAAAATCAAGCAACTGTAAAACAAATGCAAGAAAATGCACCTTTATATAAAGAGCAGTTCCCATATTGGTCTCACCAAGGGAGTGCAATGTTACAATATGCTGTTTGGATGTCATTATCTGCAGAGGGAATCGGAGCATCATTACAACACTACAATCCAATTGTAGATGCTGAAGTGAAAGAAACATGGGATATTCCAGCAGAATGGAGCTTAGTAGCACAAATGCCATTTGGTGAGCCAAATGAACAACCAGGAGAAAGAACGTTCTTACCTACTGAAGATGTAGTGAAATTTTATTAAAATGTACGACTGAAAGTATAAATATATATAGCAGAAAAAGAAGCTGTTTTGACAAATAGCTTCTTTTTTTATGTAAATGATTTTAAGGATTAATTGAAAAATATAAATAAAGTTGTTTAATCTTTTATGGGAAATTTGGTTTTAAAACCGAAGGCATTCTAAAAAATGACAAATTCCGTTCTGCCGACCAATACTATAACACCGTTGATGTGGGAGGATTTCATGTGTGATGTCTTGTGCACAGTCTGTATTTTACTGCGCAATAAAAGAATGAAACAACTTTATTGTAAATTAAACGACTTTATTTGTAATTAAAAACCTTTATCCCGCATTAGCGGGCAGTAAGACCCCCACCTCAAAATTTGGCAAAAGCAAAGAAGTTAGGTGGGGATGAACTGCCCGTAAAAGCCCGATTGGTTCAACTAATAATCAGTGGGGGATGAAGAAGAACCCCACTGATTAAAGTTTCACTTTATTGTTCAGGTACACTAATACTTAATTTGATATGGTATGAGTATGAACTCTTCGTTTAGGGAAGAAATATAATAAATAATATTTGCTCGATTCAATGAAAGTTTATAAAAGGATGTGTAATTATGAATAAAGAGAAGAAATATACAGTTGTAGGCACAGATATTGATGAAGTGAAACGTTTAAATAAAAATTCTGGGTTAACGTATAATCAAGTAAAGGAGTTACTAGCAAAGCGGATGAAGCGGAAATAAGGAAATAAAATAGTAGTCATGAATCATACGTTTATCTCGCTATTTGCGGGCAGTAATCCCCCCTCAAAATTCAGTGCAAGAAAAGAAGTTAGGTGGCAGATGAAGCCCCCGCTGATGGAAGTTTCTAGTTATGGCTTATTTGTTTCTGTATTTTGAATAAAAACTCTTAAAATATCAGAAAATGATAGAATTATTTTGAATAGGTTATGTATATCAGTAGTTATCCAAAAAATGAAAAAGACTAAGATTGTGTGTTGTGATGTATATACTAATATAGTTTTACGCTTTGATATGGAATAAGAAAATAAGACAATTAAAAAGAAAAAGAGGACACTTTCAAATTAGTGAGAAAGATTGTCTTTAGAAGTTCATAAAATGTCTTAATATAGTAACAAATAAACGGTTAGTACTTTCATGAATATATGGAATTTCCATCCGTCGAAGGGGGAGAGTGAGACTTAATGATTCAAATGAAAAATTTCTTTCAAAGTAGAGGGTTTCAGAGGCTTCTTATATTAGTCATTTTAGCCCTTATATTATACGGGCTAAAAAGTATGATTAATTTAATATTGATTACCTTTATCCTTACGTTTCTAATGGATCGCTTTCAAAGATTTATTTCTGAAAAACTTAATCGTTTTGTACGGATAAATAGGAAAGTAATTATCGCCTTTTTATACATTGTTTTAGTTACGTTTATTGTTGCTACGTTATATAAATATTTGCCTGTATTAACGATACAAATTTCACAATTGATTTACCAGTTCAAATTGTTTTTTAAAAATCCCCCTGATAATGAAATGATAAGATATGTGTTTTCTGCAATTAATCAGATGGAAGTATCAAAATATATTGAACAAGGTGTGGATGTTATTTATCAATCTTTGGCGAATATTGGAAAAATAAGTTTACAAATTTTACTTTCCCTTATTTTAAGTTTATTTTTCTTATTAGAAAAAGAGCGTATCATTGTTTTTACTTCAAAATTTGAGGATAGTAAACTTAGTATTTTTTATGAGGAAATTGCATACTTTGGTCAGAAATTTGCGCGTTCATTTGGAAAAGTCATTGAGGCACAGTTTTTAATTGCCGTTGTAAACTGTATTCTTTCTGTCATTGCACTAGTATTTTTAGGTTTCCCGCAGCTACTTGTATTAGCGGTTATGATATTCTTGCTTGGTTTAATTCCTGTTGCAGGTGTTATTATTTCACTATTTCCACTTTGTATCATTGCGTATAATATTGGTGGAATTGCATATGTCGTATACATATTAATTTTTATTGCAGTTATTCATGCAATTGAAAGTTACTTCTTAAATCCGAAATTTATGTCCGCAAAAACGAATTTACCCATTTTTTATACGTTTATGGTTCTTATCTTTTCAGAGCATTTTTTAGGAATATGGGGACTCATTATTGGAATTCCAATCTTTATCTTTTTACTTGATGTGCTTGAAGTGTACGATGGAGAGAAATCGGACCTAAATACGGAATGAATTTTTAAGCTATGCAAAAAGCAATCCAAGTATTTTGGATTGCTTTTTTTGCAAGGTCATAATTAGCATGTATTTTACAGTATAGGAGCCATTGTTTCTTTTAGTACTTGAACAGAGTGATCGAACTTTAATTCTTCATCTTCACTTAATTCAACTTCTAAAATTTCACGAACACCTTGACGATTCAAGACTGCAGGAACACCGATATAAACATCTTTTTGTCCATATTGACCTTCAAGATATGCAGATACAGTTAATACGCTATTTTCATCATTTAAGATTGCTTTTGTTACACGTAAAAGGGACATACCGATTCCGTAGTATGTTGCACCTTTTCGTTCAATGATGTGATAAGCAGCATCGCGAACATTTATAAAGATTTCATCTAAATCTTGTTGATTAAGGTCATTATCTTTTTCAAGAATCGTTTGTAGTTTTTGAATGCCGATTGATACGTGGCTCCAAACTGGAAGTTCTGTATCACCATGTTCACCGATGATGTAAGCATGAATATTGTGAGAGTCAATATTGAAATATTCTCCTAACATATAGCGGAAACGGGCAGAATCTAGAGTTGTACCAGAACCAATTACACGTTCTTTTGGTAATCCAGATTCTTTCCAAGTTACGTAAGTTAAAATATCTACAGGGTTTGTAGCAATTAAGAAGATACCATCAAATCCGCTATCCATAATACTACGAACAATTTGTTTAAAGATTTTAGCATTTTTTTCAACTAAATCTAAACGTGTTTCACCTGGTTTTTGTGGTAAACCAGCAGTAATTACAACAAGATCTGCATCTTTACAATCTTCATAGCTGCCTTTCCAAACTCTTGTTGGTGCTGGAGCAAAGGGAACTGCATGACTTAAATCCATTGCTTCTCCTTCTGCTTTTGCCTCGTTTACATCAACGAGAACAAATTCTTCTGCAACACCTTGGTTAATCATGCAGTAAGCATAACTACATCCTACTGCACCAGTTCCTACTAATACAACACGGTTAATACCTTTTTTCATATGATAATTCCTCGCTATTTCAGTAATTTTGATATGTAAGAAAGAACATGTCTTACTCCTATAGATTCTAACCTAGTTTATTACATTTCATAAAAGATATTCAAGTATTTCAAAATACATCCGTTTATATAGTTGTGAATCATAGGGAATGAAACATGAGTATCCTCTCTTGAATGTAATCTTTATTAAGAGAAGAAAATTAGGATGCTGAATCCATTAACAATGGAACAGATAATTTATATTATTCATACTATACTTATGAAGACAGAGCATCCGAAATATATATAGGAATACAAAACAACCGGAGTGTTTTGTTTACAAATTGCAGTTATTTTAATAAAATAATAAATATAAATCGTAATAATTACGCTTTAAAGTATATTAAAAGCATAGAAATGGATGGTCGGTCATATGAGTAAAGTAGAAATTCATATATTAGGTGGTTTTTTAGGAAGTGGGAAATCCACATTGCTACAAAATTTACTACTAACAGAAAAGAAGAAAAATCGAAAAGTTGCTGTTTTAATGAATGAAATAGGAGAATACTCGGTGGATACAGATATTATAGGGAAAGAGAATATTTTAAGAGAACTTTTAAAAGGTTGTATTTGTTGCACGTTAAAAGATGAACTTGAGATTCAGTTACATTCTTTATATCAACAAGAGAGACCAGATGTAATTTATATAGAAACAACCGGAGTTGCTCACCCAATTGAAGTATTAGATGCATGCTTGTCACCTATTTTAGCTCCTTATCTTGACGTGAAATCCATCGTTGTTGTATTAGATGCAATGAGATGGTTAAATCGTGATACACTAAGTAAAAATATTCAACAACTTTTAAATGAACAAATCAAATACGGAAGTCATATCCTCATTAATAAATCAGATTTATTAAAAGATGAGGAGAAGAAAAAAGTTTTAGAAGAAGTAGCAGCAATTAATAAACATGCGAAATTGTATGAAACACAGTATTGTAATATATCTTTAGAGGATATAGAAGGTGTGGAACTTACAGAAAATGAAGAACATGAAACATTACATATGAAGCAGCATTTACATATACAAACGATGACATATCAATTTACAAAATCAATCGATCAAGATCAATTATATGAATGGCTTTCCAATTTATCGCAGGAAATTTATCGTGTAAAAGGATTTGTAAAATTTTATGGAGATAAATATCCGCACTTATTACAATACTCATTTGGTGTACCAATTTTATTGGAACAGGACTTTGGGTTTCCCACAAACTTGGTGATTATTGGTGAGAGTTTAGATAAGAAACAATTGGCAGAAGGATTAGGTGGTTTAGAGAGTAACTCGATTTCATAATTTTTGTTGATATAGAAAAGCAGCGTAGAATTATAGATTCTACGCTGCTTTTGCATGTATAAAAATGATAGTGATTGGAAAGTTAATATTATTTAAAGGAAGCGTAACCTTCATATGCTATAACAACTCTACTATTAATTAAACTTGCTTCTTCCAATGAAATAAGATAAACAGTATCTGTGATCTGCTCAGGTTGAGTTAATTTATTTCCTGTTACCTTTGTTTTCATTACATCAATTACCCCTGAATCGTTATAGCCTTGAATGATGGGTGTATCGACAATGACACCCGATTGCTACTGCAACCACGCCAATACCGTACCGAGCCAATTCTAAAGAAGCTAAGAGCTTTGTGAATAGATTCATACATGAAATGTAAATCGCACTGCATACTTTGGGTTTTTGAAGTGGATTATATTAGAATTGACTAAGGAGTAATCGTTCTGTGTTGTTCATAATTGACATTATTAGGGTGAATATGAATTTTTTAAGTATAGGTTAAGAAGGTTGAAAGTAATATGCTTTGATCCAAGGAGAATAAGATGAATAAGAAATATAGTTTTAAAAGAACTATTATGATTCCAGATTCAATAGCCGTTGGTTTAAATAATTTACTAAATTTAAGGAATAAGAATACTACAAATAAGAAGCGTTTTGTGGATTTTCATATACTATTTGATAAGAAAAAAACAATTGAAAACTTCCGTAATCTTTCTGAAGTATACCCAGCCCAAAAGGTGAAACGTAAAGGACATATTTCTCGATTTGATTATGATTTGAAGGATATGAATGTTACGTACAGCTATAATGGGAAACAATCAACTCTTGATGAGTTTCTTAAAAACACGACGGCGACAGGCTTTTTCATTATGAAAGATCATAAAGTTGTAAATGAGCGATACTTTCATGGAAATACGTGCAAATCTCTTAATACTTCATGGTCTGTAGCAAAATCTTTTTTATCTGCTTTAGTAGGTATAGCGATTGATGAAGGGGATATTAAATCAGTAAAGGATCCAATCATTGCTTATTTGCCAGAGTTAAAGGACTCCGGATATAAAAATGTTTCTATTAAGGAATGTCTACAGATGTGCTCTGGTATTTATTTCAATGAAGATTATCATAATTTGTCATCAGATTTTTATATGCTGATGCAAGCGTCATTGACTGCAAGTAAGAGTGTAAATGAGTATATAAATCAATTTAAGTATAAAGAATTTTCTGGGAAATTTTCTTATAAAAGTATAGATGCGCAAGTGTTAGGCATGTTGATTGCAAAAGCAACTGGACGGAACTTAGCGCAATATTTGCAAGAGAAAATATGGGAACCGCTTGGAATGGAGTCCCATGCATTTTGGAATATAGGTAGTGATGGGAGCATGATATCTTATTCTTTCTTGAATGCTACGTTGAGAGATTTTGCTAGATTTGGATTACTCTACTTACATAATGGAAATTGGAAGGGGAAACAGATTATTTCTCAAGAGTGGATTCGAGAATCAACCATACCTGAAAGATATAATCTACTGAAAGATAATCAATCTCATTTCACTGATAATTATCAGTATCAATGGTGGACTCCTGGACCAGATTATATAGTTGGAGAATTTCTTGCTATAGGAATTTGGGGGCAGAATATTTATATAAACCAACCAGAAAACCTTGTTATTGTGAGAACAAGTGCTGATCCTAGTTTTGAAAAACATCACTACGAAATGTATGCTGTTTATCGTGCAATAGTAGACTTTTTACGTAAAGAGTCTTAAGAGTAGTGCGATTGGGGGAAAAGATTAACTCATTTTGGAAGTTAGTCTTTTTTGTAGGGCTAATATATTAGAGGAAGAGAACAGTTATTTTAATGTATTTGTTCAAGGGATGATATGTATAATGCGAATAATTGTATGAATATTTACAAATGTATTGGAAGGGATTTGGAAATGTCTGGCGAATGTAGAGGTACTTCGAGAAATTTCTATTGACAACATAGTTCACATTGTTAAAAACAAGAAGTCATGATTACGGATGGTTACTTTGGCGTATTTGATTCTATCAGAAAGTAAAGTATGGGGAGGATCACAATGTCAGCAAAAAAACGTAAGTGGCTAAAAATGGTGTTTACGGGATGTATTCTTGGTTCATTATTAGTAACAGCAGGATGTTCAGGGGAAAAAGCAAGTACAGATGATGAGAAGACGATTAAGGTAGGTGTTCTTGCTTCGTTAACAGGACCGCTTGAATCATATGGGAAACAAACGGTAAACGGGTTTGAACTAGGGCTAGATTACGCAACAGGCGGAACAGGGAAAGTAGATGGGAAGAAGATTAAGTTTGTTGTAGAAGATACGGAAACAAAAGCGGATGTAGCAGTTAAAAAAGCTACGAAACTATTAGAGGAAGACAAGGTTGATTTTCTTGTTGGATCTTCGAGTTCAAGTGATACATTAGCAGTGTTACCACTAGCGGAAGAATATGAAAAAATAATGGTTGTTGAACCTGCAGTTGCAGATAGTATTACGGGGAAGAACTGGAATAAATATATTTTTAGAACAGGCAGAAATTCATCTCAAGATGCAATTGCTGGTGCTGCATCCATCGCTAAGAAAGATGTAAAGATTGCAACACTTGCTCCAGATAACGCCTTTGGTCGTGAAGGAATTGCTGCATTTAAAGCGGGAGCGAAGAAGCTAGGGGCGAATATTGTAAATGAACAATATGCTGATACGAATTCTACTGATTTTACTGCAAATATTCAAAACATCATTAGTTCAAAACCAGATTATTTATTTGTTGTTTGGGCTGGTGCGAATTCACCATGGAAGCAATTAAAAGATATGAATGTAGAAGCGCAAGGGATTAAGATTTCAACGGGGGCACCGGATATACCAGCATTAAAGACGATGGATGCATTAGTGGGCATGCAAGGATTTTCAGTATATTATCATACACTTCCGAAAAATAAAGTGAACGAGTGGCTAGTGGAAGAACATAAGAAACGTTTCAATGGAACAGTTCCAGATTTGTTTACAGCTGGAGGAATGTCAGCGGCAATTTCCATCGTTGAAGGATTAAAGAAAACAAAAGGCGATACAGATGTTGATACGCTTATTAAGAAAATGGAAGGAATGGAATTTGAAACACCAAAAGGAAAAATGAAATTTAGAGAGAAAGACCACCAAGCTTTGCAAGCGCTTTATTCTGTAACGCTACAAAAACAAGAGGGTGTTGATTATCCAGTACCTGTTCTAGAGCGAGAATTAACAATGAAAGAAACAGAGCCACCAATTCAAAATAAATAGATTGAATATTCGGTAATAAAAAGATGTAAAGAGAGGAGGTTATCTCTCTTTACATCAACTTCTCTTTTTCACCCTGAAAATATGAATTCTTTGAGGAGGGTATAGAGTGAAGAACTTGTTAGAGACTAGAAATCTTTGTGTCTCATTTGGAGAACATCATGTCATTAAAGACGTAAATTTGATGATACCAAAAGGAAAACTTATTTCTATTATTGGACCCAACGGAGCAGGGAAGACAACTCTATTTAACTTGTTAAGTGGACAGATTTCTCCAACAAAAGGTGAGATTTATTTTAAAGAACGTGACATTACAAAGTTATCGATTCCAGAGCGAACCCGCCTTGGTATGGGACGCTCTTTCCAGCTTACAAATATTTTTCCGGAATTAACAGTGATTGAAAATGTACGCTTAAGTGTACAGTCGTTTGTTCAAGATTATTATAGTTTTTTTCCAAACTTCTCACGATTCAAGCAGCAGATGGGAGAGGCGAGACGTCTTTTGAAGACAGTATTGCTTCACGAAAAAGAAGAAGTGCTAGCGAAAGATTTAGCACATGGGGAAAAGAGGAAATTAGAACTGGCCATGCTGCTAGCGCTCAGAACAGATGTATTGCTACTTGATGAACCAACAGCGGGTATCTCTGTTGAGGAAGTCCCAGCTATTCTTCAAGTGATAGAGAATATAAAGAAAAATCGTGAGAATACAATTGTACTTATTGAACACAAAATGGATATGGTTCTACATGTATCAGATCATTTAATTGTACTATTTCATGGCGAGTTATTGGCCGAAGGGTTACCAGAAGAGATTATGAAGGATGAACGTGTACAAACGGCATACTTAGGGGGATTATACGGTGACACTATTAAAAGTGGATAATATAGAAACGTATTTGGATCAGTTTCATATTTTGCAAGGCGTTTCTTTTATGGTTGAGAAAGGAACAATCACCGTATTGTTCGGAAGAAATGGGGCTGGAAAAACAACGACTTTACGTTCAATTATGGGGTTTAATCGGATTTCTAATGGAGAAATTTATTATTGTGATGAGAAAGTAAATGGTTTATCTACTCATCTGATTTCGCGAAAAGGAATGGGCTATGTGCCAGAGAATCAAGGGATCTTTCATGATTTAACGGTAGAAGAAACATTTGCTCTCGCTGGAGTAAAGAAAGGGATAGAATATGCAGAAAAGGTAGAATGGATGCTCGATTTATTTCCAGATTTAAAACAATATTGGAATAAAAAAAGTGGGCTGTTGAGCGGAGGACAAAAGCAAATGCTGGCGATTTCAAGAGCGTTCATTAATAGTGATGGATTGCTATTAATTGATGAGCCAAGTAAAGGATTAGCGCCGATTATGATTGAAAAGTTAATGTCGGCTATTTTGAAAATGAAAGAGAAAACGACTGTTTTGCTTGTAGAACAAAACTTTATGATGGCAAGCCAGATAGGTGATTATTTTTACATCATGGACAATGGAAAAATCGTGCATAACGGTCCAATGAATGAACTGAAAGAAGATAAGGAAACATGTCATAAGTATCTGGGGATTTCTTAACATTGATACGGAGGAGGTATGGAACGTGGATGTGTTAGTTAACTTATTTGTAAATGGCGTTTCGACAGGTATGCTTATTTTCTTATTAGCATCGGGACTTTCACTTATTTTTGGTTTAATGAGTGTACTCAATTTTGCTCATGGTGGATTGTTTGCCTGGGGAGCTTTTACAGGGGTTTGGTTATTCAATATGACTGGTAGCTATGTACTTGCATTAATAGGTGCGATTTTGATGGGAATGTTTCTTGGTTTCGTTTTAGAAAGATTCCTTATTCGTCCTGTTTATGGAAATCATGTTCGACAACTTCTCGTTACACTTGGTGGAATGCTTGTACTTAGTGAATGTATAAAAGTATTTTGGGGACCGAATCCAATTAGTGCTAAATTACCAACATGGTTACAAGGAAGCTTGACATTTGATGGAATTATATTAATAAAGTATCGATTGTTTGTTATTATTGTTGGGGTACTTATTTATATTGGCCTGATGTTGTTACTACGTAAAACAAAAATTGGTCTTATGATTCGTGCGGGTGTAATAGATAAGGAGATGGTTCAAGCTCTTGGTATTAACATAAAGGCGATATTTTCATTTGTCTTTTTATTAGGGGCTGGAATGGCCGCGTTAGGGGGATTTCTCCTTGCTCCATATTCAGGAGTTATTTTTGCTGAAATGGGTATGCAGTATGCAATTTTAGCTTTTATTGTTGTCATTATCGGAGGATTGGGAAGCGTGCAAGGTTCAGCGATTGCGTCTTTAATTGTTGGATTGGCTGGAGCGTTTACGGCTTATTATTTACCTGATTTATCACTCGCAATAAATATGTTAATGTTGTTGTTTTTCTTGGTAGTCAAGCCAACGGGGCTCGTTGGTGAAAAGGGGTGAAAAGGTGAATAATACATTTAATCGGGCCGGGATATATTTTGGGCTAGTTGTATTGATTTGTTTAAGTGTATTCCCTTTCGTAAATGATTCACGGAGCTTACTCATTTTGTTTACACAAGTTTTCATCTTTGCTATATTTGCAATGAGTTTTGATATTCTTCTTGGATATACAGGAATTGTTTCATTCGGTCATTGCATGTTTTTTGGAATAGGTGCTTATTGTGTTGCACTCTTACTAGATCGACAAGAGGTTTCTATAGCAAGCTTTTTAATCGGTATTGGGATAGCTGTTGTACTATCAACGATAATCAGTTATATAATCGGTATGCTTTCTTTACGATTAAAAAGTCATTTTTATGCAATGTTAACACTTGCAATTTCCCAACTATTCTTTGTACTTGCTGAAAAATGGCGGTCTTTCACACATGGAGGAGATGGCTTTACATTCCGTGTACCTGATATGTTTCGTGACCGTTTTACATTTTACTATATTACACTCATATGTCTAGTCGTCATCTTTCTATTGCTTCGCTTATTTACACAATCTTCTATTGGAAAAGTGTTAAAGGCAATTTCGCAAAATGAGCAACGTGTAGAAGCACTTGGATATAAAATTCTCCACTATAAAATTATTGCGAGCATAGTTGCGGGAGTAGTAGCAGCGCTTAGCGGTGGTTTATTTGTTATCACATTACGCTTTGTAAATACAACTGTTTTTTCAATTGAAATGACTTTAAATGCTCTGTTAATGACAATGATTGGGGGAGTTGGCACATTAGTTGGAGCAATCGCTGGCGCAGGGATTATTGAATTTTTAAAGTATTATTTATCAGAACTTGCAGCGCAGTATCCAATCTTTGAGAGATGGACGATCTTTCTTGGGTTACTATATATTATTGTGTTATTAGGTTTCCCAACAGGGTTAACTGGTACGGTTAAAAAAATAAGAAGTATAACAAAAAAGAAGGGGGCAGAGAAAAGTAAGGAAGTTGAGCATAGTACATGAAACTCCGTCCTTGAGATTTAGAGAGAAATGTGGAAGATAGGTGAAAGTTAGCCATCAGCGGTGGAACCTTCCGTTGATGAAGATATCACCTTATGAGATGGATAAAGGAATGTGAAATCGTATGTGATAAAAGTACAAATTCTTGATGTGTCAAGGTTTGTGCTTTTTATTTTGGAGATTTTTAGATGAGTGATTAGTATGACTATGGGAAATGGGCGTTTTATTGAATGAAGAGTATCGTACTATTTGTAAATGGGTTTAGAACTCAGCAGGTAAAGGCAATACTGAGCCATATTAGGAATGTATGTGAAAGGATGATTGTATGTTTGAGGAAGAAGGCATAGTTTTAATTATGGAACCTGTGGATGAAAGAGATCTTAGGAAATTCATTTTGACTATACCTCAGTCAGTTTATAAGAAAAAAGAAATTTCCTTACAATATGGAGCGGCTATAGGGGAAGGATACACAAATATTATTGAGGAAATTATCGGTGTACATATAGAATCAGAACTTGTAACAGTTATAGGATATGTAGGGAAGTAAACGTTAGTATAAAGGAATCGGCATACTTAATTGTATCTTAAGTATGTCTTTTTTCGGTTGTATACAAATTTGAAATAGGCACTGCGACAAGTAAAGAAATGAAGGAGTTTTTGAAAAACTATGTACTAACAGTAGGTAGCATGAAAGAGTGTGATGTAGTAGAAGGTACGATTTCTGAATCGTTAACAGGTTATACCGTATTACTAATAGATGGAATGGGAGAAATACTACTATTAGAAACACAATTATGGAAATCAAGGAGTGTTAACAGCTAGAGAAAAATCAACAAACGAGCCTGTTGTATATGAAATTCGTTCCATGAAAACCCCGTATGTTTTTCAAAATTGATTATGAAAAGGAAATTGAAAAGTCCTGCTAGAATATATAAGTTGAGGTAATGAAAATGGAAATGAAGTAGCTAGTATTCTAGAATGACAGTATAGCGAAAGGGATAGGTGTTTATAAATATAGTAGAAGAAACGTTAGTATTCAGCTAGGAGGTAAAAAATGAAGTTGAAAAAGACGATATTACTTGTGTTTTTAATTACAATCGGTTTAATGGGCTGCTCTATGATTGAAGAGGGTAAGAATTCAATTGATTATGCTCAAAAGGCGACAGACTATGTTAATAAAGTAAGTGCGTTTGCAAATGAAGCGCCGGGGTTAGTAGAAAAAGCAATCAATGATAGTGCTGCTCGAAAAGAATTAGAGACTAAGCTCGGAGATATTCAAAAGGATATCCCAGCTTTTAATGAATTGACACCCCCGGATGTAGCGAAGGACATCCATCAGCAAATTGTTGGATATAACGAAAAATTAAATGCATTAATTGATACAACTATGAAAAAGATAGAAGAAGGGAAAATAGATGTAGAACAATTTAAAAACTCAGAGCTTATGAAGACAGTGCAACAAGTTCAAGATTTAAAAGATAAAGTTCAAAATTTAGGGCAGTAGAGAGGATATGAAAAAAGTCCGTTATTTATAACGGACTTTTTTAACGCGAGAATATTATAATAAGGCGTGTACTTGTTATTGGATAGAAAAAACGACGATCCCAATTATAATAATAATGTTACCAATGACTTTTCTTTTTGTTATTTTCTCTCCTAAGAAATACCAACCGAATACTAAAATAATGACATAGCTAAGAGATTCTAATACAGGAGCCTGTTTTAATGGAACACCTTTTAGTGCAATAACGTTTAGCCCAGCATTAATTACAAATAAAGAATAGCCGATAATAACATAAGGGTTGACATATTCTCTTAATTTGGAATCATATTCTTGTAGAGTTGCTTTTTTGAGTAAAATTTGTGAGTATTTTGCTAAAATAATACCGAAAATATATAACAATATATAATTATTCATCTTTCGTCACCACCACAATTCCAATCATAATGATAGCTGCACCGAGTAAATTGTTCCATTTTATCGTCTCACCTAAAAAGATAACGGACCATAACATGGACCATAATATGATGATCCCTCGGTGGGAATATGCTTTAGAAATTTCAAAATGTTTAATTACCTGTTGCCAAAGAATAGCATAGCCAAATAAAATTACAACAAGTCCAAAATAGGCGATGAAAAACGAAATGGATGAAACAGGGAATTTAGCTGCCCATTTCATATAAAGCAGGATGATAGAATATAGCAAGAAAGCTACATGTAAAAATACATAATTTTTCATAGTCGGTTTCATATATTCACTCTCTTTTAGATGTAAATACATTAATTTGAAAAGAATGCATTTCATCTATGTTTTCTTATTACATGGAATGTGGTTTGAAATGGTTTTTTGTTTTATAATGTGTATACTTTGTCTATCTCTTCACATTCCAAGGTATATAATACCACTCGTTTCCTTATATTCGTTATGTAATTTCTATTTCATTATTAAAGTAAAGATATTCATAGAATCATTAAACTTCATATTTGTTTTTTCCATTGCTCAATGATTCTTACTCTTTTATTGGTTGCATCCATCTCCACTTGTACACCAATTGGCATCGTCATCATCGGATGGGTATGGCAACAATCAAAGTCTGCTAGAAATGGAATGTTACGATTTTGGAGTACTTCTAATAATATTTCATAAGGTTTCCGATGTGTACCATAATCATCAAATTGCTCATGCTTTCCAAGAATGATTCCTGAAACTTTATCAAATACACCGTTAATTTTAAGTAATGAAAAACTTCTTTCAATGGTAGCTGCATCTTTGGAGCTATCTTCAATAAAGAGAATATCTCCTTCTTTAATACCAGGCATAAATGGGCTACCCCATATACCTTGTATTGTATTTAAGTTGCCACCAATTAGTCTTCCAGTTGTTTTTCCGCCATTTACACAAATCCACTCGTTTTTTCTTAGTTCTTTGTCCTTTGTTTTTTCTTCCCAGTTTATAAAGTCATCTGTCCAAAATAAAGGTTGCTTTACCTTGTAAGGAATTTCTTGTTCTTCCATTAAAGCTTCTGCAAAGTATGTATAAGTGGAATCCACAAAAGGCTCAAATTCACCAAAAGAAGGAACAAGTGCTGGTCCATAAAATGTAGTAATGCCTGTTTGTGCATAGATTCCAAGTAGTAAAGCTGTAGTGTCTGAATACCCAATCATAATTTTGGGATTTTCTTTCAATGCTTTGTAATCAATATAAGGTAAAAGAGAATTTGAATTCATCCCGCCAATTGTTGACATGATGCATGTAACATTCAGATTTCTAATTAATGCATTTAGTTCTTCAGCACGTTCTTGAATGCTTCCTGAACGATAAAAATCCTGCTTACCTGTAAGGCTGCCTTCCAATATATGGAACCCTTTATCTTGTAAATATTTTTTAGCTCGATTAAATCTTTTGGGAGATGTATATGTTACAGGTGAAGAAGGAGAGTAAATGCCAATAGTATCTCCTTTTTTTAAGGGATTAAGTAGTATCATTGTATCAAACCTTTCTTGTTTCGATTAGGAATTTAAGTAGTTTCAGGATTTAATATTTGAAAATTTATATTATTAAGTTTTTGATAGTGTAACATATTCTTAACAAATAATCTTGAAAAAATAGTTATCGTAGATTATTTACTGTTTGACCTTGACGGTTTAAAGACATTGTTGTTATGGTTAAATTTGAAATTATAATAGGTAGAGTAAAAGGAGTTTTATTGATGAAAAGGTTAGGATGGAGAAGCGTAACAATACTCTGTGCTATTATTTTAGGTTCATGTTGGTTCTTTTTCCAAGGGAGTATTCTAGAGAAGAATGGTATTAATGTTTCCAAAGCAAAAGAAAAAATGACAATAGATGGTCCGCCCCTACAAGTAGCAGAGTTACCAAAAACAGGATTAACTGAAAAGATGATCCCACAAAAATATGTACCAGTAGTTGAAGCGAAAGCAGCAATGATCATTGATGCAAGTAATGGGCAAGTCATGTATAAAAACAATGAAGAAGAGCTACTTGCCCCGGCGAGTATGTCAAAGATGATGACAGCATATATTCTTTTAGAAAACATACATAAAGGAAAGGTCCATTGGGAAGATCAAGTGAAAATAAGTGCGAAATCGGCACAAGCAGAAGGTGCGAGAATTCCGGTACAAACGGGGGATGTATTAACGGTTAAAGACCTATACCATGCGTTAATGATCCAATCGGCCAACAATTCTGCAGTTGCTTTAGCGGAACATATAGCAAAAACTGAGCAAGATTTTGCCCATCTTATGAATCAAACAGCGAAACAACTGGAGTTATCAGAAGCAACCAAGTTTGTAAATGCTTCTGGATTGCAAGAGCCTGATGGAAGTGAAACGAAGATGACTGTAGCTGATGTAGCGAAGTTAGCGTATCACCTTGTAACAGATTACCCGGAGATATTAGATGTTACACATTTACGTCAAAGTCAGTTAGCATTTAAAAGCACGATGGTTGCGAGTACGAATGAAATGTTGAATCCGGCCAACCAAGGACTTTACTTAGAAGGAATGGATGGACTGAAAACAGGCTTCACTGATAGTGCGGGTTATTGCTTTACTGGGACTGCCAAACAAGGTGATAAGCGACTTGTAACAGTTGTTATGGGTACGAAGAGCCAAATGAAACGTTTTACAGAAACGCATAAACTAATGTCCTATGGTTTCGAGATTGTTAAGTAGGTGAGGGATCTATTATGAAAGAAGACGGCTTGTTTAAAACTCGGATTGAGTGGAAAATAAGCTGTTTTTTTATTTTAAGGGAATATAAAAGGTATCAAAAACAAAAACTAAAAAGTATGAGTGCTATTGTTTGAAAATGTTTTTCTATGTAGATATAATAAAGTTATAAACTTATTATTAATAAGTTCGGGGCGGGATATACCATAATACAGATTAGTAAGCCTCAAAATAAAAATTGGAGGGAATTAGTATGGCAAAAGATTTTTATTCAGCAATTGAAGACAGAAGATCAATTTATGCAATTAGTAAAGAGCAAGTTGTTTCTGATGAGAAAATTCAAGAAGTAGTGAATCATGCCGTAAAGTATACACCTTCATCTTTTAATTCTCAGAGTGCAAGGGTTGTTGTGTTATTAGGAGAACAACATGATAAACTATGGGATATTACGAAAGAAACATTACGAAAAATTGTACCAGAAAATAATTTTGCACCAACCGAAGAAAAAATGAACGCATTTAAAAGTGGCTATGGAACAGTTTTATATTTTGAAGACAGCAAAGTAATAGAAGATCTTCAAGAAAAGTTTGCATTATATAAAGACAATTTCCCGACTTGGTCCCAGCAATCATCAGGAATGCTACAGTTTGTGATTTGGACAGCATTAGAAATTGAAGGGTTTGGTGCAACGTTGCAACATTATAACCCATTAATTGATGAAGAAGTAAGAAAAGAATGGGATATTCCAGAGACTTGGAAGCTGATCGCTCAAATGCCATTTGGTAAGCCAGTTGCGCCAGCAGGTGAAAAAGAATTTCAGCCGTTAGAAACTCGTGTGAAATTTCATAAATAAAATGGGAAAAGGATTGCCTATATAGGTAATCCTTTTTTGTTTTGTACGAGACCAATAAAAGATTTTTAAAATCTTGTGACTTCTAGTCATTAGAAGTTCAATTCAAGGTATCATTATGGGTATGGAATGACAGATAGCGAAATCCATCATGTGACGCAGTGGTTTCAAAATAAATGAAATAGACAAACAGGGAATGCGGTTATTAGTAATTCCCTGTTTGTGCGATAAATTATTAAAAAATAATTATAATTTATAAGGATTCTTATGATTTAAATTATTACTTTGATTTTCAATAGTAACTTTTAATTCGGATTTTTTTGTTTCAATGGTTGGGATTTTTCTGAACGTTACCAAGGATAGCGTACGAACCAATGCATAGTGAAAATCGATATAATGCTTCGAACCATTATCAATAATTTGTTCCATGGATAATACTCCTCCTCCTAATTATTTGAACTATATTGGTTATTTTAACAATATAAGCATAAAGATTCCAAATAATCAGGTCTTCAAATAATCTAAAATATATTTACTGATAAGGAGTAACGTTACAATGATAAATAAAATTCGTACGTAAGATACTCCTTTTTTTATAGCGAAATTTGAGCCTACGAAAGCCCCGAAAATCATTGCAACTCCCATTGGAAGTCCATATGCAAAATTAACAACATCTAAATAAAGAAAAATGATAAGTGCAGCGATGTTACTACCAAAATTTAAAACTTTGGCATTTCCAGCTGATTGCACAAAATCAAATCCAATGATCAAAAATGTAAATAACAAAAAGGATCCTGTTCCTGCCCCGAAAAATCCATCATAAAATCCAATGATAAAAATAACAGAAGAGAAGATAACTCTTTTTTTTACACTCATTCCACTATAACTTGCATCTTTTCCCCACTCTTTTTTCATAATCGTATAAATCGCAACGGCAATTAATAGAACAAGTACTAATGGTTTTAATATTTCAGATGAAATGTGTTTGACTACAAAGGCGCCAAGTATAGCCCCGATAAAAGTTAAAGGGAATAGCTTAGAGACCAATTTGAAATTCACATTTCCAGATCGAATAAATGAAATGGTACTCATAAGTGATCCCATTGAGCTTGCCAGTTTATTAGTTGCAATAGCTGTTGAAGGTGGGAGGCCGGTGAATAATAAAGCTGGTATAGAAATTAATCCACCGCCACCTACAACAGAATCGATAAAGGCAGCTAAAAAACCTGAAGCAATTAAAAAAAACATTGTATAAAGATTGATGTCCTCCATATGTATTTCCCCCATCCTAGAATAGTCACTACTAAGATAGTATCTGTTTAATTGCTTTGTGTAAATGAAAATTTGATAATGCCTCTTTAATATTTACTCCAACCACTTTTGTGTTTACTATTAAAGTAATAATTACTGTCAATGTTGCGGCAAGTACAAAATATGCGGGAGGCTTACAATGGAAGATTTACTACAAAAAATTCAAATGCTTGGCTTAAATCAATATGAAACAAAAGCCTATGTTTCATTAGTTCAACAAGGAGCTTCTAGTGCTTATCAAGTTAGCAAAAATTCTGGAGTCCCTCGTGCACGTATATATGAAATATTGAATACCCTTGAACAAAAAGGCATTGTAATGAAGGAAGAAATAAATGAAGCAGTACAATATTCTCCTTTACCTGTAGATGTGTTTTTAGAGGCAGTAAGAGAGAAATGGGAAGAGACATACACGTATGTAGAAAAAGAATTAAAAGTATTTGAAAAAAAAGAACCTGAGGTGGATCCGAGAGTAACCACTTTGAAAGGTGAAGAAAATATACTAGCTTTCTGCAGAATATTAATTCGAAGAGCGAAAAAAAAGATTATTTTGTCAATTTGGGATACTATGTATGAAAAACTATTAGTAGACTTAAAAGAAAAAGAAAGAGAATGTAGTTTAAAGGGTATTGTCTTTGAAGTTGACGATCCGTTGCAAGGATTAGAAATTCATAGAAAAACAAGTTACGTTAATAATATTGGAAGTCATAAATGGTTTATCTTATCAATTGATGGAAAAGAAATGGTATATGGTCACTCGATAGAACAAAAAGGAAATGCTTTTTATACAGATGATCCTGTTCATATATATTTACTAGAAAATTATATATGGCATGATATATTAGTAAATCGTTTAGTAAGGGATAGCGATCAAAACATGGATTCTTGGATTGCTCCAGAACGAGAAAAGTTCTTTTTCATATAAATATAATTTTTTAGGATACTATATAGTTGATAAATGGCGGAATTTTTGTAATGATAAGAAGGTGACTCATGAAAAGAACTATTTTGTAAGACCAGTAGAAAAACCAATTGTTTACTTAGATATCATGATTTTATTAGTGAAGTAAGTAAAGAATGGATACTACTAGAAGCTTTGATTCGTTTTGTAATAGAAAAAATTAAATGTTTTATTGCGAAAACGCTGTATATGAAGCTGGAATTCACATGAAGTTCACGTGAAGTTCACATTGATAATTTAAAATAGTTGACGTGTGAAAAAGAAAGCCCTTGTATAAAAATGGAATTTAACATGAAATCATTTCCAATGTTTTGGTAGGATATTAAAATCATTTTTTTAAGAGGGTAGTAGGGAAAGGGAGTTAATACAACTTATGAAAAAAGTACTAGCAGGTTTAGCGGCAGCTTCTGTAGCCGGTGCAGTAGTTCCTGGAATGGATGCTGCTCACGCACAAGTTTCAACAGACGCGCTAAAAGAAATCGATGGACAAACACAAAAACAAACACAAACAGTTGATCCGAAAGTAACTGAAACACAAACAGTAGAGAAAAAATCTGACATTAAATACACAGTAACAGCTGATGTATTGAATGTACGTACAGGTCCTGGTACAGGAAATGATATTATTTCTAAAGTACAAGAAGGACAAGTTCTACAAGTAACTGGTGAAGAAAATGGTTGGTTTAAAGTAAATGTAAACGGTAAAACTGGCTATGTAAGCAGTGATTTTGTAACAACTGGTGAGAAAACAGGAACTGCTGTTCAACAAGGAACAGGTAACTATACGGTAAACGTTTCTTCACTTAATGTACGTACAGGTCCTAGTGCTTCTCATACAGTTGTAGGTACTGTAGGCAAAGGACAAACTGTACAAGTTGTCGGTGAAGTACAAGACTGGTTTAAAATTAACCACAACGGCGGAACTGGCTATGTAAGTAAAGACTTTGTAACAAAAGGTGGTACAACTACAAATGTAAGTACGGAAACAGAAAAGCCAAACAACAATGAAATGACAATCCGAAAAGACGGCTCATATGTTGTTGATACAGGAGCTTTACGTGTACGTACAGGCCCGGCTACATATAATGCTGTAATTGGTGGCGTAGTACAAGGCCAAACATTACAAGTTATTGGTGGAGAAAACGGTTGGTATAAAATTAACCACCAAGGAAGAACTGGCTATGTAAGTGCAGACCATGTTAAGTTTGTAAAAGGTGGTACAGCAAATGTAACTACGCCTTCTCGTCCAGCTACTGGCGGTGAGCAAGGAAATACACAAACAGAAAAACCACAAACAGAAAAACCGACAACACCATCTGCTAATGGCTCATCAATTGTGTCTATTGCACAATCGCTAAATGGTTCACCATATGTATATGGTGGTACAACACCATCTGGTTTTGACTGCAGTGGCTACGTTTACTACGTATTAAATAAAGCAGGTCATTCTGGTGGACGTCAAACTGTTGCTGGCTACTGGAGCAGCAAGACGCATACTAGTAATCCACAACCAGGTGATTTAGTATACTTTAAAGATACTACTGGTGCTGGTGCAGGTATGACTCATATGGGTATTTACTTAGGAAATGGTCAGTTCATCAGTGCAGAAACTGAAAAAACTGGTGTAAGAATTAGCTCAGTAAATAACTCTTACTGGAGTAAGCATCTAGCAGGTTACACAAAAGCATAATAAGAACCGTATTCTTACATATTATAAGAAAAAGCTTTCTAGGAAACTAGAAAGCTTTTTCTGTTTTAGATGTCTTTATGCGTCCAGTAAAAATTTGGAATATAAATCATGGAAGTAGCTAGGACGGAATAAGTTTGCGGCATGGCCGGCTAGTGGAATTTCTTTATATAAAACGTTTGGAAGAATGGATTTTAAATCAAATAAACAGGATTTATAGAGATGATCGTGTTCACCCATTACCCATAGAATAGGTTGTGATAGTTCTCGTAGTCGAGATTTTAAATCGAATTCTAGACGGTGTTTGAGCGATTCGACAATAATCGATGAATGCAATTGTAATCCAAACCGATAATAAATGTTTTTTGAAATAACCGCAAAAGGACTTGCTTTTAGTATACCACTTGGGAAAATTGTACTCGCATATTGATAAAGCCAAGTGGAATATTCATTTTCACGGTTGTCCCAAAACTTTCGAAAGACGTTATATAAAAGGGAGGGATTATTGTAATGACCTCCAATATGACAAAGACTTAATACTTTCTCTGGATATTTGTGAGCGAATATAGTGGCAATGTAACAGCCATAGCTTAGGGCACAAATATGAGCTTGCTGGATACCTTCTTTCTCATACAGGTCTGATAATTGCTGTACTAATCGATCTAAAGAAAAGTCTATTGCTTGCCCTTTGTCTTCACCATGACCTAGTAAATCATACGTTATAATATTGTAAGAAGGAGAAAATCGTTTATATTCTTTTTTGAAGGCACGACGATTTCCGACTAATCCATGAATGAATATAATGGTCTTTTTTTCAGAATTCTTTTTTGCTTGCACGGTATACCCCTTTCGGTGAATGAAGATTAGTGAGATGCGTATGCTATGAAAATATATATTTTTATAGTTATATATGGGTAATCATTCTAAATTCTTTTTGCGTAGACTATAGAATGGTAATTTTTTATTTTTTTATTAAGTACCAGGTAATAATATCAGATGATTATATCTGTTGTAAAGATAAGATTTGATGTGTTTTATTACCAAATCAGTAGATTAATCGTTTGACGGTTTACATTCATATCGTATTCTAATTTTAGAAATAACCGTTTGGTTTGAAAGAAGGCAAGGTTCAAGCTTTAATTACACCAGTTATGTCATTTGTTTTAATGGCGTTACTTGTCATTATTGTAGGATATGGTGGAATGCGAGTTTCTAGTGAAGCATTAACAATTGGAGAACTTGTGGCATTTATTTTATATTTAATGCAAATTGTTATGCCAATGAGTCAACTTTCTATGTTCTTTACACAATTCCAAAAGGCAATTGGCGCAACGGAACGCATTAATACAATTTTAGAATATGAAGTGGAACATCATATAGAAGGTGAAAATGTGGATTTTGAATATAACGAGGAAGAGAAAGTACTACAAAATATTCAATTTACGATTGAATCAAGAAAAGTGACTGCAATTGTAGGTCCAAGTGGTAGTGGGAAAACGACATTGTTTTCTTTATTAGAACGTTTTTATAAAGCTGATTCATCACGAAATCGTGCACATGGAGGTAGTGGTTTAGGATTGGCAATTGTGAAGAAAATGATTGATCTTCATAAGGGAGAGACCCGGATAGAGAGTGTAGTTGGAAAGGGAACGGAATTTATCGTTTTGATTCCTGGGAGTAAACATAGCACTTGAAAATAGAGAAGTGGGGGCAGAGGAAACTGTCTCTTACTTCTCTATTTGTTTAGTAAGAAATAAAAAAAATTATAGGTTACCTAGAAGTAACCTACGCACATCAAAGTGCATAATTGCATTTAGGATGATATACATATAGAATTCATGGTATGAAAAAGCAACTTAGAATGATTGAGGAGTGTTATATTTGGCAGAATTATTACAAGGAAAAAATGCATTAATTACAGGAGCAGGAAGAGGGATTGGCCGTGCTGTGGCAATTGCTTTAGCAAAAGAAGGTGTGAACGTTGGTCTTTTAGCACGCTCAGAAGAAAACTTAAAAGCAGTTGCGAAGGAAGTAGAAGCAGAAGGTGTAAAAGCTGTTATTGCTACTGCTGATGTATCTTCATATGAAGAAGTTACTACTGCTATTGAAACATTAAAAAAAGGATTAGGTTCTATTGATATTTTAATTAATAATGCGGGTATTTCTAAGTTTGGCAAATTCTTAGAATTAGATGTTGCTGATTGGGAAAAAATCATCCAAGTAAACTTAATGGGTGTATATTACGCAACTCGCGCAGCGCTACCAAGCATGATTGAACAACAGTCTGGTGACATTATTAATATTTCATCAACAGCAGGACAAAAAGGTGCACCAGTAACAAGTGCATACAGTGCTTCTAAATTTGGTGTTCTTGGTTTAACAGAATCGTTAGCAATGGAAGTACGTAAACACAACATTCGTGTAACAGCTTTAACACCAAGTACTGTTGCAACTGATATGGCGGTAGAATTAGGATTAACAGATGGTAACCCTGAGAAAGTCATGCAAGCAGAAGATATCGCTGAGTTTATCGTAGCGCAGCTGAAATTAAATAAACGTACATTTATTAAATCTGCAGGACTTTGGTCTACTAATCCGTAAGAAGTTGTATATGAATAAAAAAGGTTTGGTTTAAAGCCAAATCTTTTTTTATTTATTTTTTTAATTCTGAATTTTACGAACTGTAATGAGGGATGAAAGTTATTGAAGGATTATCCTATACAATTCGAAGGGAATGGTATTTACGTGAATAATATTGATAAATGGAAAGCTGTTGATCATTTTATTACGGATTTACTTATACCAACTGATTCTATTCTTGAAGAGGTACTTCTGTATAATTACAACAAAGTCGTGGATTATACAAGAAGGTTGTAGAATATACAACATAGTTATGGACTTTACAACAAAGTTGTAAATTGAAGAATACAATTGATAAATTATATAGATAAAAAGCATGGCTATTTTTAAGTCATGCTTTTATCTTGTTAATGAGTTACTTGCAATGTATACTACCTGTAATTAATCAGAAAGAGATTTGGTTCGTACTGCTTTATAATTTGGTGATGATTTTGAAGTTCTTCTCAGTCAAGCTAGGGATGTTGAATCAATGTTGTATCAGAAACAACCAACATACTCAATTATTTCGAAAATGAATAAAGATAGTGAAAATGCTACTATTGAGTTAAGAAAATTTAAAAAGACAGGACTGGAACTTATTCAAACATATCAAATTAAAAATGTAATTAATCCGCTATTAGCTGATCATGTGACAAGGGAAGCGGAGCACTTTCTCTTTATGATTCATGTTTTGGAACAACGATTAAAACAAAAACAAATCGAAAGATTTTTGAGTCTACATAGTTGTAAAGAAGGAGTGTCCATAATAAAAATCTGTATAAACATAGGATATGAATTTTTAAAATTTTATTTTAAAGCTAATGTACCATTTTCTTGTAATGCAACACCAAACCAGACTTACTAATATCCTTTTTATTAGACTATATGTGGGAAAATTATTACTTAAAGAAGAAACATTTGATTACTAAACTAAACAGCTATCGGTATATCGATAGCTGTTTAGTTTAGTAATAGATATTGTTATAGTGTAGACATTATGCACTTGGCATAGGAGTTGGAGTTGGTTTTGCATATCCTTCTTTATATTGGTTGTCAATGTATTGACGAATTTCAAGTGTAGACATTCCATTTTTCTTTAGTGAGACAGATTGCAGAGCAATGTCTAAACAATTGGCACATGTTGTCGCATGAGAGTCCCAGACGATTTCACCACTTTCTTTCACTTCACGAACAAAGCAATTTTTGTTGCTCTTATGACCAACGCTTTCTCCACATCCACAATAACAAGGAATCCATTCTAATAATTCATGATCTTCTCCTGCCATTTGATAAATTTTTTGCATCTGTTCAGGCTTCGTAGATAGGAATGAAGGGAGAGTATCAGCTCCCTTTGTTGTTTCTGTAATATCAGTTACGGTATGGTCATCTCCCATGGTATGTTCCTGAGTACTTTTTTGTGTTTCTTTTGGTTCTGAGGAAGATTTTTTCTCTTCATTTGAACTGCATCTTGCTAAAGCAATTAGAATAGACAAGCAGATTAATAGTAGGATAGAAAAAAGTGGTCTTTTCATATTTGTTCGCTCCTTAATTTTTATTTTGTAAATTAACGAATGGTTTTAATATCCTGAATAATTTCTTTATATGGTGTGTTTGTAAGAGCTGAGTAGCTCTTTACGACAATTCCATTCTTATCTACAAGATAAAGTTTTGTCCCATGAATGACTTGTGTTGTGCTTGCTGGTTTATCTACAAATGCTTGGAAGCTATTTTTAGCAAAAGAGGTGATTTCTTCTTGTGTATAATTGGTTAGAAAGTGCCATTTGGAAACATCGGTATCATAGCGTTCCATAAATTCTTTTAGTTTTTTTGGTTTGTCCACAGTAGGGTCTACACTGAATGAAACAAATTCTACATCATTGATTCCTTCTTCTTTCAACATGTTTTTAAGTTTTGTCATATTGGCTGTCATAGGTGGACAAACGGTTTCACAACTTGTGAAAATAAAGTCTGCGACCCATACTTTCCCTTTTAAGTCCGATAGCCCAAAAGGTTTTCCGTTTTGATCGGTATACGAAAACTTCTCTACTTTCCAGTCCAATGAGTCCTTCAATTTTGGTTCACCACATGCACTTAAAAATACAATCATGCTGACAATCATCAGTAATCTTATAGTACGAACTTTTTTCATATGTATCCCCTTTCATTTCTTTATTATGTATAAGGAGGCTATGTGATAGCCTCCTAACAGATTACTTGTTTTGTAATAAGCGCATACTATTTAAGATAACAAGAAGTGCGGCCCCTGTATCGCTAAGTACAGCAATCCAAAGTGTGAGCCAACCTGGGAAGATAAAAGCAAGTGCAATAAATTTAATAATCAATGAGAACCAGATGTTCTGTTTGATTATGTGTAGTGCTTTACGGCTTAGTTTCATTGTATAAGGAAGCTTTTCAAGGTTATCTGCCATAAGTACAATATCTGCTGTTTCCATTGCTGTATCAGTTCCAGCACCACCCATGGCAATCCCAAGGTTCGCTGTAGCAAGAGCAGGAGCATCATTGATGCCATCTCCAATCATAGCCACAGTTTTCCCTTCAGATTGGAGATGTTTTACAGAGCGAACTTTATCTTCTGGAAGTAAATTAGCAAAGTAACGATCCACTTTTGCTTTCTGGGCAATGTGATTAGCTGTTCCTTCATTGTCTCCCGTTAACATAACAGTTTCTCGAATGCCTGTTCGTTTTAATTCTTGGATTGTTTGATAAGTTGTCGAGCGGATGGAATCAGCTACAGAAATCATTCCAAGAATCGTATGATTTGTTCCGATAAGTACTACCGTTTGACCAATTCGTTGCATTTCTTGAATCGGTTCTTTCCAAACTTGAAGAGAGGTACCTAAATCATCAAATAGAGCAGCATTTCCAGCATAATAGGTTTCTCCATTGATATTTACTTGCGCACCTTTTCCTACAATTGCACGGAATTTCTTTCCTTCTTGAACGGAAATTTGTTGTTCCTTTGCGTATGTTGTGATTGCTCTTGCGATTGGGTGATTAGAATATTCCTCAATCGTTGTCGCAATTGATAATAATTCATTTTCAGGGCAATCTAGGCTTCTTACATGCATTACCTGTGGTTTCCCTTCAGTCAATGTTCCTGTTTTATCAAAAGCGATAGCATTTAATGAGCCTGCTATTTCTAAAGCTGTACCACCTTTGATGAGTACACCATTTCTCGCAGCATTTCCAATAGCAGATACAATTGCGACAGGGGTAGAGATGACTAAAGCACAAGGGCATGCAACAACAAGAAGTTCTAGTCCTCTATAAATCCAATCCATCCATGTACCCATGCCAAGGAGAGGAGGGAGTATCATTACGCTAATCGCTAATAGAAAGACGATTGGTGTATAGATTTTTGCGAAACGATCAACAAATGCTTCTGTAGGTGCTTTCTTTTCTTGTGCTTCCTCGACAAGGTGAATAATTCGTGACAGTGTAGTATCCTCAACGAGTTTTGTTACCGTAATCTCAAGAGAGCCTTCTTCATTAATCGTTCCTGCATACACGGAATCACCAATTTGTTTATCAATAGGGATGGATTCACCAGTAATAGGTGCTTGGTTTACAGTAGAATTTCCTCCTATAACGGTCCCATCCAATGGGATTTTTTCACCTGGTTTCACTACAATTGTTGTGCCTACTGTAATATCTTCTACGGATGTTTTGACAAGTTCCGTTTCAACTTTTACCCATGCTTCAGAGGGAGCTAAATCAATCAATCCACGAATTGATTCGCGCGTACGTTCAATAGATTTATTTTGTAGTGTTGCTCCTAATGCGAATAGCCAAACAACCGTTGCACCTTCTAACCATTGTCCAATTAGAGCAGCACCAATAGCAGCAGATATCATGAGAACATTCATATCTAGTGCCTTACTTCTTAAGGCATAAAAAGCACTTTTTGCAGGTTTATATCCTCCAATTAGGGTACTAGCTGCATAAAGAAGTGTAATGAGAAGGGGGGATGTATTTGCAAAACCACTGAAAAATCCTAAAGCTAAAAATAGTCCTGAGAGAATCAAAGTTGTATCTTTAGATTTTGAATTTGGTGTTGCTCCCCTACGACTTCCTGCTAAGGATGCCTCAAACCCTGCGTTAGAAATTTCTTTTATAATGTCATCTGCACTTCGGTCATGACGAATATGCATTTTTCCAGTAGCAAAGTTTACGCGGACTTCTTGAACGCCTGAAACATTTTGTAGATGTTTTTCGATTGTTAAAGCACACGCACCACAATCCATCCCTCCGACCAGATATGTTTGTACGCCATCACCTGTTACTTTCGGTGTATCACGAGGTAGTGTGTCTTCACATGAACTATCACTACAACAAGAAGAAGCTTTTGGTGTCACTTCTTCTTTTGGTGTGGCAGATGAAGAACAGCATAAAGATACCTTTTCTGGTTTGGGCCCACAACAAGAATCAGAAGAGTCATTTTCTGTTTTCGCAGTATCGGTGCTATTACTACAACAGGAAGCCTTTTTAACAGTGAGTACAATTGGACTCTGATTTTGAGAAGAGCAACATGATGATATTTCCTTTGTTACTTCTTTTTTGATGGGAGTCAGTGAAGAATCACTACACGAAGAAGTTTGACAACAACTCGTTTGTTTCTCTTTCTTATCAATCATAACAACTCGCTCCCTTTTGAGATAAGCATGCATCGTTTTTATCACATGATGCTACCTCGTTCTGCACTTCATGAAATACAACATCAAACATTGTAAGTAATTGTTTGATTTGTGTATTTCGTAAAGAATAGTAGACATACTTTCCTTCTTGTCTTCCCAGGATAATACCGCATCCTTTTAAACAGTTTAGGTGTTGAGATATATTCGACTGATTTCCTTTGATAATCTCTACAATTTCAGAAACCGTTTTTTCCCCATCCATCATACATTGAAGAATCTGAAGTCTTGTTTTATCAGCAAAGCCACGAATAAACTTGGCTTTTATATCTAAATCATTTGTATTGCACAATTGTATTCACTCCAATCGTATTAGTCATTACTAATATGTTTATTCTTCATTCATATTAGCATTGACTAATATGTGTGTCAAAATATTTTTAAAAAGTCTGAAAAATATACATTTGCTCTATTTTTAACTATGAAGATTTAAGGATAAACTGGATAAAAATCCCTTGACGTGCAAAAAGGGAATACTATAATGAATGAAAATATATGAACATATGAACAAATGTTCATATAAAAAACTTGAAAAGTAAGTAATAGAGGTGGACTCATGTTAGATGTTATTATAATTGGTGCTGGGCAAGCTGGTTTAAGCATGGGTTACTACTTGAAGAAAGAAGGCTATTATTTTGTAATATTTGAGGGAGAAAAAAGAATTGGAGATTCGTGGAGAAACAGGTATGACTCTTTGGTTCTATTTACACCTAAGTCATATAGTTCACTGCCAGGGATGAAGTTACAGGGAGATAAAAATGCGTTTCCTACAAAAGATGAAATTGCAGATTATCTTGAAATGTATGCTATTCGTTTTTCGTTACCAGTATAGTTGGAAACGACTGTACATAAAGTACAAAAAATAGAAAGTACATTTGAAGTATCTACCGATAGGGGAGTATTTCTTTCTAAACATGTCATTATCGCATCTGGTTCCTTTCAGAAACCATATATTCCTTCAATTTCTCAAAACCTCTCACAAGGGGTGTTTCAGATTTATTCTTCTCAATATCAATTACCAAAGAAAATTCCAGATGGCCCTGTCCTTGTAATAGGAGGAGGAAACTTTGGTACGCTAATTGCGACTGAACTTGCAGAAAGTCAAGATGTAACGATTGCTATTAGCTATCCATTTAAATTTTTACCACTCAAAATCATGAACAAAAGCATCTTTCATTGGTTAGAAAAGATTGGTCTCTTATATGCAGGAACTAATACAAAGCGCGGATTATGGTTTCGAAAACAAAGTGCTCTATTTTTGGTTTTGACTTAAAAAATTAATTCGTGGAGGAAATATTGAGGTCAAACCAAGGATTATATTATATTGGATTGCCGTGGCAACATCAAAGGGGCTTAGCACTTATTTGCGGAGTAGGGAAAGGTGCTAAGTTCTTACATTTAGTTATAAAAGAAAAGAATGGAGAATGGGTTGGTTTTTCTGCTGTGCATTCACATACTTCTTTATTTCTTTTATACTTAAATCGAATCATATAAGATATATCGAAAGTAGGATGAGTAAAAATGAGTGACTATGAAAATAAAGCATTGTTAAAAATTCTAGGGCCTTTGGAGCTTGAAGTAATGAAAGTTATTTGGATTAGAAAAGAAGCAACAGTTCAAAATGTATTAACAGAATTAAATAAGCAAAATGATTATGCTTATACAACTATTATGACAGTAATGAATCGATTGGATAAAAAAGGGGTTCTTACGCGTAGTAAGTTGGGAAAGGGATATGTATATAAACCACAGTACACCCCTAATGAACTCATCCAACAAAATTCTTCTGAACAAGTGGAACATCTTCTCCATCATTACGGAGATATAGCTATTACGCAATTTGTGGATGCTGTTGGACATAATCCTGATCAACTTCATAAGTTAAAGGAACTTATTCAAAAATTAGAGCAGGTTGAAAAATAATGTATCGATTATTTCCAACTTTAAATATATACGTTTTATGGTTAGTTGATGTTACGACTGTGTTTATAAGTTCTTGTTTTGTTTTACATTATCAAACAATGCCAGGTTGTATGGGGATGGGCAGTATATTGGACTGTTGCAACATTCAATTGAATCATTGGCTTACCTTTATACCGATTATTGTAGGAGTTCTTTTTATATGTTTAGTTGGGACCTTTTTGTTTTTGTTTAAAAAGACGAAAAAATTTATTGCTGAGTTAGCTTTATATCAAATAGATTGTTATGAATCAATTGTAATCGAAGCTTTTCAACGAAAACATTCTGTAAAAGTTCAAATAGTAGAAGTTGCATATCCATTAGCATTTACACATGGATTTATTCGCCCTCATATTTTGGTTAGTACTGGTTTAATTGACTTATTGCAAACCTATGAATTAGAAGCTGTATTAGAACATGAGTATTATCATTATCAAAACAGAGATCCATTCAAATTATCAATAGGATACAGTTTGGCACGTGTTTTTTCATTTTTACCAATCTCTCAAAAGTTTTATACACGCTATCTGATGGAAAAAGAAATCAACGCAGATACTTTTGCTATCCGAGAGGTAGGAATGAAGCCTGTTGCATCAGCACTATATAAGTTAATGACAAATGTACCTCCTTCTTCATTTGCAATGGCTCATTTTCAAAATCATTCTTTTCGGGATACTAATACTAGAATTGAGGTTCTTCTGACAGGGAAATATAAGCGGCCATCTATTGCATTAGTAGATTGGATGGAATCTAGTATTCACATTCTCTTAATTGTTTTACTTATAGCAGGTGTGTCATTTTTGTGACAAATTCTCTTTTCTATAACAATTATCTACTACAATATCGTAGTAGATGGTGGTTTTATCATCTAGATTATAAGATGTTGGGAGAGGAAAATAATGAAAAAGCTTATTTTAGGCGCTTCATTTATTTCATTAATGGCATTTGGCGGAACGGCTTTGGCTGCTAGTCCAACGTCACACAAAACAACGAATCAAGAAGATTGTATGACAATGAGTATGAAGGACTGTATGACGATGATGAAAGATTGTATGTCTAAAGATGACTGTAATACAATGGGCATGGAAGACTGCATGGAAATGATGAAGAATATGCAAAAATAAATGTCTATATACGGACTGTAACGATACCATCCATGATATAGACTGTGAGTAAGACGCATACTAGATAAAAGTAAAGCATAAATAAGAGCTGGTAAAGGAATAACCAGCTCTTATTTATGCTTGTTTCTATAGAACGGGAATAGTTAGATACAATTATGCATGTAGAGACAAACAGTGCCATCGTGTGAATTATTTCCTATTACAAATGGTTATAACAATAGTATGGCACTATAAACACATAAAGAAGGGAAAAATTCGTATGAAAAGCTTTCGTATTATTAGTTTTTTTGTTCTTATTAGCGTAATTCTTCTATTAACAGCATGTGGATCTAAACTAAGAGACCAGTTAAACTGGAAATTAGATAATTTTTCATATACTGATCAGAACGGAAAAAAATTTGGACGGGATGATTTAAAGGGGAAGGTTTGGGTAGCAGATTTTATTTTTACAAGTTGTAAAACAGTATGCCCACCTTTAACAGCTAACATGGAAAGGCTTCAAAGAATGTTAAAAGATGAAGGAGTTCAAAATGTTGAGTTTGTATCATTTAGCGTAGATCCAACTGTAGATACTCCTTCAAAACTCAAAGAATTTATGAGCCGTTATGATATGGATGAATCCAAGTGGCATTTTCTTACTGGTTATTCGCAAGAAGAGGTTACCGAGTTTGCTAAGAAAAACTTTCAAACACTTGTAGATAAACCACAAGATTCTGATCAAGTCACTCATGGAACAAGCTTTTATCTTGTAGATCAGACTGGAACTGTTGTAAAAAAGTATTCAGGTCTCTCAAACCCTCCTTATAAAGACATAGTCAGAGATATAAAGAGAATTCAATAAAAGTACTTTAGTAATTATTGATAATAAAAAACATATAAAGCGAAAAAGAGCTGGTGGTATGCCAGCTCTTTCTTTTTAAGTAATGTCGCACACATTTGTTCACACATCATGGCACAGTCTTGAAGAGATTTCATAGTTTTACATGCATTTGTACGGTATCTACTCTATATTCCATCCATATACCCCGTTATTTAGATAGTCATTAATTAAGGTATGTTTACCGTAGTATAGTTATGCCTTTGTGTAAGGAACTAATAAAGATGAACCATAATTCGATACAAGAGCCATCTTCTGAGTACATGGGTTTTTCAACAATCTTTTTAATCAACTGTAAAGATGAATTGTTTTCAGTTGATTATATAAGTAGTTAGTTATATACTTATTTCGAAGTAGAGGAAATTAAAATAAATCCTTTTAATGAATATTACGTTTAATTTCCGCTCAACATATAAGTATATGCTTATTTAACTATAAAAGGGTAGGTGTGGTATGGAAAAAACAGTTATAGAATTAACAAGAGCATCGCAGTTATTAAAACTATTAGGAGACAAAACAAGACTAACAATTGTATCTATTCTCAAACAACGTGAGTGTTGTGTCTGTGAACTTCTTGAAGTATTTGATATGAGTCAACCTTCTATCAGTCAGCATCTTCGAAAGTTAAAGGATTTAGGCTTAGTGCAAGAAGAGCGTAGAGGTCAATGGATTTATTATTCTTTAAATCAGGCAAGTGATTTATATACGCTTTTAGAAGATATTTTAGGCCATGTACCAGATCAAATAGAGAAAATCAAACAAATTGAGAAGAGCAATCCTACACTCCGGTGTGGTTGTTAATAAATAGTTAGAAAGGGAAGTGAGAAGGATGAGAAACACGGGGAAAAAACGTCTATCTTTCCTAAATCGATATCTAACCCTTTGGATTTTTCTTGCGATGGCAGTAGGGATCGGAGTTGGATATCTATTCCCTGGGTTCGTTGATGGAATGAATAGTCTACAGGTAGGAACAACTTCTATCCCACTTGCGATTGGCTTAATTTTAATGATGTACCCGCCGCTTGCTAAAGTACGCTACGAAGAGATGGGGCGCGTTTTTAAAGATGTAAAAGTATTAGTATTATCACTCGTGCAAAACTGGATTATTGGTCCGGTTTTAATGTTTACTTTAGCAATTATATTTTTACAAGATAAACCAGAATATATGGTTGGATTAATCATGATTGGTCTAGCACGTTGTATCGCGATGGTGATTGTATGGAATGACCTTGCGAAAGGTGATACAGAATATGCAGCAGGGTTAGTTGCTTTTAACTCTGTATTCCAAATGTTATTTTTCTCAGTATACGCGTATGTGTTTGTAACAGTCATTCCAGAATGGTTAGGAATTGAAGGAGCTGTTGTAGATATTACAATGGCAGAGGTTGCAAAATCAGTCTTTATTTATTTAGGAATTCCTTTCATCGCAGGAATGTTAACACGTTTTATCTTTGTAAAAACAAAAGGGCGAGAATGGTATGAAAAAGTATTCATACCAAAGATTAGCCCCATTACATTAGTCGCATTATTATTTACAATCATTGTGATGTTCTCATTAAAAGGAGAAGTGATTGTTAGCGTACCATTTGATGTTGTACGTATTGCGATTCCATTACTTATTTATTTTGTAGTGATGTTCTTTGTTTCTTTCTTTATGGGCAAAAAAATCGGTGCAAGTTATGGGGTATCAACAACATTAGCATTTACAGCTGGAAGTAACAACTTTGAATTAGCAATCGCTGTAGCTGTAGGGGTATTTGGAATCCAGTCTGGTGCAGCGTTTGCAGCAGTTATCGGTCCTTTAGTAGAGGTTCCAGTTATGATAGCTCTTGTAAATGTAGCACGGTGGTTCCAACGTAAATACTTTCAAACACAACCAAAATAATTATTGATATAAAGGTGGAATTAACATGGAAAACAAGAAAACAATTTACTTCTTATGCACAGGAAACTCTTGTCGTAGCCAAATGGCAGAAGCTTGGGGTGAAAAATATTTAGGTGACAAATGGAATGTACTTTCTGCTGGTATTGAGGCGCACGGAGTAAATCCGAATGCAATTAAAGCAATGAAAGAAGTAGACATTGATATTACGGACCAAACATCTGATATCATTGACCGTGACATTTTAGATAAAGCAGATCTTGTTGTAACACTTTGTGGTCATGCAAATGATGTATGTCCAACAACACCACCCCATGTAAAACGAGTTCACTGGGGATTTGATGATCCAGCTAGTCAAGATTGGTCTGTATTCCAAAAAGTTCGTGATGAGATTGGCGAACGTATTAAAAAATTCGCTGAAACAGGAGAATAATTGAAAACAAAATAAGCCGAGAATTCTTTTTCGGCTTATTTTGTAAAGAAGGGGAGAAATCAGAGATGAAAAAAATTGAAATTTTTGATCCTGCTATGTGTTGTTCTACGGGGGTTTGTGGACCAAGTGTTGATCCAGAATTAATTCGTATTTCAGTAGCTGTTAATAATTTGAGGAATAAAGGAATTGATGTGACACGCTATAATCTTGCGAGTGAGCCGGATGCTTTTGCAAATAACAGTGTTATTAGTCAATTATTAATGGATAAAGGACCAGACGTGTTGCCTGTAACTTTGGTAGATGGAAAAGTAGTAAAAGAAAAAGGTCATCTTACAAATGAAGAACTTGTACAGTTAACGGATATAACGGAAGAAGAGTTGAGTCAAAAGCCAGTCATACGTTTAAAGCTAAACGTGAAAAAATAGAGAAAGAAGTGAAAGGCAATGACAAACTTATACAATCCAAACACAATAACATTCACACCATTTTTATTCTTTACTGGTAAAGGCGGAGTAGGAAAAACATCTACTGCATGTGCAACAGCAATTACTTTAGCTGATATGGGGAAACGCGTTTTGTTAATTAGTACTGACCCAGCTTCTAATTTACAAGATGTGTTTGAAATCGAACTAACCAACAAGCCGAAAGTAATTCTTAATGTTCCGAACTTACAAGTAGCTAACCTGGATCCAGAAACAGCGGCTTATGAATATAAGGAACGTGTTGTTGGCCCATATCGCGGGAAATTACCTGACACAGTAATTGCGACGATGGAAGAACAATTATCTGGGGCTTGTACTGTAGAAATTGCAGCATTTGATGAGTTCTCTACGTTACTTACAAATAAAGAGTTAACATCGAAATTCGATCACATTATCTTCGATACAGCACCAACAGGTCATACGTTACGTCTTCTTCAGCTCCCAACGGCATGGAGTGGTTTCCTAGAAGAAAGTACACATGGAGCTTCTTGTTTAGGACCATTAGCAGGTCTTGGAGATAAAAAAGAGTTATATAGTCAAACAGTTCAAGCATTATCTAATCCGAAACAAACAACATTATTGCTTGTTACACGTCCTGATAATTCTCCGTTACAAGAAGTGCAACGAGCAGCTAAAGAATTAAAAGAAATTGGTGTAAGCAACCAATATCTACTTGTAAATGGCATCTTGAAAGACTATGTGCAAGATGATGGTGTTTCAAAGGCATTGTTTACGAGACAATTACGTGCGTTAGAAAACATGACAGAAGAATTAAAAGGTCTTCCGATTTATGAAATTCCATTAGTACCGTTTAATGTTACTGGCATAGAGAATATGAGAAATTTGGTGCGACCAATAGAGAATCTTTCAATTTTAGATGAAGAACAACAAGAGGTTGCTGTACCTTCTCTTCAAAATTTGATTGCGGATCTTTCTGAGACTGGAAAAAGAGTTATTTTTACAATGGGAAAAGGTGGAGTAGGAAAAACAACTGTAGCCTCTGCAATTGCAGTTGGTTTTGCTGAAAAAGGCCATCATGTACATTTAACTACAACTGATCCAGCAGCCCACATTGATTATGTCATGCATGGAGAACAAGGGAATATTACGATTAGTCGAATTGATCCGAAGGTAGAAGTAGAAAATTATCGTAAGGAAGTCATTGAGAAAGCAAAAGAAACGGTAGATGAAGAAGGTTTAGCTTATTTAGAAGAAGATTTACGTTCCCCTTGTACAGAGGAAATTGCAGTCTTCCGTGCTTTAGCCGACATTGTTGAGAAAGCAAATGATGAAATTGTGGTAATTGATACAGCGCCAACAGGTCATACATTATTGTTACTGGATGCGGCACAAACGTATCATAAGGAAATTGTACGCTCTTCCGGTGAAGTACCACAGTCTGTGAAAAACTTATTACCTCGTCTTCGCAATCCAGAGGAAACAAGTGTTGTCATCGTAACATTAGCGGAGGCTACGCCAGTACATGAAGCAAGCCGTCTACAAGGAGACTTAAAACGTGCAGATATTAATCCAAAATGGTGGGTTATCAATCAAAGTTTTTATGCAACACATACAAGTGATCCAGTGTTAAGAGGAAGGGCACAGTCTGAAGTACAGTGGATTCAAGCGGTTCAAAAGGAATCACAAAATAACTGTGTTATCATCCCGTGGCAATCGGAAGATATTGTGGGATATGAGAAGCTTAAATCTTTAGTAAAATAAAAAATTTGAATAGTTATTGTGAAGGGGAGAAATGAAAATGAATATTACAGATAAAGCAAAAGAGTTTATTGAAAGTGCTATGAAAGAAAACGGTGTTTCAACACTACGTTTTACATTTGAGGGTGCTGGATGCTGTGGACCAAGCTACGGTATTAATTTAGGAGAAGCGCAAGAAAATGATGTAACAGAAACAGTAAATGGTATTGAAGTTGCCATGGATCCAAAGGTTGTTGAAATTGTAAATACATTGACACTAGACTATGTAGAAGATCAACAAGGTGCAGGTCTTGTGATAAGTGGCGGATCGAATTGCTGTTGAACCGTGTGTTACTGCTACTGTGATCCAAACTGTAGGGAGTAAGGGGTATGATGGATTTGTAATTGCGCTTGTAACAGAAGGATGAGGTCTAGATGCCAATTATAGATCTACTAGACTAGGAGGGGGAAATAAAAAATGTTTGATATGTTATAACATGGATGGAAAACAGGGAACTCTTCTCGTGCTCCTCCAAAATGAATGCAGTACAATGCACTAATAAAATTTGGAGGCTATAAAAATATGAGAAGTGAAAAAGAAATGATGGGTTTAATATTAAATGCAGCAAGAGAAGATGAGCGTATTCGTGCAGTGATTATGAATGGTTCTCGTGTGAATCCGAATGTGAAGAGAGATTGTTTTCAAGATTACGATATTGTATATGTTGTGAAAGATATACAGTCATTCACATCTGATCACAGTTGGATAAATAGATTTGGAAAAATAATGATTGTACAAATGCCAGAAGAAAGCACTTTAGTTCCACCCGAAGAGGATGGAAGCTTTCCTTATTTGATGCAGTTTATAGACGGGAATCGAATCGATTTGACTTTAGTTTCAGTAGAAATAATAGATGAAATTCTTGGTGGAGATAGTTTGAGTGTACTTCTTTTTGATAAAGATGGTGCTATTGAGCCATTTCCACCAGCAAATGATTCGGATTACTGTATAAAAAGGCCAACAGCAAAAGAATTTGCAGATTGCTGTAATGAGTTTTGGTGGTGTAGTACAAATGTAGCAAAAGGGTTGTGGAGAGAAGAACTTCCTTATGTAAAAGGAATGCTTGAAGGTCCTATTCGAAATATGCTGATGCAAATGCTAGAATGGCATATTGGGATAAAAACAAATTTTACAGTAAACGCCGGAAAGTTTGGGAAGTATTTTGAACAATATCTTGAGGATGATTTGTGGAAACAATATATAGAGACATTTTCAAATGCAGATTATGAGAATATTTGGAAGTCATTCTTTGTAATGGGGGATTTATTTAGGGAAACTGCAATCGGAATTGCTAGATATTTTAGTTTTGAATATCCACAAGGTGACGATGCTAGAGTAACAAGCTATCTAAAACATGTGAGATCTTTACCAAAAGATAGTCAAACAATTTATTAAGTATATGATAGATAGAAATAAGACCGTTCCAAAATGGGACGGTCTTATTTCTGTTCAAGAACATGAATCATCCTGACAAAATAAGAATGAACTGCATATAAAATTTTAGGGAGGTTTTATTAATTATGCATTATTTTTATCCATCAGAGATACTAACTCCTTTTCAATGGGTTTCAGAACGTAATACGCCTTTATATAATATGTATTCTTATTTGCCATACTCAAATGTATTTTATTATCAAAACTATTTGAGTGTAACGCCTGATTTGCTAAATGCTGGTTTGAAGAATGAGGTTCAAGGTGCAGAAGAAGATAGAGGCTCGTGGACACCTTTTTCTTGGGTTGAAAAATATGCTTATGCATTTTCTGGTCCATATAATAAAGCGGAAGTTGCCCTTACATTTGATGATGGACCAGACTTTGTATTTACTCCGCAAATACTAGATAAGTTAAAAAGTTATGGTGTGAAAGCTACTTTTTTTCTTCTTGGTGAAAATGCAGAAAGATATCCTGATGTAGTAAAACGAATTGCAAATGAGGGTCATACTGTTGGGAATCATACGTATAACCACCCAAATTTAGTTAAAGTAAGTGATGAAGAATATCGTAATCAAATTGTAAGAACGGAAGAGATATTGCGGAAGTTGATAGGGTATGCACCAAAGTTTATACGTCCGCCTTATGGTGAAATACGTGAAAAACAATTAGATTGGGCGACAGAACAGAATTTTATGATCGTACAATGGAGTGTAGATACAGTTGATTGGAAAGGAGTAAGTGCAGAGCAGGTTACAAATACTGTGTTAGGGAATGCGTTTCCAGGAAGTGTTATACTCCAGCATTCTACACCGGGAGGACATTTGCAAGGATCTGTGGATGCGCTAGATCGAATCATTCCTGAACTGAAAGCGAAAGGGTCACGTTTCGTGACGCTTCCTAACATGTTTCATACGTCGAAACAGAGAAAGTAAATGACCGATAAGGTGGACCTATAAATATAAAATACTGTATTCAGCTTGTACATCATTTAAAAAAGAGTGGTGTATTTTTGTTTTTGGAAAATATAGGTTTTCGATTGGTTTTTGTTGTATAATAAAACTATAAACTGACAAATAAGTTTGAAAATATGTGTGTGGATGTGGAGGGAATAAGATGACATATGCGCTTGTAAATATAGGAATGAGCTTGTTAATCGGTATTATATTTATACTATCCGCACTCATATTGCAAAAAAATCCACCAACAGATATTAACGCAGTATATGGATATCGAACAAAGCGATCAATGAAAAATAAAGATTTGTGGGATGTTGGAAATCAATATAGCGCTGAAGTTATGAAACAAAATGGACTTTTAATGATTTTAATAGGAAGTTTAATCGGATTGCTATTTTGGTACCCACATACAATGATTGCTATTTTAATCCTTATGATAGTATTAATCATTCGTTTGTTTATACGGGTGGAGAAGAAATTAAAGGTACTGGAGAAACAATAAACTTTACTTGTGAAATTTTCAAGCTGTTCTATTAAGGAAGTACAAATAGTTTTGACCCCTGCACTATTTAAGTGGGGGTCAATTAAATTTTAGAAGTTATTGATTTTTAGCATATCTCGTCCTTTTTCTACGACAAATTCATAATATTCAAGCTCATATGGATAAATATCTTCAAATGTTATTGTAATAGATTTAGCGCTTTTGTTTAAAACTGGAATGCCTGTTGTAGATGAGATTTCTCCTTTTAAAAGCTGTAAAAAAGAAGTCGCATTTACTTTCATTACATCTTCAACTTCATCACCTGGAGCAAATGGAAGTGGTTTTGTAACAGCATGAAAATACATATGACACATTTCACGGTCAATGAAATGCGGGATTTCATGGTTGATTTTAAAAATGCCTTTGTACTCTAAATCAGTAGCTTGAAAGGAAAGTCCTAATTCCTCTTTTACTTCACGAAGACCCCCTATTCGTACATCTTCATCATGCATAATATGTCCCGCTGATGTAATATCCCATTTTCCTGGGAAATCTTTCTTGTTTTTAGCACGTAATTGGAAGTGTAGAAAGATGTCTTCATTATCTTTTTCTACAAACCAACAATGGAATGTTTCGTGCCAATCACCGTCACGATGTACATCATCACGTAGTTTTTTTCCAATTTTGTTTCCTTCTGTATCAAATATCGTTAACCATTCTGCCATTGATATTCCCCTTTCTGCATAGTTTATTATACAATGAATGTATGTAATTTTGGGAAAATAACGATAATTAAGTAGGGAGTGTATATGGAATGGGACTAGGCGAGAAAAAAATAAATTCGCTCATTTCAACAGAAGAAGAATTACGTCTTATTTTAGGATATCCAAGTGAACGCGCGGTGAAAAAAGTGATCCCATCACTCGATTATCATTGTCGTGAATTTCTATCTAAGTCTCCTTTTCTAGTAATATCTACTTCAGATGAATTTGGTCATTGTGATGCATCACCAAGAGGGGATGCACCTGGATTTGTATATGTTTTAAATGAAAATCAAATTGTAATTCCAGAAAGACCGGGGAATCGGAGAGTGGATTCTATCCTTAATATTTTATCTAACTCACGGGTGGGACTTATCTTTTTTATTCCAGGGCTTGGAGAATCATTACGGATAAATGGGCGTGCAACTATCACAAAAGACGAAGAGATTTTAGAGAAAATGCAAGTAAGGGGTCGCAATCCACTTCTCGGAATCGTTGTAAAAATAGAGGAGTGTTTCATCCATTGTGCAAAAGCATTTATACGTTCTGAATTATGGAATCCAGATTCTTGGTTAGAAAAAGAAGCATTACCATCAGCAGCAAAAATGCTTGCTGATCATGCAAAAGTAAATGCAAATGAAGAAGAAGTCGCACGTTCTTTAGAAGAAAGTTATACAAAAAGATTATATTGAAAATATTGCATAGTACATTGATTGATAAAATATATAAATATAATTAATGATTTAGGAATCTAAAGAGCATTCATTCTATTGGTAATCAGTATTTAAAATCAAAAGCATAATTGTTTTACTTGATATTTTTATCCCGCATTAACGGGCAGTAAGACCCCCACCTCAAAATTTGGAAAAGCAAAGAAGTTAGAAGGGGGATGAACTGCCCGTAAAAGCCCGATTGGTGAGGGCTAATAATCAGTGGGGGATGAAGAAAACCCCCACTGATTAAAGTTTCACTTTATGTGAATTCAAATTTAAAAAGGTAATTATGTAGGTTTAATCATTTTTTTAGTAGTTTAAATTATTATCTTGAAATAAGTTATAAAAGTGTAATTATCTTGTGGAAAATAAAAGGTATGATTTTTTTCTCAAAAACGGGATTGATTTTTCGGATTTTCGTAATTATAATAATTTAACAAATAGACATGAACGAAAAGTAACGATAAGGACATGAGATAATTTTTACGGTTTACAGAGAGGGAAGCCAAAGGCTGTGAGCTTCCTAACACGGGGACTTCTCTTACCACCTTTGAACTTCAATAGTGAACGAGTAATCTAGTAATTATTGACGGTCTCAGCCGTTATCTGATCTTGAGCAATCCGAGGTGAATGTATATTTGGATTGGAACAAGGGTGGAACCACGAAAGCACATTCGTCCCTTTTATAGGGATGAGTGTGTTTTTTTATACAAAGTTAATATTCGAAAATTAAAAATATAAAAAATATTCCTTGCTTTTGTATGATATGTACGTATAATAATTTAACAAATAGATATGAACGAAAAGTAGTGATAAGGACATGAGATAATTTTTACGGTTTGCAGAGAGGGAGGCCAAAGGCTGTGAGCTTCCTAACACGAGAAATAATCTTACCACCTTTGAACTTCAATAGTGAACGAGTAATCTAGTAATTATTGACGGTTTCAGCCGTTATCTGATCTTGAGCAATCCGAAGCGAATGTATATTTGGATTGGAACAAGGGTGGAACCACGAAAACACATTCGTCCCTTTTATAGGGATGAGTGTGTTTTTTTTATAAAATGTATTACTGAATTGAAAGGAGGTGCAGTGGAGTGAAACGAGTGATCCGAACGAGAATCACCATTAACTGCGCAAATAGGAAGAAGATAATGGTCAAGTAGTTTAAAAAATAGGAGGAGATTAAAAAATGAGCAATGTAGTACATGTTGGAGTATTAGGACTTGGAACAGTAGGGAGCGGTGTCGTTCATATTTTGGAAGATCACAAGGAGAAAATAAGTCTTGATACAGGATATGAAGTAAAGGTAAAGGCAGTGGCAGTACGTGATGTGGAAAAAGAACGAGATGTTTCAATTGATGGAATCATGATAACAAATGATGCAGATGAAATTTTAGAAGATCCCAATATTGATATCGTAGTAGAGGTGATGGGTGGAATTCAAGAAGCAAAACAGGCTATTATAAGGGCGTTATGTAATAAGAAACATGTCGTAACTGCAAACAAAGATTTAATGGCTGTATACGGTAATGAATTGTTAAAATTAGCGAATGCAAATGGTTGTCAGTTGTATTATGAAGCAAGTGTAGCTGGAGGAATTCCAATTTTAAGAGGACTAGTAGACGGCTTAGCTTCTGATCATATTGAAAAGATTATGGGAATTGTAAATGGCACAACGAATTATATACTAACAAAAATGAGTCAAAATGGTTGGTCGTATGAACAGGCGCTTCAAGAAGCTCAAAAGCTAGGCTTTGCAGAATCAGATCCGTCAGCAGATGTAGATGGGCTGGATGCTGCACGAAAGGTAGCTATTCTTGCAAACTTAGGATTTTCGATGAATGTTTCTTTAGATGATGTACATGTTCGAGGTATTCGAAATATAGAAAAAGAAGATTTAGAAATGGCTGGGAAGCTAGGTTTTACTATGAAGCTAGTCGGGAAAGCGGAGAAGCAAGGTTCAGCTGTTAATTTAAGCGTAGCACCTACTTTATTACCGAGTCAGCATCCATTATCCAGTGTGAATAACGAATTTAACGCTGTATATGTACACGGTCATGCGGTTGGTGAAGTTATGTTTTATGGGCCAGGGGCTGGAAAATTGCCAACAGGATCTGCTGTAGTAAGTGATATTATTTCAATCGTTAAAAATATGAATCAAATAGTGAAAAGTAAAGGTGTGTTAAAAGAGTCAGTGCCTTATACACTAAAAGGGGATGAAGAAGTTGTCTCGAAATATTTTTTACGCATTTTATTACGTGATGAACCAGGGATGTTTCAGGAAATTACAGAATGTTTCGTCAATGAATCGATTAGCTTAGAAGAAATTGTGCAACTTCCATTAAATCAAGAGCTTGCGGAAATTGTGATTGTGACGCATCAAACTTCAAAGTACCAATTCGAAAAAGTTTTAACATTACTAGAGAATGTAGCAAATGAAATAAAAAGTTATTACGCTATTGAGGAGGAAAAACAATATGTATAAAGGATTATTAAAACAATATGCTTCTTATTTACCAGTGAATGACAATACACCAGATGTAAGCTTGATGGAAGGGAATACACCACTCATTCCACTTCTGAATATTTCTAAAGAATTAGGGATTCATTTGTATGGAAAATATGAAGGTGCTAACCCTACAGGATCTTTTAAAGATAGAGGGATGGTGATGGCAGTTGCGAAAGCAAAAGAAGAAGGATCACAGGCAATTATTTGTGCATCAACAGGTAATACATCAGCAGCGGCAGCGGCATACGCTGCTCGTCTTGGGCTGAAGTGTATTATCGTTATACCAGAAGGGAAAATTGCTCATGGGAAATTAGCACAAGCTATTGCGTATGGAGCAGAGATTATTTCAATTGAAGGAAACTTTGATGACGCACTTCGAGCTGTACGTCAGATTGCAGATGAAGAACCAATTACATTAGTAAACTCTGTTAATTCATATCGAATTGAAGGACAAAAAACAGCTGCGTTTGAAATTTGTGATCAGTTGCAAAAAGCACCAGATGTCCTTGCTATTCCGGTTGGAAATGCAGGGAATATTACGGCATACTGGAAAGGTTTTTGTGAATATGAGAAAGAAAAGGGATTCAAGAAACCTAGAATTCACGGTTTTGAAGCCGAAGGAGCAGCTGCAATTGTAAAAGGTCATGTCATTGATTCACCCGAAACAATCGCAACTGCAATTCGTATTGGTAATCCAGCAAGCTGGTCCTATGCTGTAGAAGCAGCAGAGCAATCAAACGGTGAAATTGATATGGTATCAGACGAAGAAATCTTAAGTGCCTATCAGTTGCTAGCAAAAACAGAAGGAGTTTTTGCAGAACCAGGGTCAAGTGCTTCTCTAGCAGGTGTAATTAAACATGTTCAAGCAGGGAAAATCAAAAAGGGAGAGACAGTTGTTGCTGTATTAACAGGAAATGGTTTAAAAGATCCTGATATTGCTATTGCCTCTAATCACTTAGAGATTGCAAGTGTTTCAAACGATATGGAACAAATAAAAGAACATATTAAAGGAGTGATTGTTTCGTGATTCCATTTAAAGTTCGTGTTCCAGCTAGTACGGCAAATGTAGGTCCGGGTTTTGATTCTGTTGGAATAGCATTATCATTATATTTGGAAGTGGCTGTGAAGGAACAATCAGCTCATTGGCATGTTATACATTCATTCGATTCTTCTATCCCAAATGATGAGAGAAACTTAATTGTAAGTACAGCACTTAAAGTATGTCCTTCGTTATCTTCCTATATAATAGAAGTTACTAGTAATATTCCACTTACGCGAGGATTGGGGAGCAGCGCATCAGCGATTGTAGCAGGAATAGAACTTGCCAATGAACTTGGAGAATTACATTTAACAACAGATGAGAAAGTTCATCTTGCTACAAGTTTTGAGGGACACCCTGATAATGTAGCTGCTTCTATTTTAGGAGGTACTGTTATTGGCGCGATGGATGGGAATCATGTATCTGTTGTTAGAATAGAGAGTAAAGAATTAGGTGTAATCTCTCTTATTCCTGATGAAGAATTAAATACAAATAAAAGTCGTTCTGTATTGCCAGAAATATTTCAGTTTCATGATGCTGTTCGTGCAAGTGCAGTCAGCAATGTTTTAGTAGCAGCGTTATGCCAAAAGAAGTGGGAAATTGTTGGTGAAATGATGGAAAGAGATCAATTTCATGAACCATACCGTTCACAGCTTGTTACATTTTTACCCGCAGTTCGGATGTATGCGAAAAAGTTTGGAGCATATGGGACAGCACTTAGTGGGGCTGGTCCATCTCTTTTTATATTGACTCCATATGAAAAACGCGAGGAAGTTGCTGAACAATTAGCAAAAGTATTTCCGGCGATGCAAGTTTGTGAGCTAGAAATTGATCATGAAGGAACAGTTGTGAAAAGGGAACAAAGTGCTGGTAGAACAGAAGAGAAGTATAGTATATAGATAAGGGATTAAAGAAGAGAAGTTTCTTATATAATAGACATAAAGGAGTCGAACTCTTTTCTTGTTTTAGGTTGGTGTAGTAACGACCGTAATACAAGAATTTTGAGACAGGCTTCTTTTTGTATGCTCTTTGCCATATTCCTGTAACAAACCACCTATATATTCAGTGGTGGAGGTGCAGAAGATGAAAAAAATGATGACAATATGTCTTCTTACAACAATGACAATTACGGCTTTGACGGGATGCAATTGGAAACAAAAAAATGTTTCACAGGAATTCAAAGCAAAAAAAGTAACATATAAAGATTTTACGTATGAGGTTAATCCAGAAACGTTTGCTTTAACAATAGACCATGATGGAGTGAAGGAGCAAGCATCACAGCCTTTACCGAAAATGAAAGTATCAAAGTTGAAAAAAGATGATACACATACATCATGGGAATATCCTGATCAGAAAATAAAAGTGAATTTAGAAAAGAAAAAAGATCATGTAGATATTGCGATTGAATCTACAGGTGCAGAAAGCTTTACTTGGCCAAAAGTACAAGCTGAAAATTATACACTTCCTTTATGGGAAGGTAAGTATATTCCGAGCAATGATGAAAATTGGAAGAAATTCTTAAAGGATGAAACGTATTCATTTGCGGAATCATTTTCAATGAAATTTTTTGCGTTAAATGGTTCGAAATATTCCATGGTATTTGTTGCAAACAATATGTTTAATAATGAAGTTGAATTTCATTCTGATCCGAAAATTGGATTTGATTTTACTCATGAATTTCCGAGTATTAACAAAAATAAATCGTACGGTTTTCAACTGTATGTGACTGATAATGATGCGGTAAATATTGCAAAATTGTATAAGAATAATATTGTAGAGAAAGGTGAATTTAAAACATTACAAGAGAAAGCAAAACAAAATAAAGAAGTTGAAAAGTTATACGGAGCAGCTCACTTTTATTTTTGGAATCAAAATGCTTTATCGCAAAGTAATGTAGATTGGCCAAAACTAAGACAACAAATCAATAGTCCTATATTTGGGTGGATGAAAGAACTGATTCAAAAATATAGTAAAGAGCCTGGCGAATTAAATGTATTTGATCAAATTAATAAGCAAGATTTTATTGATAAGTATCAGAAAAATATTGTTTTACGTTATATAAATGAAGTATTGGGAATGAAGGAGTTTTATAAAGAAGATATGTTTCCGAAAGTTGATGATGAGGCAAATCAATTATTGAAAAAAGGCGTAGATCACTTAACTGAAACGGAATTGTATAATTTAAATAAACATTTGTTAAAATCAACACTTGGTGATGCAGTTGAGGATGTTGACAAATGGGGTAGTGCAGATGGAACGAATGTATTAAAAGAGATGGATGAAGCTGGTATTGAACATGCATGGATTGGACTGCCGAACTGGGAACAAGGATTCATTCAACCAGAATTTGTGAAGCTAGCTGAGAAAATAGGATATTTAGTTGGTCCATATGATTCTTATCATTCCATTCATGAAAAAGGAGATAAAAATTGGAATACAGCTTCCTTTAAAGATCCTTCACTATTTGAAGATGCAACGGTTGCCAAAAAAAATGGTGAGAAAATACAAGGATTTCTAGGAAAAGGTCGTAAATTAAATCCGACATTATCTTTGCCTAGTGTGAAAGAACGAGTTAGTGGCATATTAAATAATGGTACCCCATTTAATTCATGGTTTATTGATTGTGACGCCACAGGGGAAATTTATGATGATTATTCTCCAAAACATATTACAACACAAGAACAAGATTTAAAAGCACGTTTAGCACGAATGGATTATATAGCGAAAGAAAAAGGTATGGTTGTTGGCTCTGAGGGTGGAAATGATTTTGCAAGTCAAGTGATTGCTTTTGCACATGGTATTGAAACACCCGTTATTAAATGGGCCGATGAAGATATGAGAAAGAATAAGACAAGTCCATATTATGTTGGGGGTTACTGGTCGCCAAATCAAAATGTTCCAGAAAAGTATGTAAAACAAGTACCAGTGAAGGAAGAATATAAACAAGTGTACTTAAACCCAGTGTATTCAATACCTTTATATAAATTAGTGTACAATGACTCTGTCATTACAACGCATCATTGGGAATGGGGTAGCTTGAAGGTAAAAGATGAAGTCGGAAATCGTATGTTATATGAACTATTGTATAACGTTCCTCCTTTATATCACTTAGATGAAGTTGAATGGAAGAAGCATAAAAATGAAATTACACATCATTTAAAAACATGGGAAGCATTTCATAAAAAAGCAGTAAAAGAAGAGATGACGAATTTTGCATATCTTTCAAAAGACAAACTTGTGCAAACAGCTTCCTATGGAAAGGACATAAAAGTAATTGTAAACTTCTCTGATCAAGATGTAAAAACAGAAGATACAAAAATACCTGCAAAATCGGCTATTATTTTTGACGAAGGTAAGAAAATGATTTACAAACCTGAAATAAATAAACAGTGATAAATGTAGCAGGTTCCCACTGGTATGGTAACGAAAGTGCTAAACTGGTGGGGATTTTTTACTAGTATACAAAATAATTGTAAATTTTTTGAAATTATCATTTGATGTCTTGTTAAAATCCAACACGAGAGTATAATGTGAAATGAAATACATATTGATTTTACTTCTTTATAACGAAACCTTACAAAAATGTAAGGTGAATGAAATGAAATTCAATATGAAGATTGATAGACATGGAGTATACTAGGAAAAGAGAAGGAGAGGAGAATAGACATGAGCTCTGAATTAGAACAAAACACAAGAAGTAAAAAGAAACGTTCTAAAAGAAAATCTGTGAAGTGGTTCATTTTGATTCCATTTTTACTACTCATTTTTGGTGGAGTAGGATATGGTTCGTTTTTATATAATAAAGCAAATGCGGTTGTAAGTGATGCGTATGCAAAAATTGAGAAATCAACTAAACGCGATAAAGAGGTTGAACCGTTAAAAGATAATATTTCTGTTTTAATTATGGGTGTTGATGGAAGTGATATTCGAAAAGGACAATATGGAGAAGCTGTTCGTACGGATGCGCTATTATTGGCAACAATTAATAAAGATGATAAATCAGTAAAATTAGTAAGTATTCCACGTGATTCTCGCGTGTATATTCCATCAAAAAAGAAATTGGATAAAATTACGCATGCCCATGTATTTGGTGGAGTTGAAAGTACACGGGATACAGTAGAGAGATTTTTAAATGTTCCAGTTGACTATTATGTGAAATTTAACTTTGATTCCTTTGTGAAAATTGTAGATTCACTTGGTGGTATTGATGTGGATGTACCAGTTGCATTTACAGAACAAGATAGTAAAGATCAAGCAGGTATGATTCATTTAGAAAAAGGTTACCAACATTTAAACGGAGAGCAAGCTCTTGCGTTAGCACGAACTCGTAAAATTGATAGTGATGCAATGCGTGGTCAAAGACAACAGCTCGTTATTGAAGCAATTGCGAAAAAAGCAATGTCTGTTCAATCGATTAGTAAATTAGGTCCCCTTTTAGATGCAGTTGATAGCAAAATGAAAACAAACTTAACATTTGATGATATGCTTTCCATTACAAGAAATATGGCCGGAACTGATTTACAGATGGAGAAAATGCAAATAGAAGGTACGGATAAACGTATCGGTGGTATTTATTACTACATTCCAAATGAAAAAAATGTGCAAGACATTTCTAAAAAGTTAAATGAACATCTAGGTGTTACGCCAAAAGCAGCACGAAACTAATTGTAAAAGGTTGGCGCCTGGCCAACCTTTTTTGATTTATAATATATATGGGTATTAAATAAATCAAAATATTATTGGAGTTATTTAAAAATGTTTACATATATAATAAAATGCATATATATAGTTAGCGAGGAATTACGAAGTACACGAATTAGGGTAAAACTTCCTTTGTATACAGTTTGTTAATGTTCATTTTAGAAGATTGAAAAGAAATTGAATAGATATACTAATATGAATGGAAGAATTATATAAGATTAATAGAAAGGAATTTAATAGAATGGGAAATGTATTTAATGTAAAAAGCATTGTAGTCACAATAGTGGCTGTTGTTGCGATCGCAGTGGGGTATTTTATGTTTCAATCAGTCACATCACCAGCTAGGGCAGTAGCAAATCAAGCGAATTCTATACAGCTTGCAAGTGAGCAGTCAAAAGTGGAGATGAATAAAACAGCACCAAGTCAATTTAATGGTCAAGTTAGAAAAGTTGCCTACCTTACATTTGATGATGGGCCAGGAAAATATACGGCTGAACTACTTAATATATTAAAACAAAATGATGCGAAAGCAACATTTTTCTTAATCGGTGCAAATGTAAAACAATTTGCAGATTTAGTAAAGCGTGAGAAAGCAGAAGGTCATTATGTGGGTATGCATAGTATGACACATGATTTTAAAAAATTGTATACAAATGGCGAGTATGTGAATGAAATGAAAGAAGATCAAGGCTTAATAGCAAATATTATTGGAGAATTTCCGAAATTAACACGTCCTCCGTACGGTTCTATGCCTGGTTTAAATGAAGCGCTTCGTAATAAAGTAGTAGAAGATGGCTTAAAAGTTTGGGATTGGACGATTGACTCTTTAGATTGGAAATATAATAAAATGCCTGTTGATGCTGCTTCAGCAAAAATTGTTGAAAATGTAATTACGGGTGCAACGAATCCTAAAGAAGTTATCTTAATGCATGATATTCATCCGCAATCTGTTGCAGCAGTACCGGCAATTATAAAAGGGTTAAAAGAAAAAGGTTATGAATTTGAAGCGTATCATGAAGGTGATCACTTCCCGTTGAATTTTTGGCATGACAAACGTATGTAACATAGGAGGAAAAGAAGTTGGGTTATAGAAAATTAGCACTAGTTGGAGCATTATCAGTAGGATTATTATCAGGTTGTTTTGGCGAAAAGCCAGAAGAAAATCTATTTGTTGCATTTGAAAACGCAGCTAAACAAGAAAAGTCATTGTTTGAAGATGCGAAAAAATTAGAGACGTTGGAAAAACAAGGCCAGGAATTATATGCTCAAATTATAAAAGAAGGAAAAGAGCATAATGAAGCTGTTGCCCAAAAATTAGACCAAGCAGTTTTAAATGTGGGCGAGCGTGAAAAAATATTAAAAAATGAAAAAGATGCATTAGAGAAAGCACAGAAAGAGACGAACTCAGTTCAAAGTAATGTAGAGAAAATTGAAGATAAAAAAATACAAAAACAAGCGAAAAAAGTAGAAGAATCTTATAAGAATCGTTATGATGCTTTTCAAAAAATGAACGAAAGCTATGTGAAATCAATGGCGATTGAAAAAGAACTTTATGCGAAGTTAAAAGTAAAAGAAACAAAGTTAAAAGAAATCGGTGAGAAAGTGAAAGCTGTAAATCAATTAACGGAAGAAATGCAAAAAGAAAAAGAGAAGTTTAATGGATATACAAAAGAGTATAATGAAGGAAAACTAGCATTCTATAAGGAAGCGAAAATCAAGGTTAAGGAACAAAAATAAAGTATATAAATCCAAATTAAAAAACCGACATAAATCCTTTCTTTTTAGGGGAGAGAGCATCCGGCCATGCATAGAAGCGGTCAGATCATCTTCTTGCCCTATGCCAAGTGAAAACAGAGAGAGAAAACGAGTGCAAGTCATCTTTTTTCTTCGTAGCAGCGATTTATATGTCGAAAAATCAAAGTGGATTTATATAGTATGATGTTAGGTAATACATAAATTTAAGGTGTAAGGCTCAAATGCGAAAAGGTAATGAAATACCTTAATCAAATAATATAGACAAAAAAGCTGAAAGACATTTAAATTATAATGTTTTTCGGCTTTTTTAACTTGTAGGACAGAAAAGACTGGAAATGAAATTCTAAAAGAGTTATAGTTTAATGTTTAAGGAGAAAAAAGATGTTTAAGAAAAGAAATGATGAACATCATATAAGTAAGGAGAATGAAAAATGACATATGAATTTTTACTCAAATTAGGTTTGGCACTCTTTTTAGGTTTATTTATAGGCATTGACAGGCAACTAAAGAATAAACCACTCGGTGTGAAAACAAGTATGGTCATTTCTGTAGCAAGTTGTTTAATTACGATGGTTTCGATTGAATCTGTGAATGTTTACTCTTCACCAGGACATACAAATATGGACCCAATGCGTTTAGCAGCACAAATTGTAAGTGGTGTTGGTTTCCTTGGAGCAGGTGTAATTTTAAGAAGAAATAATGATGTGATTTCAGGATTAACAACAGCATCAATGGTTTGGGCAGCATCTGCTTTAGGGATTGCAATTGGGGCAGGTTTTTATATACAAGCAATCGTTGCAATGATTCTTATTATATTAGCCATAAATGTATTGCCACACCTTGTTAAAATAGCAGGTCCTTATTCTTTAAGACAAAGGGATTTAGCGATTAAAATTATCGTAAAAGAGCACCGAGAATTAGATGGCATTTTTAAACAAATTAAAAACTTAAACATGCAAGTGAAACGCGTGAAAATTAAAGATATTGATAGTGAATCTCAGCAATTAGAAATGGTTATATTAGCACCTGAAGATTTATATACAACCGAATTATACAGTTCCTTAAAGGAAATTGATCATATTGTTTCGGTTGAGGTTGAAAGTAGATAATTATAAAGTTTAATGAGTGAAACAAGGTTAAATCAAAAAAGGGTGATGAAATTCACCCTTTTTTATTTGAAAAGTATTGTTTTTTTACACTATTATGAGTAGTAATAACCAACCTTCAATTTTAGAAAAAATAAAGAAGTTAAGCGAATGATGAAGAACCTCCCATGATTAAAATTCCACTTTATCAGTAGGGAAAACAAGACCGATTTGTTGTCTAGCCTCCTTCATAATTTTTTTGCTCTAACCTTGAATAAACCGCTGTAAGAGAAAAGTCTTGTAATATACGTGAATCTTTGATAGATCTAGTTGCGATTGTATTTGTTCCAACTATTCCAACTTTAAAATGTTTTTGATATGAATTGCCATAGGAAATTAATTATATAGGGAAGAATGGGAAATATTAAATGATTTGCTTAATTGATATAGATGCTATGTTACCCTTTGGTATAATGAGGGACAAGAGGGGGAGACGAAATGGATATAACAATTAGAAAGGCAACAGAAAAGGATATAAAAGGGATCGCAAAAGTGCATGTTGATAGTTGGAAGATAACATATAAAGGAATAATATATGATGAAATCATAGACAATGCAACGTATGAAAGTCGGGAAAAGCAATGGGAAAATATCTTTAAACAAGCGGTAGGAAATGAATATAGGTATGTGGCAGAAACGTTTGATCAGAAAATTATAGGATTTATTGATGGTGGTCATGAAAGAACAGGAAAGTATAATTGTGACGGAGAACTGTATGCGATTTACTTATTGAAAGAATATCAAGGAAATAAATTAGGAAAGAGATTATTTCAAGAACTTGTGTCAGAATTTATAAAAAATGATATGTCTTCTGTATTAGTATGGGTTGTTTCTAGTAATCCTTCTAAGCTTTTTTATGAAAAATTCAGACCAGAACTTATTGATACAAAATTTTTGGAAAGGTTAGCTGTAGAAGAAACGGCATATTGTTGGAGAAATATTAAAAGTCTGTATAAGAGCTTAACATATTGAACTACCCCCACCTACCTCTATAAGAGCTTGAGGTGGGGGATTCTCCTGTCTCTGTCCTCACAAAAACAGTTCCTCTCGTTCAACAAAGAGGATACAACAATATAGAGTTCGGTAGTGTCTGTATGTAATGTAAGACGACCCATTCTATCTTCCGACGAAAGGTAAACAAAATAGGTACAGCTACTTTGTTCTTATATCGAGGATAGAACACTTTGTCATGCATCCAGTTCCTAGACTTGTTATCTGCTCTGGTAATAAGCGTGAAAATCTGGGACAAAGTGCTCTTTTTTATCATGCAAATAGTTTTGCTAGTTTTTTCTTTTCATTTTCAAACAAGTGTAACCGTTCGATTTGTAAGACTTCTTTCGGTTGATCTACATCGTATAGCTGATAGAAATGATGCGTGCGAATATCCAATCGATTGTTTAATTGATGCCAATGGCTCCAGTGATGTGCGTCTTTCTTTGGAATATAAGGCTGAAGCACCCCAGGTACTTTTTCTTTATACCCTAACCCTCGGCGCCCAATCGTAAAAGCCGCGGATTGATGAATAGAGATGCCGAATTTCCGCATGTATTTCATCTTTCCGGAGATTGAAGTGTAAGCGGGATTCACTTGAAAGACAGCCACACCCCTTTTATCTGCACGATTCAGAATTGCACTTGTCATCTTCTCATAAGCAAACATACTCCTCATTCGATTCGCATGTTTATTTCCATATCGATTCCCTGTTTTCGATTGGGTTGTATCTAACTTCTCGATGACAATCGGCTTGTTATACCGCTCCGCTAAGTCCACTAAGCGAATCGCTTCCACTTCGATGATCTTTGTGATTTGTCCTGTGGATTTACCCATGATAGAAAAACCAAGGGAACCACTTCCTTTGTAATTCCCATCCTTCGTTACATTCGCCCACGCAAAATGCTCAAGATTACAATCCAAACCAATGACACCATCTGATTTACTATAATTTGTGTGAGGATTTTCCGGTACATCGACTAAACATTTTACAATGTAATATTCCCCATAGTCTTCCACAGACCACGTAATTGGTTTACCGTGTTTTTTCTTATTTTCACACTGTAATTGAGTTATGATCACTTCCTCAATGATTTCTTGTCCATACGGGAACGTAACAGCTGGAAACATCAGTGTTTTTCCGGAACTTGTCGTCATCCATAATCCCTGTGTCTCAGGCACATACTGAAACACAAAATTCCCATGTTTGGCATCTTTACGGCCAGATAGAATGAGTTGTTTATTTCGAGAACGGGAAAAGAATGTTTTCCATTTGTCGTGGTTACGTACAAACTCGCGGGTGGTAAATTGAGAGCGAAATAGTTTTTTGCTTCCAAATACTGCGCTTGGAATATGCGTTTTATATGATGGAAGTTTCTGAGTTAAACGGTATTGGCTGTGGGTTAAAAGGCCGATTTTCGCCTGAATCCTTTTGATTTGAACATCTAAGTATTGGGGCTCAAACAGATATTCATTCAGCCAAATCAATGTGTCTTTTTTACGGGATAAGGAAATGAGGTTGTTGTGCTTTGCGAAGCGAGTGTTTTTTGGAAACGTCAGCTTTCCTTTTACACAACTTTGTTTGATTTTACGAAGGTTTGTCAGTTTTGTCCGTTCTTGTTTCAACTTTTTCTTAAGTTTCTTAATTTTCTCTTGTGTTTGTTTCTCATATCGTTTTTGTAATTCCATTAAACCTGTAAACAACGCCTTCGCTTCTTGCGCCGCACTGTTTGCATAGTAATCATTCAATTGATATTTCCGCTTGAGAACGAGATGAAGACTGTCTGTATATATCTTACGGTTCCAACGTTTTTCCCGAACAATCGTTTGAAATGCAAATCGTTTCGCCCGATTACATGTTTCGATTGTCTGTGTGACTACATCTACCATCTCATGGGGTAAATCTGTCTTATAGATCCGTTTCGAAAAATACGCTTTCTTCACCTGTTTTCACCTCATTTTATTTGATAAGATCATTATACATCAAAACAAACATACGTTCTGAAAAAAGAGACGTTTTCTTTAAAAAGAAAAAACCGAGAAGACCCCCACCTTCACTTGGTCTAGAGGAGGGGGTCTTTTCGGTTAACATAATAAAATATGAAGTTTTCAGCTTACGAATGTATTTAGCCCATGGGAAGGTGTATTCATACTAGGACTTTTATTCCAAAATTAAAAAATGTATTTTTTTACCAATAAATACCAAGTATAAAACGTGTAATTTTTAAACATTTTAATATATAAAGGAGGTGAACGGTAATGGCTAGAAATCGTAATTCAAATCAGTTAGTATCAAACGGAGCACAAGCAGCTCTTGATCAAATGAAGTATGAAATTGCACAGGAATTTGGTGTACAACTTGGAGCCGATACTTCTTCACGTGCGAATGGTTCTGTAGGTGGTGAAATCACAAAACGCCTTGTAGCTATGGCAGAACAACAGCTTGGTGGCGGGTATACTCGTTAATTTAAAGCAGTATGAGAGAAAGGAAGAATTCTTCCTTTCTTTTTTGTATAGTTTTTACTAAAACAAAAGTGAGTTTTCCATTTAATAGCACGAATATACTGTTGTAAGGATTGGAAAAATAGAAGTAATGCTATGATATACTCCAATTTCTTTTGTTATATAAGTTGAAAAGCAGACAAAATGTGATAGCCCTGATGAAATTTAAAAATGAATTTCATCAGGGTTACTATATGGAAAGAAATACGTGAGGAAGGGTCTCGAAATCAACATGCTAAAAAAAGAAAACTGTTGTTTAATTGCACTTGCATCTGTTCCACTTGTTATGACATTAGGAAATTCCATGCTAATTCCAATCCTTCCGACACTTGAAAAAAAACTCCATATCTCTTCTTTTCAAGTATCCATGATTATTACAATATATTCTATCGTTGCTATTGTATTGATTCCGATTGCTGGGTATTTATCGGATCGCTGGGGACGTAAAATGGTAATGGTTCCAAGTTTGTTAATTGCAGCTATCGGTGGTGCAATAACGGGTTGGGTATCATGGAAAGTGGAAAATCCATATGTTTGGATTCTAATTGGAAGAGCGATTCAAGGGATAGGTGCTGCTGGAGCGATGCCAGTTGTAATCCCATGTGTTGGTGATTTATATAAAGATGAAAAACAAGTAAGTACGGGATTAGGGATTATTGAAACGTCAAATACATTTGGGAAAGTTCTAAGTCCAATATTAGGTTCTGCTCTCGCAGCAGTAGTATGGTTTTTACCATTTTGGGCCATTCCAGTTTTATGTGCTGTTGCTATCATCTTATTATTACTGTTAGTAAAAGCAAAGAAACAAGAAAATCAAGCACCACCTTTCAAAGAATTCATTCAATCAATCGGTTCAACTTTCCAAGAAAAGGGAAGATGGTTAGTCGCAATTTTTGCATTAGGTGCTATCATTATGCTCATATTATTTGGAATTCTTTTTTATTTGTCTACGATATTGGAAGAGAAATATAACATTCATGGAATTTGGAAAGGCTGTATACTTGCGATTCCGTTGCTTGTATTATCAATAAGTTCATACATGGCAGGAAAGAAAATTGGTGATGACCAAGATGTTATGAAAAAATGTATATATATCGGATTTATATTAGCAGCCGCGTCTGTTATACTTCCATTATTTTTAAAAGGCATTTACTTGTTAATTCTTTGTCTTGTTGTTATGGGAATGGGAATCGGGATTGCTTTACCGTGTTTAGATGCTCTTATTACACAAGGGATTGAAAAAGAACAAAGAGGAACTGTTACCTCTTTTTATAGTTCAATGCGTTTTACTGGTGTAGCAGCGGGACCACCTCTGTATGCTTACTTTATGAAGGGGACAGATCATGAAGTATTTTATTTAACCTGCATATTTGCAGTTGCTGGAGCAATTATTACAATAGTGTGGATTAAGCCTAAAAAGAATAATAAACCTTTAAATTCAGTTCCGGAACCTACATCTTAATTCAAAATTTTATAAGGTCTATCAAAAAGTCCATCTGCAAATGATTGCAAATGGACTTTTTTAATATATCATTTCAACCTGTTAATTCTCTTTCGTATGATCAACATAGTGATCATAATCAGGTATTGCCAGTTAATCAAAATTTTCAACAAGTTTATTTAGGCACGCTGTTAATGGCTTACCGGATATCGGAATTCCATATAAGTAACTGCTCCTTTTATGAACATTATACAAGAAATACAACTTTAATTATTGTTTAACAATTATCTATAAAGTGAAACTTTAATCAGTGGGGGGTTTCTTCATCCCCCACTGATTATTAGTTGAACTAATCGGGCTTTTACGGGCAGTTCATCCCCCTCCTAACTCCGTTGCTTTTGCCAAATTTTGAGGTGGGGGTCTTACTGCCCGTTAATGCGGGATAAATATACTGAACCGTTATACTTTCTTTTCTAAAAAATGAGTTGTTTTAACATGTAAAGAGCAACTCCCCAAATAATAACCCCTGAAATTTTATTTAGAATTGCAATTGAGTTTCCTGATGAATTTAATTTTCCCAGCACGTGCCCTGCAAATGCTAAGCCAATAAACCAAAGCCAAGAAACTATAATTGTTGTAAAAGTAAAGGCCCATTTTTCGTTGCCTACATATTGAATAGAGTTTGTGCCAATGACGCCAATTGTATCTAAAATTGCATGAGGATTCAATAAGGAAACAGAAGCGGCAAAGATAATTTGCTTTTTGATAGTCATCGTTTTTGCTTCAATCGTCTCTTTTGTAGAATCACTTTTCCAAATCATCCATCCCATATAAATCAGAAAGAAAAATCCAATTACATAAAGTATTGTTGTTAGCCATGAAAAGGTCAGAAGCATAAGTGATACACCTTGTACTGCAATCAAAATTAAAATTGTATCGCAGATTGATGCGGTTAGAACAACTGGTGTAGCCCGTAAAATATTTGGCTGACTAGCACCTTGGTTAAAGACAAAGACGTTTTGTACACCTAATGGAATAATGAGTCCAAACGCAAGAACCATTCCGTGAAGAATTGCTTCAATCATTTTATTTCCTCCCATATAAATTACTGAAATATGATAGTGTATATTGTATAGAAGAAAATCGAAATTGTATCCATCCATATGGTTGGATAATAAACCAACCAAAAAGAAGTGAGGTGATAAAATGGAGCGATTTGACTGGAAGCCAAATGGATTCTCTCCGATTCCCTTATATAAACAAATTGAGGAATATATAAAAGAGAAGATTATAAATGGAGAATGGACGATTGGTACAAAATTACCGTCACAGCGAGCTTTTTCACAAGCATTTGAAGTGAATCGAAGTACAATTATAATGGCTTTAGATGAATTAGCAGCGCAAGGATTGATTGAGGGAAAGGGTAGAAGAGGAACAATTGTGAGAAACGATACATGGAGTGTATCAACTTTGGTGCCTCCTCCTAACTGGAATTCTTATGTAGAAACAGGTATTTATTATCCGAATCTTCCCACCATTCAAGAGATTAATGAAGCCGAATTTTATCCACATATCATTCGATTGGGTACTGGTGAACTTTCACCAGAACTTTTACCTGAAAAGAAAACGAAGCAAATCATGAAAGAACTTTCTCGTGGGAAAATTCCTTTAGGATATGAGGAACCAAGAGGAGACTTCAAGTTGAGAGAACAAATAGCCACGTATTTACAAAAATATGATATTTTTGCATCGCCGGCATCTATATTAATTGTTTCGGGAGCAATTCAAGCACTGCAACTTATTTCGATGGGACTTCTATGCAAAGGCTCATCCATTTTACTTGAAAAACCATCTTATTTATACTCCCTCAATGTTTTTCAATCTGCAGGAATGCGTTTGTTTGGTATTCCGATGGATGAAAATGGGGTTCAGCCATCACTTATTTCAAAATATAAAAGACGATTCAATGGTTCAATTTTATATACTATTCCGTCTTTTCATAATCCAACAAGTCTTGTCATGAATGAACAAAGAAGGCAAGACGTTATGAAAGTATGTAATGAAATTGGATTACCTATAATTGAAGATGCCGTGTATCAAGATTTATGGCTTGATTCGTCTCCACCAAAACCATTGAAGGCATATGATACAAATGGGATCGTATTACATATTGGAAGTATGTCAAAAGTCATTAGTCCGGGTTTAAGAATCGGCTGGGTTGTTGGACCAGAACCAGTCATTAAAAGATTGGCAGATATAAAAATGCAAATGGATTACGGCTCGAGTTCGTTATCACAACGAGTTGCTGCAGAATGGTTTGCAAGTGAGTTATATGAGAAACATATACAGCAAATACGAATTGAGTTGAAAAAACGGAGAGACTTTATGCTTGCAATGCTAGAGAAATACTGCAGAGATATAGCAACTTGGCAAATACCAAGCGGTGGATTTTATATTTGGCTACATATTGAACAAAACATTTCGATGCGGGAGTTGTTTGAAAAAGCATTACAAGAAAAAATTCTACTCAATCCTGGAAATGTGTATGATAGAAATGCAAGCCAATATTTACGTCTTTCTTATTCATATGCCTCAATGCATGATATAGAGAAAGGGATTGAAATGGTTGCGAGATTGATAAAGAATCTCTCAGTACAATAATCACAATTTTTAGAAGTGAAAAATGATATCATAAATACCAGTAATTGGAAAAGGAGAAGAAATATGAAACAATATGTCATTTGTCAGGTTATCGATGGAACAAAGTATTTAGCTGCCTATGCAGAAACAAAACAAGAAGCGATTGAAAAAGCAGAATTATTAGGGTTAAGGACGGGAAGCCGCTACGTTGTTGTTACTGCTGAAGAAGCGGAGGGATTACAGTATCCCTAATTGTTAAGCTACTAAAATAGAGAAAAAGAGTGAATCTAAGATTCGCTCTTTTTTCATATTTGTATAAAATTAACTTCAAATATCATTTCTTTGTTTCTAAGATAATACTATACTTATTTCTGTATATTATAATATTTTATTTGGAAACAGTAATAAGAATGCTGTATGAGCTTATAAGTATTATTTTAACCATAGAAAATACATAGATGATAGAGGAGAGAATAAAATGAATGAAGTAAACATACGGCCTAAAAAAAGGTCTAAGTATCGTATTATGTTAGGAACGTGGTATTACTCTGTAAAAAGGAATATTCAATGGTTAACGGATGGGAAAAAGTATGCTAAAACTTTTCAACAAGAAAAGTTACCTTGTACTGTTATACAGCATCGAACAATACTGCTTCGTAAACTTAAAGATGTAGATATGTGGTATCAAGAGAATAAAATTATTAATTTGAAAATCGCTATTAAACAGTTAAATGGTGTTGTAATTAAGCCGGGAGAAACATTTTCTTATTGGCGTTTAATAGGTAAGACTACAAAGAGAAAAGGGTATGTAGAAGGAATGGTATTGCATTATGGTACTTTTAAACCAGGAGTTGGAGGTGGGCTTTGTCAACTTTCAAATTTAATATACTGGATGACATTACATACAACACTAACCGTAACAGAGCGATATCGTCATAGCTATGATGTATTTCCTGATTCAAAGCGTACACAGCCGTTTGGAAGTGGTGCGACTTGCTCCTATAACTATCTTGATTTACAAATAAAAAATGAAACAGATCAAGCTTATCAACTTCATCTTTACGTGACAGACGAACACTTAGTAGGGGAATGGAGAACAGCCTATCCTCAGCTTTACCAATATGAAGTATATGAAAAAGAACATGCAATTAAGCCAGCGTATTGGGGTGGCTATATCCGATGTAATGTCATACATCGTAGAGCGTTTAATCAACAAAAACAGTTTGTTGAGGATCAATATGTAACGGGAAATCACGCAATAATGATGTATGAGCCACTTCTGGCTTATAGTAGTGGTAAAAGTGAGGAGTAGTACTTTATGAAGAAGCCTAATAAAATGAAACTTTAATTTTACGGGTAGTTAATCTTACCTCTAACATCTTTACTTTCGTTGGACTTTGAGTTGGAGGTATTATTGTTCGTAAGTAGTAGGATAAAACATTTAGTTTATTAGGCTTATTTCTTTTTTATGATTTAGTGGTCTTACAATATCCATGTGAAAATAATGAAAAAAGTAAATGAATACAGTAAGAAGTATTTTTCTAAGGATTCTATGGATAGTAATGCTAATTTCTTTTTCAAATTCGATTCCCATTTCTAAATCGATTAATATATGTTTTGAAATTCCAAGACTGTAAAAATTTTTCGGCAGCGTGAAAACCAGACTGATAAAGCCATTCTTTTTCCTCAGTAGTTAATTGGAATTTTGTACTTGTAATTGTTCCAGTTGGAATTGCAATGGTTCTTGCTTTCGATTCTTTATCTAGATGGCGTAAGTCATGTGCTTGCATCATCGTTTTGAATAAGCCTTTAAACATCGAGATGGGATCTTCATAAGGAACAGGTTCAGCTTGTATTTCATTTTTTACAAAATGAAAGCCAAAAGTTGGCCAACGGGGTATATTAGGTGAGTCAAAAATCCAAATTGGATAATTGCTAAGAAGACCTCCATCAACCATATAACAAGGTTGTTTCCATTTAGGTGTTTTCCATTTTACTGGTTCGAAATAGAAAGGGATAGTACTGCTCATTCTAACAGCTTTTGCGATAGAGAAATCTTGATTTGTAAATCCATAGTTTGGTAAATCATCAGGGAAAATAACCATCTTTCCATTACTAATATCTGAGGCAATGATTTTTAAGTTTTGTGGATTAGATAAGTCGCTAAAATTATGAATCCCTTTTTTGTGTAGTAAGTCTTCTAACCATGTTTCTAAAAAAACATTTGAATAAATCCCTAATTTAGCCCATGCATTTAATCCCTTTCCTACAAAAGGAATTTTATCAAGTAAAGTTTTTTTTATAAATTGATGATAATTAACGTTACTAATAATTGTTTTTAATTCTTCACAAGAGTAACCTGCTGCCAGAAGGGCTGCAATAATAGCTCCAGCTGATGTTCCCGCTACACGTTCACATTCATAGCCTTGCTTTGCTAATGCACAAATTGCACCAACATGTGCAATTCCTCGAACGCCGCCACCTTCAAAGACACCATCGATTTTCATAGGAATAATTCCTTTCAAAGATTGGATTTGCCGTATAGCAAAAAAGCACGTGATTCACGTGCTTTTTTACAATAGTTTTTAAAGCCACTTAGCAACCGATGAAGCCGCCACAGCAGCTAGCTCCAATGATGATTAGAAGGATGAATAAAACGATTAATAAAGCGAAACCGCCGTAACCGCAACCACCACCATAACCGCCGTAACCGTAACCGCCACCACAACTGTAGCCGTAACCGCCACCATAACCATAACCCATATGGAATGCCTCCTTATAATAAAAGTTGAAATAAAGAAAAATGAACAATTTGAGGATCTGCTATAAGGAATTATGAAAGATCGTGTTTGTAGGAACACTGTATACTATGCTGTTTTAAACTTATTCGCGTCCTAGGGATAAGCCTGTTTTTTTGAATAACTTATTTCGATTTTTTAGGATGAAGGATGTACTGTATGTGTGTTATGATACGGATAAGCACATTTACGTAAGGAGAAGTTATGAGAAACCAGATTGATTTATTAATTGATAAATATGATTTAACACATATAAAACCAGAACTATTAGCTACTATATTTCCATGTGTAAAAGTTATTCCGAGACAAGAGGAGTCACTTTCAATTGGCTGTTCAAAGATGGGGGGAATGCCTGATGTTCCATCTACATTTGAATACCCAACTTATGAAGGGAAAGCGTTAGATTTTATTGCACAATTCAATCTAGCTGACCTACAAGGCGTGAACATAGAGCATGACTTACCTGAAACAGGTATGTTGTATTTTTTCTATAATGGCAATTATCAATATGATGGTACTTGGCGTGTTCTATATTATAACGTTCCGCTAGAACAATTACAGAGGATAAGTGATCAACCATCAAAATATACACAATGTGCATTATCATTTAAGCTAACATATAAACTCCCTGAGCTATTTATTGAAGATGAAGCTGATTCGGATCGTTTTCTACAACTATTAGAGGAGTTAATGCCAGATCATTATGATAATCATCAAGTATTTGGTGAACCGTTCTCAGTGCAAAGAGAAGTATTTGAGGAGGCTGGAGAATATGCTGGTATTAATGATCAGGATATGACATTGTTATTCCAAGTTGACTCTGACTATACAAATTGTAATATGATGTGGGGAGATTTAGGGATGCTGTATTTCTGCATTGGAAATGAAGATTTAAAGCAACGTCGTTTTGAAAATACATGTTGTGTATTGCAGTCTTGTTAGAAGGAAAAGCAGTAGTTAATTCTTATTGAAGAGTTTACTGCTTTTCTTTTACGATATATTTTTTAAAAATTCGATATTTAGTGATGATAAAATAATGATTAATAAATATGCACAATCCCATATTTTCTTTTTGAAAAAGTATTGTATACTTTAAAAGTATATGAACATTTTTTATGATTTTAAGTAGAAGGGCGTGACAAGATGAGATGAAGAAATCAAACAAGTACTTAACAGCTGTCGCACTTTGTTCAACGATTATGATTGGTGGTTTACAAGTTCCTGCAGTATCTTATGCAGCTACAAATGAAAAAGTGGACGATATAAAACCGGATACCAAATTATTAAAAAATTTCCAAAAAGAATTAAAAAAACATATTGATAATCGTGAAGAAAATATTACAATCACATATAAAACAAAAGCTAAGAATGGTAGAGAAGTGATGGATACGCTCTATAAAGAGTATACTAAGATAGTAGATGCAGATGAGTACTTAAAATACAATGTAGCAAGTACAAAATATTCAATTCGTGGTATACCAGAAAATTATACTTTTACATTAAAAATTACATATCGTGAATCAAAAGAACAAACGCAACATGTAAAGGCGCAAGCAAAATCAATTATAAGTTCTATTTTGAAGGTTGGCATGGATGAGCATGAAAAAGTGAAAGCAATTCATGATTATGTTGTGAAACATGTTTCATACGATACTTCCTATAAAGCTTATACGGCGTATGAAGCGTTGGTGAATCGTTCAGCGGTTTGTCAAGGATATACATTATTAACCTATCAATTATTAAAAGAAGCAGGTATTCAATCCCATATCGTAACTGGGATGGGGGATGGGCAAGCGCATGCCTGGAATCTAGTGAATATCGATGGAAAATGGTATCATCTTGATACTACGTTTGATGATCCGGTTCCAGATAAAGAGGGACGTGTAACCTATTCATATTTTAATATGTCTGATGAACAATTCAGTAAAGATCATAGCTGGGATCAGAGTAAATATCCGGCAGCAACAACAAATTATTATAATGAATTAACAAGTAAAATCAAGGTAGGAAGTCCAAAAACACTGGTATATCAGCAAATGTTAAAGGATACAAATCTTGTATATTTATCTGCTAAATATGGAGCGGATAACTACAATGAATTAAAGAAAAAATTACAGAAGCAATTTGCAGGACAACCTAAAAAAGTAGAAGTGCGCTATAAGCGGTCTATGGATGGAACGATGCAAGATGTTAAAAAAGTATTAAATGAAATTTCTTGGCCAAACGGAGTGAAACGAGTTTCTTATCAAGTAGCCCCATATAGTGCGCAAGCTGACTATTCATTGGCGACGATTACGTTTAAGTATTAATGAAAAGAGTATCTTCCGTAGATACTCTTTTTTCTTAGTTGTTAGTAGAAAGAGAAGCTAAAATAGCTAAGTCATATAAAATGAAAATTTAATCAGTGGGGCTTTCTCCATTCCCCACTGATTATTAGCCCTCACCAATCCGGCTTTTACGGGCAGTTGATCCTCTTTGCTTCTGCTGAATTTTGAGGTGGGGATCTTACTGCCCACAAATAGAAGAAAACTATTATTTTTAGAATGGATAACACATAATTAAAACCCTATTTATTGTAAAGTTATGTTGAAATCATCAAAAATAGGAATCAGGTGAATGATGTGTCTTTATTTGAAAATGATATATTTGTAATGATTTACTTGTGCGTCATGATAGGCCTTATTGTGTTATTTGTCGTATCTTTCACTCTTTTCATTCGGAGATTACTAATAAATTCTTCCACAAAAAATGTTCATTCCGATCAGATAGAGAAGAAGCTCGATAAAATTATAGAATTACTTGAAAAAGATAAAAAATAATTAAATAGAATAGGTGAAGGATATATTGGAGGAGTTAAGATGGCTGATTATATTAGAAAATTAAGAACAAAAGTAGGGCATGATTATGTAATTTTGAATTTTTCTGGCGGCTGTGTTTTTAATGAAGTAGGTGAAGTGCTTCTTCAAAAAAGAGGGGATAATGGTGCATGGGGATTTCTTGGCGGGGCAATGGAAATTGGAGAATCGGCTGAAGAAACTGCAATTCGAGAAATAAGGGAAGAGACTGGGTATATGGTGCAAGTGGATGAGCTTATAGGCGTATATACAAAGTATTTTCATACATATCCGAATGGAGATCAAGCACAGACGATAGGAATGTTCTTTAAATGCTCCATAATTGGTGGAAGTAAAAATATAGATGGAGAAGAAACTTTAGATTTACAGTTTTTCCCGTTAGATCAAATGCCTGTACTATTTAATGAACAGCATAAGGATTGTTTGCAAGATATTCTGAAAGGGAAAACAGCTGTATATCGTTAACGAAAAAACTGCATTAAAAAGAATATCGTACATTTTTTATTTAGTTAATAGTTAGTTTGCTCTATTAGACAATAGACTTTAAAGACAAGAGGAAAAAGATATGACTTATGAATTTGTTTTTAAAGATTCCTTTATGGACCTGAGAAAAACTTATATACAAGAAACGAAAACGAATGAGGAAATACTACTTTATCCTAGATGGAGCTTTCCAAACGGAAAATATTCATTTTTTTGTAGGGAAGAAGAGTATAAGGCAATATCAACAAAAGAAAGCGTTATGTATAATGTATTTATAGTGTGTCATCCGGATGGAAGCGAAATTGCGAGAGTTAAAAATATACCATTGTTAAAAAAAGAGTCTATATTAAAAGAACTTAATTTAGTGTATGGTAAAAATAGTTATCAGATAAAGACTACGCTTGCATTTAAAAATATTACTATAAGTAAAGATGAAGAATTGATAATGACAGCCAATAAAATCTCCTCGATATATAAAAATGTTTTGAGTATGTATGATTACAATGTTAATGTTCATAATACGTTAGACTTGCCATTTGTAGTGTGGGTGGCAATTTTTAAAGGGATAGTGTTATTGATGAGACATTAATGCTTAAAAAATCCAGAAAAAGAAGCCAATATAAATTGACTTCTTTTTTCTTTATATGTTTATTTCCACCAATCATCAAACATTGATGCCGGTGTTTGTCTTTTATGTTCACTTACTGTATAACGTTTTTCGATTTTTTCTGCAACGTCTTCAGGAACTGCTTTTCCTTCTAAGTAATCATCTAGTTGATCGTATGTAATGCCTAATTCTGTTTCGTCAGCTTGACCTGGCTTTTCGTCTAATAAATCAGCTGTTGGCATTTTTAAGTAAAGACGCTCTTCAGCACCTAATTCTTGTAATAAAGCTCTTCCTTGACGTTTTGTTAAGCCTGTAAGTGGTAGAAGGTCAGCACCGCCATCTCCGAATTTTGTAAAGAATCCTGTTACAGCCTCAGCAGCGTGATCTGTTCCGATAACAAGTAAACCTTGTTGTCCACCAATTGCATATTGTGTGACCATACGAATGCGAGCCTTGACGTTTCCTTTATTGAAGTCTGTTAATGACTCTCCTAATAAGTCTTTATATTGATTTGAAAATGCATCAACTGTTGATGCAATATCAAAAGCAACAGATTGATCTGGCTGAATGAATTGTAACGCTAATTGTGCATCATCTTCATCTTTTTGCACGTGATATGGAAGACGTACAGCAATAAATGTTGCGTTGCCTCCTTCATTACGAACTTCTTCAACTGCAAGTTGTGCTAAGCGACCCGCTAGTGTGGAATCTTGTCCACCGCTAATTCCAAGCACAAATCCTTTTGCGCCGGTTTTTCTTAAATAGTCTTTTAAAAAATCAATTCGTTTACGAGTTTCTGCCTTCGGATCGATTACAGGTTGAACATGTAGTGCTTTCATAATTTGTTCTTGTAATGTCATTATGTTTTCCTCCTATTCATATAGAACAAGCAATACGTTTATATGTACTGATTCATATATCTCCACCCTTATTATTTCGCAAAATTAGCGAATATACAATAGGTTGAACGTATGAATATGAATGTAGTCATTATAAAAAAACTACGTTGTTTAATCAATTTTTCTGTAACCTTTCAAAAATGTAAGGTTTTTGTCATTTGAATCGATGGAAGATATTTCTTCGCTTCATTATGATTGCAGTATAGTGATTGGAAGGGCGGAGAAACAATATGAATATTAGGGAATTAGCGTTTCGTAATGTAACGCGAAATAGACGAACATATTCAGCTTATTTTTTGAGTAGTGCATTTGCAATTATGGCCTTTTTTGTTTATTCATTTTTTGCATTTCATCCAGCATTAAGCGCAGGCCAATTAGGTCAATATGTATTTGTAAGTATGTCTGTTGCACAGGTCATTATTTATCTTTTTACGTTTTTCTTTATTTTGTATTCAATGGGAATGTTTTTAAAAACAAGAAAGCGTGAATTGGGAATTTTAATGATGCTAGGTATGACGAAATTTCAATTAAAGCGTCTTATCTTTTTTGAAAATGTTATGATCGGTATCGCTGCAATTATTACAGGTATCATTTGCGGCATGCTGTTTTCGGGTATATTGATTTTGGTAGCGCCATTATTACTAAAGTTAGATTTATCTTTATCATACTATGTACCAACAACAGCAATCGGTGTAACAAGCATTATGTTTTTCATATTATTTATTATCATTTCATTCTTTAGTGCAGGGCTGATTCGTAAAAATCAGATTATGAAACTACTTAGAGGTGCAGTAAAAGCAAAGCCTGAACCAAAAGCTTCAATTATTTCTTCGTTCTTAGCTATAGTATTGCTTGGAGCGGGATATATAGGTGCTTTAATTTCGCATGGTGCCATGGTATTTATTATGTTGATTCCTGTAACGACAGTTGTCATTATTGGCACATACTTATTTTATAAGCAGCTCAGCGTATTTATTATTCGAGCATGTAAAAAGAGTAAACGGTTGTATTGGACGAGAACGAATATTATTACTCTTTCAGATTTAGCGTACCGTATGAGAGATAACGCGCGGATGTTCTTTATTGTTACCATTATTTCAACTGTAGCATTTTCAGCTATTGGTACATTAGTCGGCTTTGCTTCCATGACAAAGGGAATCATGAATCAACCAATTGCATTCCATTATCACTCTAAACAAGGGGATGAAAATGAGCCACAGCACGTACGATTCATTGGACAAACATTGAAGAGATATCATATATCTGCTGAAAAAATAGATATTGTATCAAAGAAAACTGAAAATAAACCACTAAGAGATGCGACATTTGTAAGAGAATCTGATTATAAAAAGTATGCAAAGTTAACGGGGGAGCCAGTTGATTTATTAACTGAAAATGCAGTACTATTTCTATCGATAGAAATACCAGGTCCACCGAAAAAAGAAAGAACAACAATTGAATTACCGAATGATAACAAATCGTTGCAGGTAAAAAAAGTTAACACATCTTCTCTTGGTAAAGTACTTACTGGAAATATCTATGTAGTTTCAGAAGCTCAATATAATTTACTACAAGATGGATTCAAAGAAGTAAAAGATTACATGTATAAAACAAACGAAACAAAAAATGAAATTGAAGCTGGAAAAGAACTTACCCACCAGATAAAAGCTTATCAAGAATATTCAAGATTTAGTGCTGCAGAATATGATCAAAATCAGGCTTTACAATTTGCTGGACCTATCTTTTTTGTAGGATTCTTTATTGGTATTGTATTCTTTGTTTGTGCAGGTAGTTTTTTATACTTCCGCTTATTCTCTGACTTAGAAGAGGACTATCGTTTATTTGATTCCATTCGAAAAGTAGGTTTAACAAGTGGTGAGTTAGCAAAAGTAGTAACGATCCGATTAGGGCTATTATTCTTTGTTCCAATTGGTGTTGCGACATTACATGGTGCAGTTGCGTTAACAGCTTTAGGGCAAATGTTTGAGTATTCACTTGTAAAAGAAAATGCGATTGTATTAAGTATCTTTGTAGGGATTCAAATTGTGTACTTTATCCTGATACGATCACGTTATTTAAAGCAATTGAAAGAAAGATTACGAATGAGTTAACATATAGTAGTTCATAAAACTCCCCTAACACATGAGGTTAGGGGAGTTTTTATTATATAAATAAAAACTTGGATATTTTTAAGAGTTTACATGTAATGTTTTAATAATTGTATATACAAATAGTAATTTGTAGTTTTTGTGAACAGTCTTGTTTTTCACATATATTTGTCCTACACTTTATTTGTTTGTAAGAAAGCAATATACATATAGTGTAAAGTTAATGATTAACTTTATTAAATGTTAATAATGTGTAAGGAGGGTTTGTATGTTGAAATGGTTACAGAGCACAACAGACTTTGCGAGTAGTAAAAAAGGTGCGAAAATCATTGTTGTATCTTGGATTATTATTATGCTTGTACTAACAGGAGTCTCCAAACCAGCAAAGAAATACGCAAATAATGTAAGTGGTGATGGCATTCCGAAAAGCGCAGCATCCTTGCAAGCTGAAAAACAAGTAGAAAAGTATTTTCCAAATGATGAAGGATTACCGGCTATTATTGTATTTGATCAAAAAGAGGAAATGAAGGAAGAAGAGTTACAACATATTCAAGAAATGACCAAGAGGCTAGAGGATAAGAAAATAAAGCATGTCGAGAAAATTGTACCAATTAGTGAAATGCCAGTTCAAATGTTAACAGGTTTTTTATCTAAAGATAAAACAAGTTTTATTTTACCTGTTACAATGACAAATAATCTAGAAGTAAAAGAGATTCACAATACTGTAAATCAAATAAAAAAAGAATTGAAACAGGAATTACCTTCTAGTATGGAGGCGAAGGTAACGGGTCCAGCGGGGATTGCTGCGGATACGTTAGAAATTTTTAAAAATGCTGATGTAGTACTTCTATTATCAACAATTGGGTTGATTTTTGTATTATTAATTATGATTTATCGTTCGCCACTATTAGCAGTTATTCCACTCATAGCGGCAATTATTGTGTACCAAGTAATCGACCGAACCCTTGGTTTATTTGGTAAATTTGGCCTCGAAATAAAATCACAATCCTTGTCGATTATGTCAATCTTATTATTCGCCGCGTTAACGGATTATGCTTTATTTATTTTTGCAAGGTACAAGGAAGAGTTGCAAAAGCGTGAAGATAAATATGAAAGTATGAAGCAAGCGATGAGAAGGGTAGGCGAACCGATTTTCTTTAGTGGGAGTACTGTGCTTGCTTCGATGTTAATGCTGTTTTTCGCAGTATATAATGGTTATCGAAACTTCGCCCCGCTATTTTCTATTGCGCTTGTTGTCATTATTCTAGGTGGAATTACATTACTACCTGCCCTCTTTACGCTGTTTGGTAGAAAAGCATTCTGGCCGTTTATTCCAAAAATTGGGCAGCAAAAAGAAAAACACGTGATATGGAAAAAGGTGAGTCATGTCGTAGTAAGTAGACCATATATTATTGGAGGAGCGGTTGCTGTATTTCTAATTGTATGCTCAATGAATATTTTTCAAATTAAGTATTCATTCAATCTATTAAAGTCTTTCCCGGACAATTTAGAATCCAGACAAGGATATGAATTAATTGAAAAGAAATACTCTCCTGGTCAATTGGCACCAATTACAGTTGTAGTAAATAAAGAGGGAAAATTATCAAATGAAGAAATCGTACAGTTTGTAGAAAAGCTAGACAAACAAAAAGGTGTAGAAGGGTTGAATCCTTCTATTGAAACGATTAAAAAGAACACAAGTCAATTATTGTCTGAGGATGGAAAAGCGGCAAAAGTACAATTAATTTTAAAAGATCAACCATACTCATTACAAGCAATGGACACGATTCAATCGCTTCAAAGTAAAGAAAGTGAATTTGTAAAGGATGGTCATGTTTATTTCGCAGGTGAAACAGCAAAGCAAGCGGATCTGTATGATATTAATAATCATGATACAACATTAATCGTTGTGTTAATCTCTAGCTTAATTTTTATTTTATTAGGTATTCAAACAAAATCACTCATTGCACCAATTTATATGATTGGAACGATATTGTTATCATATTGTGCGGCATTAGGGCTTAGTATGTTCTTATTCCAGCATTTGTTTGGATATACTGACATGAGTTATCGAATTCCATTATATACGTTTGTGTTCCTTGTTGCACTTGGTGTTGATTACAATATTATGCTCGTTTCACGCATTAAGGAAGAAGCAGCACAGCATTCGTTACAAGCAGCAATTGAAAATGGGTTAACAGCGACAGGAGGCGTCATTTCTTCTGCTGGTATCATATTAGCGGCTACATTTGCTGTATTAACTACTCAGCCCTTATTAGAGCTGTTTATGTTTGGATTTGTAGTTGCACTAGGGGTTATTATCGATACATTCCTTGTGCGGACATTGCTTGTTCCAGCAATTATGCTTTTATTAAAGAAATGGAGTTTGTGGCCGCAAAAAATGAAGTAATATAGGATTTCAAAAACGTCTTTTTCGTCAGAATATCTGGTGGAAAAGATGTTTTTTTTATATTGACAAAAATATTGAAGCAGGAAAATGGAAGTGAGAAAACGAATGTTATTTATAAATGTAAGCGCATTCAACGGGAGGGTAATATATTTTTAGGAGGGGTTATGGTGAACAGTAGTACAGCGAATAAACAAAAAGGTATTCAATTAATTCCGTTTACGGTCGATAAAGTAATAGAGCAAGTGAACGAAATTCCACCAGGTGTACAACTGATTCATGCTCCTGGTGCTTGGGAAAAGAGTGCAAAAGGAAAAGACATTGTCGTTGCTGTTTTAGATACAGGTTGTGATATAAATCATGTTGATTTAAAAGATCGAATTATTGGCGGGAGAAATTTTACTGAAGATTATGAAGGGGACCCGAAAGTCTATCTTGATAATAATGGTCACGGTACGCATGTTGCAGGAACAATTGCAGCAGCAGAAAATGGGGTAGGGGTACTGGGCGTTGCTCCACTTGCTAAGTTATTAGTGTTAAAAGTATTATCAGGAGATGGTTCAGGAAGCTATCAACAAATTATTGAGGCTATTGATTATGCAGTGCGCTGGAGAGGGCCTAATCAAGAACGGGTACGAATCATTTCTATGTCACTCGGCGGGCCACAAGATGTTCCAGAGTTACATGAAGTCATTCAACATGCGGTGAAACAGGACGTACTCGTTGTATGTGCAGCAGGAAATAATGGAGATTGCAGTGATGAAACAGAGGAATTAGACTTTCCAGGTGCTTATTCAGAAGTAATTGAAGTAGGTGCTGTTAATTTAGAAAGGAAACTTGCTTGTTTTAGTAATTCAAATCAGGAAATTGATTTAGTCGCTCCAGGAGAAGAAATACTTTCTACTTATCCTGAAGGAAAGTATGCGGTATTAAGTGGGACGTCAATGGCAACGCCGCATATTGCGGGAGCATTAGCCCTTCTGATTAAACAATGTGAAAGAGAATATGGAAGAAAGTTATCAGAACCAGAAATCTATGCACAACTCATTAAACGTACTGTACCATTAGGATATGAGCGAACATCTGAAGGGAATGGTTTAATAGATTTATTAAAAGAATAATTGCTATTAAAAAACATCTCATATTTATATGAGATGTTTTTTAATACGGTTCCGTTGCTTGCAAGACAGCATCTAATAGTCCAGGAAATCGAGCGTTTAAATCTTCCGTTCGAATCGAAATAAAACGCTGCGTTCCTTCTATACGTGTATACATTACACCTGATTCACGCAAAACTTTAAAATGATGGGATAAGGTTGATTTTGCCACAGGAATATTTAGTGCACCACATGATTGTTCATTTTGTTCCATTAGCATGTTTACAATTTGTAAACGAATTTGGTCGCTGAGGGCATATAAGACAGAAGAAAATTGAATTTCTTCTCGGTTTGGATGGTATAGTGTTCGCATATTGTCACCTACTTTTATAAGTTCTTTCAGTTGAAATATATCATATAGCATGATATATTTCTATTGTTCGAATATATTCGAATAATAGAAATATAGGGGGATGAAAATGAATTATACGACGTTGCAAAAGGGAGAATTACAGATTTCTCAAATTGGTTTAGGAACGAATGCAGTAGGGGGTCACAACTTATATTCGAATGTGAATGAACAAGAAGGTATGAAAATGATTGAGGAAGCTATAAGGCAAGGAATTACATTTATAGATACAGCGGACGCATATGGGGTTGGAAGGTCTGAAGAATTAATAGGGGAGACAATTAAAGGAAAACGACAAGATGTTGTGCTTGCTACAAAAGGAGGAATACAGCCTTTATTTAAGGGCTCTACTTGTATTAACAATGAACCAAATTATTTAAGAAGTGCAGTAGAAAATAGTTTGCGCAGACTTCAGACAGATTATATTGATTTATATTATTTACATTTTACCAATCCAGAAACTATGTACATAGATTCAATTGGGGAACTTGTTCGTTTAAAAGAAGAAGGAAAAATTCGTTCAATCGGAATATCAAATGTAAATCTAGCTCAGTTAAAAGAGGCAAATCAGTTTGGAGATATTGATGTACTGCAGGCTCCCTATAATATGTTAGATCGTACAGCAGAGAAGGAACTTTTACCATATTGCATAGAAGAAGGGATTTCATTTATTCCATATGGACCTCTTGCTTTTGGAATTTTAGGTGGTAAATATCCGGAAAATTTGAAATTAGATGAAAAAGATTGGCGCCATGATGTTTCATTATTTGAGGAACGTACATATAAGAAAAACTTTATGAAAGTTGAAAAATTAAAAGAGTTTGCTAGAGAAAAAGATACAACGTTATCTAATATAGCGTTAGCTTGGCTTCTAAATCAAAGGGGAATTGATACGGTGATTCCAGGTGGGAAACGTGCAGAGCAAGTAAGAGAAAATGTAAAGGTAGTAGATGTCTCGTTAAATGAGTGTGATTTGGAATATGTACAATCTATTCTAGAGGATTAACAAAGAGGGGGAAACGCTTCTTACCCCTTTCTTACCATTCTATTGTAAGTCGTTATAAACAACTATTAGGAGATTCTAAAACCTCACTTACTTACTTTGCATATTTTCTTTTTCAAACTGGTAACTTTGCAGCATTTTCATTTTTGGGAGTATGGTTAACAACTCAATTTAAGTTACAAGTAAATGAAGTAGGAACAGCAATGCTTATACTTGGACTAGGAAATCTAACAGGAAATATTGTAGGACCTAGACTTGTAAAAAGTATGCATTTTATGGTGGTATTTTTGTCGTAGCTGGCCTATATGTTATTTTACCGTATTTGAAACATATTCTATTGGTTGCGTTATTTTTCTTTATTGTATTTTTTATTACAGGAATTCTATTTGTACTCATGATGAGTCGTTTGCAAAAGATGTCTAGCACAGCCAGGGGAACAGGAGCGGCGTTAGCAAACTCTTCTATGTATATTGGACAAACAATTGGGGCGGCAATAGCGGGGGTGCTAATTGCAGCATTTGGTAATTTTATTTTCATTGGTTTATTTACGGCTATCTTATATGTGGTTTCACTTCTAGTGTTCCGAAAAAGCGATCGATACATGACGGGAGAAATAGGAGAAAAACAGAAGACCGCCTCTTTATAATCAATAATAATATTGTTATGTAAACAAAATGACAAAAAGCACTGTTTTAGTGATGCGTCTAAAACAGTGCTTTTCGTTTGGATTGAACAGTTGCAGCATTTTCATCTTCGATTCCTGCTTCTTCAATAATTCGTTTTTGGGCTTTATCCAATAGGTGATTGACTGCCTCACCAAAATAGTTAGCTTCGCGCTTTGTGCGGGCTGCTCGTAAACATTTATAGTTTTCTATCAGTTCCTCTTTTTCAGAGTCTGTTAAGAAATCTTCTATTGTCTTTTTTGGCATACGAAACACCCTTTCTTCTGACAGACGACGCAATTCAGAAATATTTATTCCCCATTATAACAGTAATTTTTAAATGAAGTATAGATTAACGCCGTAATAATTTGTCAATTTCTTGAATTTTTTCATCGGCTTTACTAATCTGTGTGTTTTTTGCCTGTTCACCGCCGAGGGCTTGATGAAGTAAGAATGTTTGCCCTGAAATGGCAGTGACAATGGACACTTTAATAATTTCTTTTATAGTAATCACATCAAATAAGACGAGTCCCAGAAGTGCAGCAAGACTACCAGTCAAAATATCAGTGAAAAACCCAAGATGAAAAAATGTTTTTAAACGGCGTGGAAGCAATAACTTGCCTTGGTTATTGATAAGATGGGAAACGAAACCAGTAATGCCACCAATGAGAACAGCAGTTAGCCATTGATACATCTCCATCAAATCCACTCCTTTTAGTGAATAAGATTCGTTTTTTACATCCGTATTCCTTTTTAAATTTTATATAAGTATATTGAGAAAATTTGGTTTGGCTACATGCTCGTTCACTTTTATTATAACAGAAAATTCTGGTATATTTCAGTCTATTATGTGACGTTCTTTTTCATTATCATAAAATCTAGAAAAGGAGGATGAAAAAATGAAAATAGATTACCGAATACGAAGTATAGAGAATTATACGCCAAATGTAGGACAACTTGTTAGCATGCAAGAGCGGTTACATTGTATGAAATAAAAGATTTAACAGTAGAAAATTTAGATTTTATCTTGGTCGATGGTGGGAATTCTATCGGCGCATTGCTAAAACATATTGCCGCAATAGAAAAAATTCATCAGCTCATTTCTTTCCAGAACCGAGATTTTACAAAAGAGGAGTTGAAGGGATGGAATAACGCTCTTTTCTTAGGAGAAGCGGGAAGAAGAATTCGCGGGCATGAGGTGCAATACTACGTACAACTTTTTAATAAAGTTCGAGAAGAATCGCTGCGATATTTAAAAGAAAAAGATGATGCTTGGTTAATGTCAGAAGGTCGATGGGATAACGGGGGCATATATAATCAGTACTATTTGTGGTTCCATGTACTAGAAGATGAAATCAGCCATCGCGGACAAATAAGGACGATAAAAAAGTATATATCTGAAAATTTAGTTAAATAAAGTAGCTTTTCAAAATAATATTACATATAATGAGATTAACGAAACTAAGAACGGAGTGATGTATTATGGCGATGATTTATATGGATGTTAAAGTAAGTACAAAGGTGGATGGAAAGAGCGAGACTTTGTAAAGAATCGCGTCATCCTTCCACTGAGCTCAAAATAGGGAGGATATAGATTTGAATCAAAATTGTTTAGAAACATTCGGATGGGATTCTTTTTTTGAGGATCAATCTTTAGAAAAGTATGAAATAGGTCGAATTTTACTTGAACATAAGCACATGTACCGTATTATTTGTGATGATGGCGAATATATGGCAGAGTTATCTGGAAAGTTTCGTCATGAAGCATTAGATAAAGGTGATTATCCAGCAGTTGGTGATTGGGTGCATGTAAAGAAAATAAAAGAGGAAAGCAAGGCAATTATTCATAGTGTTTTTCAAAGAAAAAGTTCCTTTTCTAGGCAAGCAGCTGGCGAAAGAACGGTTGAGCAGATTGTGGCAGCAAATGTTGATTATCTATTTTTAGTAAATGCGCTTAATCATGATTTTAATGTAAGAAGAATTGAACGTTATTTATTATTAGCTTATGAAAGTGGATCAATGCCTGTTATTGTTTTGACGAAAAGTGACTTGTGTGAAGATGTGGAGCAAAAGATATTGGAAACAGAGGCAATAGCTATTGGTGTTCCAATCTTTGCAGTGGATAGTTTACAGCAAGCGGGAGTTGAGTCCTTGCAACAATTTGTCACTTCTGGAAAAACGATTGCTCTTGTTGGTTCTTCAGGCGCCGGGAAATCTACTTTGCTAAATGCATTAATGGGAAGTGAAGTTGCAAAAACAGGTGGTATTCGCGAAGAGGATAGTAAAGGACGGCATACTACGACACATCGTGAGTTGTTTCAATTACCAAGTGGTGGTTTAGTAATTGATACGCCAGGAATGCGAGAACTTCAACTGTGGGAGGGAAGCGAAGCGATTCATGCGACGTTTTCTGATATTGAAAAATTTGCAGAAGAGTGCCGTTTTCGTGATTGCCAGCATGAAAATGAGCCTGGGTGTGCAGTTCGCACCGCTATTGATGAGGGGATTTTAGAAGCAAACCGTTTGCAGAATTATAAAAAATTGCAAAAGGAAATTGCATACGCAATGAGAAAACAAGATCTAGCGCTTGCTCGTGCTGAGCGGGAGAAGTGGAAAAAAATAGCGAAGCAGAATCGGAGAAAGTAGAATAGAATGAGAAGCCAAAAGCTAATAGAATGCTTTTGGTTTTTTGTCATTTATTCTATAAAAATAGGCAATTATAGTCGAAAAATAAAGGAATTTGTTATAAGTATGTATAATTATTGAAAAGTAGACTATTTATAAAGGAGAAGAGTATGGGAGTGTATTGGGGAACGAAAAGATATTCTTGGCTTAGCTATGCCTCATTTTGGTTAAGTATTTCATTTTTTCTTATCTTTTTGATTGAGGTGTTTGTACTTAAAACACTTTTAAATAGTTCGAGTGGTGCAATGCAAATTATTAAATATTTTTATTTCATATTTGTACCATTAAATATCGTGATTAGTTTAAGACTATTGTTTAAAAAGAATGAAAAGAAAACATTACCAATTTTCAGCTTTATTGTATCGGTACTATTCGCCAGCTTGATAGTGGTATTAGCTTTAGTTGCTATAGGGAAAGTATTTTGATGAAAAACAGGAATGATAAATGTCATTCCTGTTTTTTCATGATTTATATACAGTGAAACTTTAATCGGTGAGGCTTTTCTTCTCCCCACTGATTATCAGCCTTCCCCAATCGGGCTTTTACTGGCAGTTCATCCTCAACCTAATTTCTTAGCTTTCGCTGAATTTTGAGGTGGGAGTGTTACTGCCAGCAAATAGCGGGATAAAAGTAGTGGAGTATAATAGGCAGAAGAATATAGCAAGTCAATTGATGTATGGTACAATAAGCTTGATAGTGATAGAGAAAAAGGGTATATAAAATACTCATCGTTTTTTAGTAAGAGAGGGGTTATCTTATGCTATACGAGGATTTAATGTCATTATTTCAAGCTGCTCCAATGGAAGATGGAAAAAATGGCTGGAAATATGTAATCCAAGAAGAAGATGGTAAGTACTCAATTGTTAATAGTGTATCAACAGAACATATGAGTGTAGAATTGTTTTTTAATGAATATGATGAGTTGCGAATTACTTTATATAAAGAGGGTCAGCCGATTACAACTATACAACGAATAGTAATCTTAAAAACCGAGTTAGAAGAGGATGAAGAAGGTATTCAGTTTGTTTTAGAGCGTATGCCAAGCCGAATGATTCGGTTACAATTAAAGCCATTCCTCGCAGTAGAAATGGGTTTGTATTGGGAAGTATGTGAAGATTGTGAGTAAAAAAGCATCCGTACATAACGGATGCTTTTTTACTATGTTTTTTCAAGCTGTTTATATGCGATAATTGGAAGAAGAACGATGCTAACCCATCCGATTATTGGATACAAGATGTGAAGAAGTTCACTGTAACCAATATAGCTAAAACAATAACTAATTAGTAAAATAAAATAAATAATATTGTTGTTCTTCCAACCAGTGATAGACTGCATTTGTTTTGTCATCCCAAATACATTTCCAACTAATGTTGTAAACACTTCCCCAAAAATAATCAGGACAAAGAAGAAATGGAAGGTAGCATTAAATCTTCTTACTACTTCAGCCATAGGAATATTATATTGATAAAATTGGTCAATAGATAAAATGGCTAAATGACTACATAATAGAATAAAGCATAGTCCAGCTCCTCCTAAAATTCCGCCCCATAGAATCGCTTTTCGATCTTTTACTTCACTTGCTAACGGTACTAAAACACTTTGGGCGAGAGAAAGATTTAAGGCGACATATGTAAGTGGACTTGTTATCCATTTCATGTTCCAACTTTCTGTAGGAACAGTGTTAAAGATAGGTGTTGTGCCATGAATAAAAGTTGTAATAGCAAGTCCGATAATGAAAATCATCATAATTGGTACTACAAGTGTATTCACCTCAAATACACCTTGTAATCCACGACTACCAATAATGATACATGCGATAACTGTAATGAAAATACCGAGCTGTCGTGGTAGCCGAAGTTGTTCTTCGAATACAGCACCAGCGCCTGATAGCATAACACTTGTCACACCAAAAAGTACGAGTAATAACAAAGTGTTTACCACATTTCCAAATACATCACCAAATAAATATCTGTTAAATTCCTGAGCGGAAAATGCACCGATTTGTGAAGAGAGCAACATCATTTTCGTTCCTAACCAAATGAAAAAAAATCCACTTACGCATATTCCAATTGTTCCGTATAATCCGTTAATCGTAAAAAACTCAACAATTTCTCGCCCAGTTGCAAATCCAGCTCCGACGACAGTCCCAATATAAGTAGCAGCAACTTTTTTAGCTACTTGCCATTGTTGATTATCCATGTAATCCCTCTTTCTACTATGATGAGCTTGACCTATTATTATGCATATGTGTGAGCTTGGGCAATTAGACATGTGAAGTGCAAGAAAGGGTACATGGATTTCTCAACATTTAGGAATGATTAAAGTTGTTAAAACTTTGTTACATATAAGCGGATGATTTGGACGAGTAGGGAATTTATGGTACAATAAGAATGTATTATTAAAAGAGAATAATTCTAAAAATAAAGAGGAGTGGATTGAATGAGTACGAAAACAAATGTTGTTGAAGTATTAAACAAGCAGGTAGCAAACTGGAATGTGTTATATGTAAAAATTCATAACTATCACTGGTATGTGACAGGCCCACACTTCTTTACATTACATGAAAAATTTGAAGAATTTTATAATGAAGCAGCAACATATATTGATGAATTAGCAGAACGTATTTTAGCGTTAGAAGGAAAACCACTAGCAACAATGAAAGAGTATTTAGAAACATCTACTGTACATGAAGGAACAAGTAAAGAATCAGCTGAAGAAATGGTGAAAACATTAGTAAATGATTTCTCAGCAATCATTCAAGAATTAAAAGAAGGTATGGAAGTAGCGGATGAGGCTAAAGATGAAACATCAGCAGATATGCTATTAGCTATTCATACAACATTAGAACAACATGTTTGGATGTTGAGTGCCTTCTTAAAATAAGACAAAAAAACCTATTGAAAATTCTTTCAATAGGTTTTTTTATGATTTTTCAGCTTTCTTTCTATGGTATAATATAGTAAAAAGGAGGCGATGCAATGTTTCGCTTTTTCAAAAGTGGAAAAGAGGAGAGGTCAATTACGAAAGACGAATTAGAGCAAGCAATGGCTAAATTTCTGGAAACAAATGCAAATATTGTTTATACAGTATTAGTCAATGAAGATTATACAGTGAATTATGACTTGTTAAAACCGTATTTACCAGCATTTCCTACAAATACGTTCATTATAACGAAGGAAACGCTCGAGGTATTTGAACATACAGAAGAAAATCTAAAACTCGTAAAAGAGATTGATCTTGTGCAAAAAGCAGTAGACCAATATGTTACAGAAAAAGAAATGTTTCCTATTGTAGAAGATGATGAGGATCGTCTTATATGTGGAATGAAACTAGCGCCGTATTTAGATCGTATATTAAAGCGAAAATTATATATTTCAGAGAAGCATTATTTAGTTTCAAGTCAGCCAGATAAAAGTAAAAAAAATATTGTTTAACATGAAAACAACAATTATATATTGTTGTTTTTTTGTTGAAAAGAAATGTGAAAGTATAGTATAGTTCGATTTATAGATTGACTTTTCTGTTAATTCTGTATTTAATTGTATGTAAGAGATAGAAAGGAGTGATGTATTATGAAAAATTGTAAGTCAGTTAGCAAACGTCATCCTAAGAGTAGGGGGAGTTACTGTTAATCTGATATTCAAAAATTGACAGTATGTATTTACCGGAACCTTAGGATGACTGAAACCGTGTTAGAGAAGTATATATTTCTAAAAAGGTTACGGGAGGTAAGTGTGGATGAGTAAGATTACTTATATTGGTTTGTTAAATGAGACATTAGAATGTTATGCAAAGGATGGTAGTTTAGAAGCATACCATTATATTACCAAAAATGCTGATAAGATAACTGGTAATAAAGCTCAAATATATAATTTTAAATATGCATTAGCAAGCGCATCTGGGCTTGAGAAAGAAGCCTTACATATAATGAAAGAAGCGATTGTAGAAAATGAGTTTTGGTATGGGTATGAGTATTTAATTACAGATGCCGATTTGAACCCCCTTCATAGATATGAAGAATTTCATCAGATGATTCAGTTATGTAAAGAAAGAGAAGAAGTAGCAAAGAAATCTGAACAATTTGATTTGAAAGTTATACAAGGAAATAGCGGTATTCATAACAATCTACTTATTGCATTGCATGGTGATCAAGAAAATATAAAGATAGCAGAACCATATTGGCAATCCGTTGTATCTCAAGGGTATTTATTAGCATTACCGCAGTCTTCTCAAATTCAATTTTCAGAAGGATACGTATGGGATGATATAGAAAAGGGCTCTCGTGAGTTAAAGGAACACTATGAAAGTATTGTAGCTAGTAATCATGGTGAGGTAGAGCATGTAATTATTGGAGGATTTTCCGCTGGAGCAAGAGTTGCGTTACATGCAATCTTAAACGAACATATTATTGTAAAAGGCTTTGTTTTTGTAGCGCCATGGATTCCTGAAATTGAAGAGTGGGAAGACTTGCTGGATAAATTGAAAGATAAAGGTATTAAGGGATATATTATTTGTGGAGATCAGGATGAAGATTGCTTTGAATGTACACAGAAGTTTGTGAAACGATTGGAAACGAAAAATATAAATCATGAGTATAAGGTTATTTCTAACTTAAATCACGATTACCCTGAGAATTTTGAAGAAATCTTACAAGAAGCAGTTAAATATATTGAGGGTACAGATTTATAAAAAACTTAGGCTGAAAAAAAGTGCATCACTTTATGTGACGCACTTTTTTTTGTATATTATAAATGAAAAGCTTCTGCTAATAAACGATACGATTTTAATTTGTCCTCAAATTGATGGGTGATGGTTACAATCATAAATTCCTCAGTATTGTAAGCTTTACTCAAGTTTAAGATTTGTTCTTTGACGTAACGTTGATCACCTACAATCATACGTTGCCGATTTTCTTTAATGCGGAACAAATCATAGGCACTATAAGGATAGTTTTGTGCTGTTTCAATGGAAGGGGTACCAGTTGTGCGTTTTCCTTGTTCTAATAATAGAATTGATAAATCTAGACTAGACGCAATTTTCTCAGCTTCTTCAGTCGTTTCTCCACAAACAACAAAAATAGAAACAATTGATTTTGGTTTGTCTCCTAAGAAAGATGGTTGGAATTGTTCTTGATAAGCTTTCATCACTTCAGGACCACCATAGCCGTTGATAAACTGAGCGAAGGCAAAAGAAGCCCCTTGTTTTGCTGCAACCATGGCACTTTCTCCACTGGATCCAAGCATCCATATTTCAGGTGCAGTAGGAATGACAGGCGAAGCTTTTAGGTTTGCATATTGATGATTTTCAGGTACGTTGTCATGTAAGTACATGGCTACATCCTGAATTTGTTCTGGATATTGGTCGAGTGAAATCATTTTTCCTTCTTGCAGCGCGCGAGTTGCGATGGGCATACCACCTGGTGCTCTACCAACTCCAAGATCGATTCGATTTGGATAAAGCGCTTCTAATACACGGAAATTTTCAGCGACTTTATATGAGCTATAGTGTGGAAGCATAACGCCACCGGACCCCACACGGATGCGATTTGTTTTCGCTGCAATATGAGATATGAGCACTTCAGGACTTGAACCAGCTAAACTGACAGAATTATGATGTTCAGACACCCAAAAGCGAGTAAATCCTAGTTTTTCCACTTCTTGAGCAAGTGTTACTGTATTGGAAAAAGCTTCAGTTGCTGTACTGCCATCGGAAATAGGGGATTGATCTAATACACTTAGTTTAATCATAGAAAATACCTCTCTATCTTAATGTACATTCTATTATATATTTACTTACGAAAAATGCGTAAAGAAATGCTCACATGAAAAAGCGAATGCTTTCACATCCGCTTGTTATGAGAAATTCCACGTTCATAATGATTCATTTCCACTAATGTTAAAATATATTCGTAGTTATCGATTTCCATCTTAATTTGATTACGATCATCTTCACTTAAATTTACATCCAATAATTTTTTGCATAGTAGTTGTTTTTTCAATTCCAAATGTTTTTTTGTTTCAGGATAGTCGTAAGTACGTTTCATATTTATCAATCCCTTCCTTACATTTCCTATCTATATCTTCATTATATGATAAGAAAGGGATGATGAGAGCAAATCTCTGTGAATTATTAGTGAATATTCAGAAAAATGTGTTGTTCTACTATACTCATGAATACAATTCAGAGAATCACTGTTTTGTATTTTCAAAGTAAGGGGTGGAATGATGCGAGTGCATACACAATCCCATGTCACAACTGATGAAATGGTGGGAATTATTGATAAGGGATTACCGAAAACAGTAGAGCCAAAACAAATCATTGTAATTGGTGCTGGAATGGCTGGTTTAGTATCAGCATCCTTACTTAAAAGCGCAGGACATCATGTGAAAATTTTAGAAGCGAATAACCGTATAGGAGGCCGAATTGAGACTATTAGAATGGAAGACACCGGATTATATTTAGATGTTGGAGCAATGCGCATTCCATATATACATACATTAACGATGGCTTATATAAGAAAGTTTGGGCTACAAGTGACCCCCTTTATTAATCGAAATGAGACGGATATTATTTATGTGAATGGTAGAAAAACGACATTACAACAATACGAGAAAAATCCAAGTATTTTAAGATATCCAGTAGTGATGAATGAAGAAGGAAAAACATCTGAAGAATTATTATTGTTAGCAGTGCAGCCAATTATTGATTTCATTAAAAGAAATCCAGATAAAAATTGGGAAATTGTTGAAAAAGACTTTGGGAAGTATTCAACAGCACAGTTTTTAAAATATCATCCTTATCAATATAATACGTATTTTTCACCAGTAGCAATTGAGATGATTGGTGTACTTTTAGATTTAGAAGGATTTTTAGAAAGATCATTTGTTGAAACGTTACGTTTTATATATATTTTGCAGCAAGAAAGTGGTTTTTGTGAAATTAGTGGGGGCAATGATAAATTGCCAAAATCTTTTTTGCCTCAGTTAAAGGGAGATATTATTTACAATCAAAAATTAATGAAGCTTCAACAACATGATAAAGGTGTGACAGCATATTGCAGACATGAAGAGACATTTGGATATAGCAGTATAACAGGTGATTTAGTTATTATTACAATTCCATTTTCCACAATGCGATTTGTTGAAATTGATCCATTTGATTCTGTATCACATGAAAAGTGGAGAGCAATTCGTGAACTACATTATATGGCGGCTACTAAAATAGGAATTCAATTTAAAAGTCGCTTTTGGGAAGAACAGGGTCAATTAGGGGGGAGGATTATTACAGATTTACCAATTCGCTATGCGTATTATCCAAGCCATGGTATTGGGACTAAGGGACCGGCTATGATGCTTGGGAGCTATACATGGTCGTACGATGCATTATTATGGGATGGATTGTCGAAAGGTGATCGTATTTATTATACATTACAAAACTTAGCGACTATATTAGGTGGGCAAGTATATGATGAATTTATGTCAGGAGTAGCAAAAAATTGGACACTGGACCCGTATGCATTAGGAGGGTTTGCGATTTTTCAAGCGGGTCAAGAAACAGAACTGCAGCCAGCTATTGTAAAACCCGAGGGGAAAATATATTTTGCAGGAGACCATACAACACTTTATCATGGGTGGATACAAGGCGCAATTGAGTCTGGAATACGTACAGCTGTAGAGGTGAATCAATTGATTGTATGAGTATTAATAGTAAGAGGAAGGAAAGTGTCGTGACGAATATAATTAGAGATAGGTATGTATGAATTTGGTTTGAAAATAAGTGAAGTTCAGAAAAGTTATTTATTATATAAGTCGCTGCTACGGAGAAAAAAGTGACTTGCACTTGTTTTCTCTCTTTGTTTTCACTGGGCATGGGGCAGGAAAAGGATTTGACCGCTTCTATGCATGGTCGGATGCTCTCTTCCATCTGAAAAAGAAAGACTTTATGCCGTTTTTTAATTTGTATTTATATATAGTGTTAAATGTTATTATATATAAAAGAACAATAGGGAGTGTTTGTAATGAATCCATTATTACTTGATTTTCCTTCTGAATTTTACACAGACAGGCTTCTCATTCGAATGCCAAAGCCAGGGGATGGAAAGGCAGTATATGAAGCTATCAATGCATCGTTAGAAGAATTAAAACCTTGGATGACTTTTGCTCAAAAAGAACAAACAGAAGAAGAAATCGAAGCGAGTATAAGAAGATCATATATTCAATTTTTACAACGTGAAGATTTGAGATTACTAGTATTTTTAAAAGACACAGGCGAATTTGTAGCTTCTGCTGGATTGCATCGTATTAATTGGGAGATACCAAGATTTGAAATTGGATACTGGATAGATTCGCGCTTTGGTGGAAAAGGTTATATGACAGAAGCTGCGCAAGGTATTATGGATTATGCTTTTTCTGAGTTAAAGGCAAACAGGATAGAGATTCGCTGTGATTTACGAAATGTAAAAAGTAGAGCGATACCTGAGAGGCTAGGTTTTAAATTAGAAGGGATTTTAGAAAGCAGCAGTGTAGCAGTAGATGGCAAGGGACTCAGGGATACATGTGTGTTTGCGATGACAAGAAACAGGTATGAAAAAGAAGAGCTATAATGTATTAGCTCTTCTTTTTGAATTGTATTATTAATTAAGTTTTAGTCATTATAAGAACTGTTTAATGATTTTTACCCATCCTAAATAGGAAGCTCCTAAAATAATAGCCCATAAGAATGCAAGTCGTGCACTTCTTGGAATAGATAACCAAATTTCGAATAATTTCCAAGAGTAATTTTTATTTGAGTTATTCATTAATGGATATCCTTTTTGTGGCAATTATAACATAAAAAGGAGTGGGGTATTCAATACCTACTATAATGTGCTAGCACATTAAGGTACGGGATGTCCATTCGAACTTTCAAAGATGGTAAACCATTGCTGACGATCTAATGTAAGTTTTGTTGCAGCGATAGCTGACTTCACGCGATCTAATTTACCAGAGCCAACGATTGGCATCATTTTTGCTGGATGAGCAAGTAGCCATGCATACATGACAATATCGATGCCATCAGCATTCAGTTCATTTGCGACTTTTTGTAAAGTTTTGCGTAAGCGTACAGCACGTTCATTTTGTCCTGTAAAGATTTCTCCACCAGCAAGAGGAGACCAAATCATAGGGCTAATTCTTTTTTCTTGGCATAAGTCGATTGTACCTTTTTCAAAATGTTCAAGCTGCATCGCAGATACTTCAATTTGGTTTGTGATGAGCGGGAAATCTAAGTATGAGCTAAGCATATTAAATTGAGACGGTAAAAAGTTAGATACACCGAAATGACGGACTTTTCCTTCTTGTTTTACACGTGTGAAAGCTTCTGCCACTTCACTTGGGTCCATAAATGGATCAGGTCGATGAATCAGTAACAAATCAATATAATCAGTATGTAAGTTTTGTAGTGACTGTTCCACGCTTTTTACAATATGTTTCGTACTTGTATTATAGTGAGCGACATATCGCTTTGGAAACTTCGGAGATAAGGGAGCGATTCCACATTTTGTGACAATTTGCATGTTATCACGTAAAGAAGGCTGTAATTGTAATGCTTCCCCGAATAATGATTCACACGTATATCCTCCATAAATATCGGCGTGGTCAAAAGTTGTAATCCCCATCTCCATACAATTTTTGATAAAAGAAAGTAATTCTTGTTTTGGCATATTCCATTCTGCTAAACGCCAAAATCCTTGAATGATACGAGAGAATTCAAGGTTATTAGCCATTTGAATTCGTTCCATTTTGAGTAGACCCCCTTGATGAATGATGATATTTTTGAAAAGGCTTTCTTGTTCGGTACTATTATATAGTTATTGGACTGTACTTACAATGAATATGTCTTTGTTGTAAAAAACGATTTTACCTCGCATTAACGGGCAGTAAGCCCCCACCTCAAGAGTAAGAGCGAAACGAGGAAGATAGGTGGGGGATGAAGAAAAACCCTACTGATGGAAGTTTCACTTTATCTGTATGGTATAATGTACGAAGATATAGCTATAAGGAGATGTACGAAATGATTCCAGTAACAATTTTAACTGGTTTTCTTGGATCGGGGAAAACAACATTATTAAATCGTATTTTATCGGAAGAACATGGAAAGAAATTAGCGGTTATCGTAAATGAAATAGGGCAAATTGGCATCGATAATCAATTAATTATGAATGTAGAAGAAGAAATTATGGAAATGACAAATGGCTGTTTATGCTGTACAGTGCGTGAAGATTTACTTGTTGCTTTAAAACAGTTATTGGATGTAAAAGCAGAAGGGAAAATGGATTTTGATGGTCTAGTGATTGAAACGACAGGTCTTGCAAACCCAGGGCCGATTATCCAAACGTTCTTTTTAGATCCAGTTATTCAGTCAGCATACAAAATTAATGGTGTTGTGACAGTGGTAGATAGTTATCATATACATAAACATTTTGAAAAAGGGCTAGAAGCGAAAGAACAAATTGCTTTTGCAGATATGGTTTTAGTAAATAAATTAGATTTAGTTGGAGAGGAAGAAGAGAAAGAACTCCTTACTGAATTACAAGGGATTAATCCAACAGCAAAATTAATCCCAACGACAAATTGTGAAGTAGATATACCGGTCTTGTTAGAAATCCAAACGTTTAAAACGCGTGATACATTAGAGATTTATCCACATAAAGAGCATCATCATTTAGAAGGTGTAAAATCATTTGTATTACGTGAAGAGCGGCCGTTAGATTTGCAAAAGTTAAACGAATGGATGTCAGCTGTAGTTCAAGAGTTAGGAGAGTATTTATATCGATATAAAGGAATTCTATCGATCGATGGAGTAGATTGCCGTATTGTTTTTCAAGGTGTTCATACACTATTTGCTGCTTCTTACGATAGAGAGTGGCAAGAGGGAGAAGAGCGCGTGAGTGAAGTGGTCTTTATCGGGAAAGATATTAATAAAGAATGGTTCCAAGAACATTTTAAAGAGTGCGTAAAATAAGCCTGCTAATTTAGCAGGCTTATTTTTGTTATTAATCTCTGCCGGCTTCAACTAATTTCTTCGCGACAATTGCTGGTTTAGCATGAAACATAGTCATGTGATCACCTTGTGTAGTTACTAAACGAAATAATCCAAGGCGATTTGACATGTGAGGGTGCCATCCTGAATCTTTACCTTGTGGAACTGCCATATCTTCAGTTAAATAGAAATAACTTTTTGGAATATTTAATTGATAAAATTTCGTAAGGTCCAGCTTTTCAAAAAGTGGTCCAGCTGGTTCTGGTGTAACAGTTTCGTAAATTTTTTTCGCTAAGTCGAGATTAGCATTATTCATAAAGGTTTCTCGCCAAATAGGAAAAGGCAATTGGATAGCATTATTTTTCGATTTTTTCGCAAGCTCGGTCCAAAGCGTTTTTCCTTCGGCTGGGATTTCATCAGCTGCACTTTCTCCATTTGCTAGAACAAATGCATTCATAAAGACAAGTCTGTGGATTCGATCTGGAATTTGTTCGGCAACTTTTGAAATAACAGTACCACCAAAACTATGACCAACAAGAACAAAATCCGTTATGTTTCTTTCCTTCACATAGTTGACTACTGATTTGACATAATCAGTGTGTTTTACAGCTTTATTCGTATCTTTTCCATGCCCAGGTAAGGTAGGAGTATATACTTTATGTCCCATTTGTTTCAACTCATTAGCTGTTTTATCCCAATAGCTAGAATCTCCCCAAGCGCCGTGAACGAGTACAAACGTAATTGGTTTTTGACGTATTACATCAATATCTGTCTCTATTTTAGCTTCTGCTGGGATATGGAAGCTATTACTGCTAAGCATGATTAAAATAGCAGAAAGGCTTACGAATAAGAACTTGAATATTTTCAAAACAAACCCTCCATTTACTACTGATTTTGCATATATGTACATATATTTTCGCTGAAAGATTGTTTTTATTCTTTTGGAGTATAGTTATTAAAAGTAGTAGTGTTTACTTTGTAGAAAAAAGGACATTATTGTACGGTAAATGTTTAGCATTACATCTTTAGTTAATGAAAAAAAGTGAAACAATTATATTTTTGATGCGGAGGTAGAATAGGAAACATGACCATCTTGTTCTTCTATTAATAAACAAAGATTAGTAGAAAATAATAAAAAGCCTGTTTTCACAGGCTTATACTTTCATTTATCCGTAATTCCATTACAACACCAACAACTGGTCCTTCATCGTCTATATCACCAGTTAAGTGAAAACCGAAAGACTCATATAGTTTCATTGCTAGTTTGTTTTCTGGATGAAAACTTAAATAAATCTTTTTGCATTGAAATTTTTGTTGTAAATACTGGATAAGCAGATGGAGAAAACGTTTCGCATAGCCATTTCCTTGAAAATGGTAATCAATCATAAAACGATCTAGCCATACGCTATCATCTTTTTTTGAATACCAACCATACATTGCGTAGCCAACAAGTGTTTCTCCATCATATAAGCCTACTGACGTTCCGTTTTCTTCATATAGGGATTCCGCTAAAGAAAATGCATTGCTTTCAATAAATTGCTGCTGCTCCTTTGCTACGTCTAAAGCAGCGACTGAACGCCAATTATTTGCTGTTACTTCACAAATGTGAAGATTCATAGTTCCAACTCGCTTTCATAACATAGTATATCTTTAAAACTAATATGGATAATTTTACTTGTTATTTTGTTGAAGTCAAGCTGCTGAATATGAAAAAAGACAGTTGAATATGTTTCAACTGTCTGAAAGGAAATATAAATTTAGTTTGTAGCTTCTTTTAAAGTGTTCACGTTTTCTTCCATTAATGTGAAGTAATCTTTATTTTTCTTTGCATCATCTTCAGAAATAGTAGCAAGGTGATTTAAACGTAAAATTTTCGTTCCTGTTTCTTTTTGAATAACTTCTGCTACTTTTGGAGTAGAGAATGTTTCAAATAAAATATATTTTAAACCATGCTCTTTTGCTGTTTTTGTAATGTTAGCAAGTTCTTTTTGTGATGGTTCATCAGAAGCGGAGATGCCAGCAACTGGTATTTGTTTTAAGCCATAGCGTTTTTCCCAATATCCATATGCAGCGTGAGAAACTAAAATATCTTTCGTTTTTGCCTCTGAAACAACAGATTTAAAGTGATCATCTAAGTCAGTGAACTTTGTTTGTAGGGCGGCGAAGTTTTTCTCAAATTCTTTTTTATGATCTGGTTGCAATTCTACGAGTGCATCTTTAATTTTTTCAGCCTGCTTCATCGCGAGTGTAGGATCAAGCCATACGTGTGGGTCTTTGTCATGATGGTGATTTTCTTCTTCTTTATGACCTTCCTCGTGCTCATGCTCTTCTTCTGATGAAGCGATAAGATCGAAACCTTTAGATGCATTAACAACTTTTACGTTCTCTTTTTTTAATGTTTTTTCCATTTTTTCTGCAAACGGCTCTAATTCCGCGCCGTTATATACGAATAGGTCTGCCTTCGCAACTTGTACCGTTTGTTTTTGACTTGGCTCATATGTATGAGAGTCAGCGCCAGGTGGATAAATTGTTTCAACATTTACATAGTCACCACCGATTTTTTTAGCGAAATCAGCAAGTGGAAAAATAGTTGTATATACAGAAAGTTTTCCATCTTTTTTTTCAGTTCCGTCTTTTTTGCTGGCACACCCAGCAAAAATTAATGTAAAAATAAGTATAAAAGAAAATACCATTAACCTTTTCTTCATGTAATTCTCCTCTTTTCTTTCTTTTCCAATTTTATTTTCTCCAAAATAAGAGAAAAAATATCTTTTTGTTATAAAACGGAATAATTACGTTTTAAGTTGCGAACTTAGTATAATACATCTTTACGAAAGTTGCAATAAATAATAATCATTCCGATTTGATTTTGTTATAAAGTTGTCAAAAAGAACAGTATTAATTTTTATGAATGTCGCATATGTGACAACACTCCTTTCATATATTGAGGTAGAGGGTATGAAAAGGGGATGAGTAATTGGATTACATAATGGAAGCAATCTTATTGATACTAGCAGTAGTTTTGCCATTAACATGTGTTTTGATTTTCCTCAAGACATTAATAAGTAATCTAGGTGACTCTAGGATAATAACCAAGCTACCAACAGAGAAAAAAGGAGAGAAGAGTAAGTAAAGCACTTGCATCACGCATAGTGCTTTACTTATGATAGAATAAGAAAAAGGAAACTCCTAGAAATAGGATTTGTACTGCCTGTTTGGACGGTATAAAATTGGATAAAGAGGTATAAAGATAAATGAATAAAAGAACAGCCTTAGTACTCGGTGCGAGTGGTTTAGTTGGACAAGAAGTGACGCAGCTATTACTTGACTCAGATTACTATGATTCGGTTATGGTTTTTGTAAGAAAGCCACTGCAATGGGAACATGAAAAGTTACAGCAGAAACAAGTTGACTTTTCTATATTAGAAGAGTATAAAGAATTTTTTGCTGTTGATGATGTTTTTAGCTGTCTTGGGACAACAATTAAGAAAGCGAAAACGAAAGCGAATTTTAAAAAAGTAGACTATGAATATACATTACGAGCGGCCTGTTTAGCAGAAAAACAAGGTGTACAAAATTTTCTTGTTATTTCTTCTATGGGTGCTAATCCAAAATCACTTTTCTTTTATTCACAAGTAAAAGGGAAGATGGAGGAGGAACTTCAAAAGTTAGTGATCGGTGGGATTCATATATTTAGACCATCACTATTGCTAGGAGATCGAGAAGAATTTCGTTTTGGAGAAAGAATGGCTGAGAAGATATCTGGTGTTTTGCCATTTGTATTTAATGGTACTTTAAAAAAGTATAAGCCGATTACAGCTGAGCAGGTTGCAAAAGGGATGTACTTAGCGGCACTACGTGAAGAATCTGGTGTCCATATTTATAATTCTACAGAGATTACAATGATGGAATAATGAAAACGAGAAGGGGAGCCCTTCTCGTTTTCATTATTGTGTATTAGCGGCGAGTCGGGGCTGTTTTACCACGAGCACGTTGATATTGGTGGGGCTCTTGTAATTCAAATCCAAGTTCATTAGCTGCTGTTCTTGGAAAATATGGATTGCGAAGTAACTCGCGACCGATAAAGATTAAGTCCGCTTCATTATTTGCTAAAATTTCTTCTGCTTGTATCCCGCTTGTAATCAATCCTACTGCACCTGTCGCAATGTGTGCTTGTCCTTTTATATGATTTGCATACTCTACTTGATAGCCAGGGTAAACGTCGATTTGTGCAGGTATAACTGCCCCAGAACTACAATCAATTACATCTACATCTTGTTCTTTCATCCATTTTGCAAATTGAACATAGTCATGGACTATTAATCCTTTAGGGTGATAGTCATTTGCAGAAATACGAACGAATAAAGGACCATTCCAAACTTCATTTACAGCATCAATGATTTCTTTTAAGAAACGGTAACGGTTTTCAGGTGATCCGCCATATTCATCAGTTCGTTTGTTTGATAATGGAGAGAGAAATTCATTAATGAGATAGCCGTGAGCCGCGTGGAGTTCAATAATATCGAATCCTGCTTGTTTGGAACGACATGCGGCATCTTGAAAAGCAGAAATTGTTTTTTTGATTAGCTGTTTATTCATTTCTATTGGGGTTTTCATTGTATCATTAAATGCAATAGCCGAGGGTGCTACAGAGTCTGTATGTAATTCAGCTTTTCGACCAGCATGGGCTAACTGAATAGCTGCTTTTGCCCCATTTTCATGGATGAGGGACACCGTTTTTTGTAACCCTGGAATATGATCATTATTCCATATACCTAAATCTTTATTAGAAATACGTCCTTCAGGTACAACAGCTGTAGCTTCAAGCATAACAAGGCCTACTTGACCAGCTGCGCGAGACGCATAATGGATATGATGGAAATTTGTCACTTTTCCATCTTCGTTTTCTGAAGAGTACATACACATCGGTGACATAACAATACGATTTTTTAATGTAACATCTTTAATCGTATAAGGTGAAAAAAGCTGATAGTCCATATCTATTCCCCCTTATTGTAGTTTCCTTTATTGTATCATCATCATTTTTGTTTCCATAATGAAACGCTTATTCCCGAAATTTTGTACATTTATGTTACAATTATTGAAATAAATTAAATTGGGGGATAGGGGCATGTACCGAGCTTATTATGAAAGCGAAATAGGTTTGCTTGAAATTACTGCAAATGATGAAGGAATTACTTCTGTTATTTTTGTAGAGGAACGGAAAGAAGAGAATAAAAATCAAATTGTAGAACAGTGCCTCGCTGAATTAGATGAATATTTTAATCGAAAGAGAACTGAATTTACAGTACCACTGTCAGCGGTTGGAACACCATTTCAAAAGAGTGTTTGGGATGCACTTTATACGATTCCATATGGAGTGAATGCTTCCTATCTGGATATTGCAGAAAAGGTTGGTAACACAAAGGCGGTGCGTGCGATAGGAGGAGCGAATAGTCGCAATCCGATTTCTATTATTGTTCCGTGTCATCGTGTAATTGGAAAAAGTGGAAAGTTAGTTGGATATGCAGGTGGTCTATGGCGAAAAGAATGGTTATTGAAACATGAGGGGATTTTGCAATAAGATAAAACTCTTTTCAAATGGAGATAGTAGTTTTCATTGCTTAGAGGATAACAAAGTCTAGTAGAAAGTAAGTATTTCTGAGTTTCATACGAATGGTTTAACCTGTTATTTGCGGGGAAGAATCATCTTGTTAAATAGCTAAATTTTTTAGTATGCTGGACAACAGAAGTATAAGTAGGGGATAAATCAGGGAAAGAGGGATTATTTTGCGTTGTATAAATTGTGGGAATCCTTGTCCTGACGGTCAATTTAATTGTGAAGATTGTCAGCAAACTTTACATAATGGAACAAAAGAGGAGACCTCACCAATCGAAAAAAATATGGAACAATATGTGGGAGCGCATTATCCATATTATAAAAGAAAATGGGACAAAGAAAAGAAACGAATAGCAAGGTGGAGCTGGAATGGATGGGCTGCTATTTTCAATGTCGGATGGTTTGGTTATCGAAAATATTACGTACCTGCTTGTTTGTTTGTAATTTTATTAGTAGCTTGTGATGCATTTTCATACTATATGGGATTCAATGTAGCACTCCCCATTATTAACATGGTTCCCCTTACCTTTTTATTGCTCATTTTAATGATGATAGGGGTCGGAATTTTTGCAAATGGGTTATATTATCGATTTGCTGAGCGGAAAATATACCGGATAAAAGCAAGAGGGGTAACGAATGGAGATGTTGAGCGTTATCTCATCCGTGATAGTGGAGGAACAAGCAAAATGGGAGCGGCTATTGTTACAATTTTGACAGCTGCTAGTATATTCATGAGTCACTTTTTCTTTCCTACAGATCAAGATGTTATTCAAAAAGTACGAGCAAGTTCCCTTTATGAGTATCCTTTTTTTTCTATTGGGGAATCTTTTGAACAGCATTTTAAGCAACCAACCTGGGTTTATTACCGCGGGGGAGATGGATTGGAATTAGTAGAATTTCATGGATACAATCATGGTATGACAAGACAAAAAATTATCATTCAATTTGTTGTCGATTACAGGTTGCATGAAATTGAACCCTATTCTCTTACAGTTAACGGTGAGCCCCAAGGTGAAAAAGAGTTTTTGAAAATGATGGAAGATGTGTTTCGTACGCAAGATCTTTTTGAGTTGGATGACGGATTACAAAAAGATGAAAAAAAAGAAATGTTATAAGAAATGAATGTAAAAGCAGATGGAGCAGCTTTTACATTCATTTCTTTTTTTATTTTAGGAAAGAAAAATATTTAAAATAATCAGAATTTTTTGTATAATAATATTATACATGCTTTATTGTATACATACAGATTGGGGGAAGGAATAATGAAGAAAAAAGTTTCAACGCTTGCTGCACTTGCATTATCAACAAGTATGTTCGTTGCAGGTTGCGGGAATGGGGAGAAAGCATCGACAACGAAGAAAGAAACAGGTAAGGGGATGGCCGATAAACAAGTGCTAAACTTACTAGAAACAGCAGAAATTCCTTCGATGGATACATCAAAATCAACAGATTCCGTATCATTCCGAGTATTTGTAAATGCAATGGAGGGTTTATATCGATTAGATAAAGATAATAAGCGAACTCCAGGTATGGCAAAAGATGTGAAGATTAGTGAAGATAAGAAAACATATACTTTTGAATTACGAGATGCAAAGTGGTCGAATGGTGAGCCAGTTCGTGCACAAGATTTTGTATATGGCTGGCAACGTGCGCTTGATAAAGCAACAGCAGCTGAATACGCATTTATTTTATTTGATGTAAAAAATGCTCAAAAAGTTAATAAGGGGGAGCTACCACTTGATCAGCTAGGTGTAAAAGCAAAGGATGATAAGACACTAGTGGTAGAACTAGAACAACCAACTCCATATTTTCTTGATCTTACATCATTTCCAACATTCTTCCCTTTAAATGAGAAGTTTGTAAAAAAACAAGGTGATAAGTATGCATTAGAAGCTGATAAAATTTTATACAATGGACCATTTACGTTAAGTGAATGGAAGCATGAGCAAAGCTATCAATTAAAGAAAAATCCAAATTATTGGGATAAAGATACTGTAAAACTAGAAGAAATTAATGTCGGTGTCGTAAAAGAAACGAGCACAGGTGTGAACCTATATGATAATGATCAAGCGGACCGCGTAATTTTAACTTCAGAGTTTGTTGATAAATATAAAAAGAATAAGCCAGATGAATTCAAAACGAAACTAGATCCGCGTATGTATTTCTTACGTTTTAATCAACAAAATGCAACATTTAAAAATCAAAAAGTGCGTGAAGCAATTGATTTAGCTTATGATAAAAAAGGTATTGCAAATGTCATTTTAAATGATGGCTCATTACCAGCATATTTCTTAGTACCAGAAAAATTCACAACAGGTCCGGATGGAAAAGATTTTCGTACTGTAAATAAAAACTTCCGTGATAATAAAGACAATGCGGAAAAAGCGAAGAAGTTATGGGAAGAAGCGAAAAAAGAACTGGGTCAAGATACAATTACGGTAGAATTACTAAACGATGATAATGGTAGCCGGAAAAAAGTTGGCGACTTTATTAAAGAAGAGCTTGAGAAAAATTTACCTGGAATTAAAGTGAATTTGAAACAACAACCGTATAAACAGAAATTAGATTTAGAGAAGAAATTACAATATGAGTTTTCACTATCAGCATGGGGCCCGGATTATCCAGATCCAATGACATATATTGATATGTTTATTACAGGAAGTACATTTAATGAAATGGCGTATTCAAATCCGAAATATGATGACTTAGTTGCTAAATCGAAAGGTGAGTTGTTAAAAGATGATGCAGCACGCTGGAAAGCACTTGCAGAAGCTGAAAAAATCTTAATTGGAGAAGATGCAGCGATTTCACCTACTTATCAGCAAAGTACAGCATATTTAGAAAAAACATATGTAAAAGGAATTGCAAATCATACATTCGGCGGCGATTTTAGTTATAAATGGGCGTATATTACAAAAAAATAGTATAATAAGAGATGCGCGAATTTTCGCTCATCTCTTATTTTGTAAGGAGGACTTATGTTGATAAATGGCTTTAATCATCTTTGTTTTTCGGTTTCAGATTTAGAAAGATCTATTCAATTTTATGAAACAGTATTAGAGGGAAAGTTATTAGTAAAAGGAAGAAAACTCGCATATTTTGATATATGTGGAGTGTGGGTGGCACTCAATGAAGAAGCAGATATTGCACGAAATGAAATTCATCAGTCATATACACATCTTGCATTTTCTGTTAAACAAGAGGATTTTGGTCGACTATTAAAGCGATTAGAGGAGAATAAAGTTCATATTTTACAAGGAAGAGAACGTGATGTAAGAGATTGTCAGTCTATTTATTTTATTGATCCAGATGGACATAAGTTTGAGTTTCATTCAGGTACACTGCAGGATCGCTTAAAGTATTATAAGGAAGCAAAACCACATATGAAATTTTATTGATGAAATAAAGGGGGATGGGAAGAGCATGCATGCGCTCGTTATTGGAGGGACAGGGATGCTGAAGAAAGTGTCCGTTTGACTTTGTAATCAAGGGCTTTATGTTTCTGTTATTGGACGAGATAGGAATAGGTTAGAAGATGTAAAAAATACATGTAATGCTCCAAGAAATGTTACATGTATTTCTCTTGATTACCACGATAGCGATGCTTTGAAACAATCTATTAAAGATACGATTAAACAAAATGGACCTATCAGATTAGTCGTAGCTTGGGTACATACAACTGCTAAAAAGGCGCTTCAAGTAATTTGTGAAGAAATTGAATTACATTCTAAATCCTATAGTTTGTTTCATATATTAGGGAGTAGTGCATCTCGATTGGAACGTCAAAAAATAGGAAGTGCTTTCTGTAATTATCATAGAATTTTATTAGGGTTTATTTTACAAGGTGAACATTCAAGGTGGTTGACTCATGAAGAGATTACTGATGGAGTTATAGCAGGAATTCAGAGTAAACAAAGCGATTGTATTGTAGGAACATTGGAACCATGGGAATTACGACCAATTTGATGAGGGGGAAGAAAACGAATGAAAACGACTTTATATGTAACACGTCATGGAGAAACAGAGTGGAATGTGGCAAAGCGTATGCAAGGGAGAAAAAATTCTAATTTAACCGAAAAAGGGATATTACAGGCAAAGCAGTTAGGGGATCATATAAAGGATATACCACTTCATGCGATATATAGTAGTCCAAGCGGGAGAACAATGCATACGGCAGAGTTAATAAAAGGAGAGCGGAATATTCAAATTATAGCTGATGAGAACTTTTATGAGATTAATATGGGGATCTGGGAAGGGCAAATGCTTGTGGATTTGGAAGCGCAGTACCCAGAGGAAGTACATACGTTTTGGAATGAGCCACATCGTTTTTGTTCGACATCAGGCGAAAATTTCTATGATGTGCATAGTCGGGTGATAGAAGGAGTAAACCTTCTTTTAGAAAAACATAAAGGGGAAAGTATTTTAATCGTATCTCATGCAGCAGCTGCAAAATTACTTGTGGGACATTTTACTGGTCTTTCTGTTGAAAGAGTGTGGGATGATCCATTTATGCATAGTGCGAGCTTAAGTATCATTGAATTTGAAGGGAAAGAGGCTAGTGTTAAACAGTTTGCCGATATAAGTCATTTTCAGCAAGTATAAAAAGACCGCAATAGAGCGATCTTTTTACGTTTACTGTTAACAATAAGGGATAAAGAATTAGCAATTACGTTTTCTAAACCAGAAGTGATCGCATTTTTTTCTTTTTTTACAGCCTGTTGTACGTTTACGGCCTGTTGTACGTTTACGGCCTGTTGTGCGTTTACGACATGTTATGTGTTTACGCCATGTTGTGTGTTTACGCCATGTTGTGTGTTTACGCCATGTTGTGTGTTTACGGCATGTTGTGTGTTTACGCCATGTTATGCGTTTACGGCCTGTTGTGCGTTTACGGCCTGTTGTGTGTTTACGGCATGTTGTGTGTTTACGGCATGTTGTGCGTTTACGGCCTGTTGTGCGTTTACGGCCTGTTGTGCGTTTACGACATTTTGTGTGTTTACGACATGTTGTATGCTTACGGCATTTTGTGTGTTTACGACATGTCGTATGCTTACGGCCTGTTGTACATTTGTGGCCAGAAAAATGATCATCGTCACAATCAAAAGTACTTGGATCTTGATGTAAAAACTCTTCCATCCCTGCACTTTTGATTTCTTCAACAGCTTTTTGAATATCGCGTTTCATAGAAATCCCCCTTATCTCTAAATAAAATGAACAGGTATTCCTTTTACATTAATCATGATATGAAGAGAGAATCTCTTCTGCATGAGGCAGGAGTTTAGATTTTAATAGAAATAGGCATATAGCGGATATATGGACATGGACAAAGTAATAAGCATACATTAAATGGAGAAAAAAAGAAGGGATGGGGGAAGAATGTTGCCTTCTTATGATTTTTTTATTCATCCGATGTATCTTGTTGAATTAAAGAAGGACATTTGGTCTGATAGTCCAGTGCCTGCTAAATTAACATATGGGAAAAGAAAGTATGATATTGACATTGTATACCGGGGAGCACATATTCGAGAATTTGATAAAAAATCATATCATGTTATGTTCTATAAGCCGAAACAATTTCAAGGGGTGAAAGAGTTTCATTTGAATTCTGAGTTTAAGGATCCATCACTTATAAGAAATAAATTATCGCTTGACTTTTTTAGTGATATTGGTGTACTTTCGCCAAAATCCCAGCATGTTTTTATCAAGATTAATGGTCAAATTCAAGGTGTATATTTACAATTAGAATCTGTTGATGAAAACTTTTTGAAAAGCCGTAAATTACCGAGTGGGTCAATTTATTATGCGATTGATGATGATGCGAATTTTTCTTTAATAAGTGAGCGTGATCAAGATGTTAAAACAAACCTATTTGCAGGCTATGAGTTTAAATGTGCGAATGAACATAGTGAAGAACAGCTTAGTGAATTCGTTTATCAGGCAAATGTACTATCACGAGAAAAATATGAAAAAGAAATTATAAATTACCTTGATGTTGACAAATATTTGCGGTGGCTAGCAGGTGTTATTTTGACTCAAAACTTTGACGGATTTGTTCATAACTATGCACTGTATCATAATGATGAAACGAATTTATTTGAAGTGATACCGTGGGATTATGATGCGACATGGGGCCGTGATGTAGAAGGAAGGCGGCTAAACCATGAGTATATCCGAATTCAAGGATATAATACGTTGAGTGCTAGAATTCTCGATATACCGGTATTTCGAAAGCAATACCGTAGCATTCTTGAAGAAATTTTGGAAGAGAAATTTACAGTTTCGTTTATAAAACCGAAAGTAGAGAGAATGTGTGAAGCAATTCGTCCTTACTTGATTCAGGATCCCTATATGAAAGAGAAAATAGATATTTTTGATCAAGAACCAGATATTATCTTTCGATATATAAATAATAGGAGTCAATATGTACACAAGTATTTACATGAACTATTATAAATGAAAAAGAGATTGATACCTAGTCAATCTCTTTTTCATTTATAATAGATTTAATCTTTCCTTTTAGATAAAAAGTATGAATGCTTAGATCTTTATGAAAACAATTGATTCCCTTTTAAATTTCATGTGAATAAGTTACGATTTGTTTAGGTGCTGTAAACAAAAGTTAAAACCGTATATTTTGAGGATGGTGAGAATATGGAAGTGAAATGGATCGATTGGGTAAAACAAATACAAGCCATTGCTCAGGCTGGTTTAACGTATTCAAAAGATGTGTATGATATGGAACGTTTTCAACAATTACGTGATCTTTCAGTTACGATGATGTCTCATTATACGAAGACAGATTGGGAAGTGGTAGAGAGATTATTTGCCAATGAAATGGGTTATCAAACACCAAAAGTAGATATTCGGGCTGTCGTGTATCAGGATGGAAAATTATTATTTGTGAAAGAAAAAAGTGACGGGAAATGGGCTCTTCCAGGTGGCTGGGCAGATGTTGGCTATACGCCAACAGAAGTGGCAGCAAAAGAAGTGTGGGAGGAAACGGGTTATAAAGTTGATCATTTTCGATTATTAGCAGTATTTGATAAAGAAAAACATTATCCATCACCATCAGCAATGCATGTATATAAAATATTTATTGGTTGTGAAATTGTTGGGGGCGAAAAACAAACAAGTATTGAAACAGAAGAAGTGACCTTTTTTGGTGAAAAAGAAATCCCAGAGTTATCGACTGCTAGAAATACAGAGTGGCAAATTAGAGAGATGTTTGCCTGTATGAAAGATAGGAATAAAAGCTCCTTACTTGATTAAGAAAATATGTAAAGATAAGAATAAAGATAGTTTAACAGTACTCCAACAGAAGTCCCCTTCCTCAAACACATGCAGGTCATAGTCTAGGGATCATTCACAGCGTATAAATCTCTTTTTCTTTCTATTCGTGCCTGGTATATTTATAATGAATTGTACATATTTTGGGTAAAGAATGAGGAATATATTGGCATGCATAAATCTTTGTGGGATAATAAGAAGGTATGTAAGCAGAAAAGGAGATAGAAAAGCAAATGTTAGCAAATTTAATAGAGCAGTTATTGCAATTTTTCGCAAGTTTAGGATACTTTGGAGTTGCTTTAGGGCTAATGATTGAAATTATTCCGAGTGAGATTGTCCTTTCTTATGCTGGTTTTTTAGTTGCGCAAGATAAAATAAGTTTTATTGGGGCAGTAATCGCCGGTACAATTGGCGGTACATTAGCACAAATCTTTTTATACTGGTTAGGATATTACGGAGGGCGTCCGGTAGTTGAAAAATATGGTAAATATTTATTGATTAACAAGCATCATTTAGATGTAGCCGAAAGTTGGTTTAAACGTTATGGTGCGGGGGTAATCTTCTCTGCTCGTTTCATCCCAATTGTACGCCATGCGATTTCAATACCAGCAGGATTAGCGAAAATGCCTTTAAAACTTTTTACACTATATACAGTAGTTGCGATTATTCCATGGTCAATTCTCTTTATTTATTTAGGAGAAAAACTAGGTGGGAATTGGCGGCATATTAAAGAATATGCAGCTGATTATACGCATTACATAATTATTGGGGCAGTGCTCTTTATTGCTCTTTATTTCGGTTTAAAGGTATTGAAAAAAAGAAAAACAGTTCGTTAAAGCCAATGATTTCATTGGCTTTTTTTATACGTTTCAGTTCTAAAATAAAGAAGTTGTCCATAATGTGTAGTAATAAAGCGTAGCGGGGGAATGAAATGAAAGGATCACCGTTTTTACGTGGAACATTATTTTTAACGATGGCAACGATGATATCTAAAATGCTTGGATTTATATATGTTATCCCATTTACAGCGATGGTTGGTACTAGTGGATACATATTATATACATATGCATATCGGCCATATACAATTATGCTGAGCATTGCAACGATGGGATTGCCACTTGCTGTTTCTAAAATGGTTTCAAAATACGATGAGTTAAATGATTATCATACAGTAAAACGGGTGCTAAAAAGTGGACTGTTTTTTATGGTTTTTATGGGAATTGTTTCATTTCTAGTTCTTTATATGTTAGCTCCATATCTTGCAAAGCTAGTGATCGACGGAAGTGATCAAACTGGTAATAGTATGACTGCTGTGACGTATAATATTCAAATTGTTAGTTTTGCATTATTGATTGTACCAGTAATGAGTTTATTGCGCGGTTTTTTTCAAGGATTTCAATCTATGGGACCGTCAGCATCTAGTGTAGTTGTGGAACAGTTTTTTCGTGTCTTAACAATCTTAATAGGAAGCTTTGTTGTTTTGCATATTTTGAAAGCGTCTGTTTCGTTAGCGGTTGGAGTTTCAACTTTTGGTGCATTTATGGGGGCAGCGGCAGGATTGACTGTTTTGATAGGGTTTTATATGAGAAGGCGGAAATATTTAAAACGGAAAGAGATTGCCAGTATCCCACAGACAACGAAGTCCTTTTTTGCTTTATACAAAGAGCTATTTACGTATTCAATTCCATTTGTTGCTGTTGGGTTAGCGATTCCGTTGTATCAAACAATTGATACATTTACAATCAATAAACTTTTAATAGAGATAGGTTACGTACAAGTTGAAGCAGAAAAAATAAATGCAATAATTGGGCTTGTCCAAATGGTTGTACTTATTCCTGTATCCGTTGCAACAGCTTTTAGTATGTCTCTCGTTCCTGAAATGACGAAAGCTTATACAGTTGGAAATGAACAATTATTATATAAGCATTTCACGAAAACGAATTTACTTGTTGTAGGGATTACAATTCCCGCAGCAATTGGAATGATTATATTAGCCCAACCTATATACACTCTTTTATTTGGAGTAGGAAATGATCCAAGTTTAGGAAGTGTTATTTTACGGTACTATGCACCAGCGTGTATATTATTTTCATTGTTTACAGTTACTGCTGCGATGTTACAAGGGATTGATCAGCAAAAAAAAACAGTTCTAGGTTTAACCTTAGGAATTATAATAAAGATTGTACTAAATATTATATTATTGCCGTACTTTGACTACACCAGTTTTATTATCTCAACATATGCAGGCTACACAGTTTCAGTTTCATTTAACTTGTGGATGCTGTCTAAATATGTTATAAAGGCAACATGAGCTTTTGAAAAGACAGAGCAATCTCTGTCTTTTTCTATTTTGAAAGAAATTATGAAGAAAAGCGTTTTCAAAATAATTTTCTATTGAAATTTAAACGTTTGTTTCATATGCTGAAAATAGCGGTTCAAAAACTGTTGTTTAAGTGAGGTAGATTCCCACATGTAAAAAGAATCGGGGTGATAGTATGTTAAATATTTATTTAACAGACCGAAACGGAAAACTACAAGAAATAGAGGAAATTCAAAAAGGTTGTTGGATTAATGTACTCCATCCAACAGAGGAAGAAATTCAATTTCTAGTGCAAACATTGAATGTAGAATTGGATTTTATTAAAGACCCTTTGGATGATGAAGAACGATCTCGGATTGAAAAAGAAGATGACAATGCATTAATTATCGTTGATATTCCAACAGTAAGGCATGATGAAGAAGGAAATTCAATATACGACACGATTCCAATTGGTATGATTGTAATGCCGGAATGTTTCGTTACAATCTGTTTAGAAGAAAATCCCATTTTCGAGCGATTTATTAATCAGCGTATTAAAGAATTTTATACTTTTAAAAAGACTCGTTTTGCATTGCAGCTCTTATATACGATTTCTACTTATTATTTACGATACTTAAAACAAATTAACCGAAAAACAATCGACCTAGAGCACGAGTTAAATAAGTCGATGAAAAATAAAGAAATCTTTACATTATTAGGTCTTGAAAAGAGTTTAGTGTATTTTACAACATCTTTAAAAGCAAACAAAATTGTTATTCAAAAGTTAATGCGCAATAATACGTTTATTAAAATGTATGAAGATGATCAAGATTTACTAGAAGATGTATTAATTGAAAATAAACAGGCCATTGAAATGGCTGAAATATATAGTAATATTTTAAGTGGTATGATGAATACGTTTAGTTCGGTTATTTCTAATAATTTAAACAGTGTTATGAAGTTTTTAACTTCTATGACAATCATATTATCAGTGCCAACAATGGTTTCCAGTTTTTTTGGAATGAATGTTCCAGTTCCTTTAAGTGAAAATCCGCATGGTTTTTTAATGGCTATGATTATATCCGCAATATTATCTTGCGTAATGGCCTTTATTTTTTGGAAGAAACGTTATTTTTAAATCATATGAAAGCTGTTCTAGCATAGTTATCAAACTGCGCTAGAGCAGCTTTTTTGTCGTAATAAAACGTTTCTTATATACAATATGTGTATTGATGAAAAACTTATTTCCATGATTTGTAGATTTGAAAAGGGCTTGTTCAAATAATAAATTGAGGTTAAAATTACATATTGTTAATGAAAAGATGGAGGAAATACATCATGGAATTGTTTCAGTTACCGAAAGCATTCCTGCAAATGAATACGATTTTTATCTCAATTTTAATTGAAGCACTACCATTTGTGCTAATTGGTGTATTTATTTCAGGATTCATTCAAATGTTTGTGACAGAGGATATGGTGGCAAAATGGATGCCCAAAAATCGATTTCTGTCTGTATTATTAGCTACTTTTCTTGGCATGATGTTTCCAGGGTGTGAATGTGGAATCGTTCCAATTGTAAGACGTTTAATTGGGAAAGGTGTTCCGCCGTATGCTGGAATTGCATTTATGTTAACGGGGCCAATTATTAATCCGGTTGTATTATTTGCAACATATGTTGCGTTTGGAAGTAGTATGCATATGGTGTGGTATCGTTCCATTGTAGCCATTATTGTAGCTATTATCGTTGGACTTATATTATCGTTTATGTTTAAAGATCATCAACTACGTGATGAACATTTCCCAGAGGTGGATCATAAGCGTCCTTTGCGTAAAAAGATGTGGGACGTATGTACACATGCGGTTGAAGAGTTTTTCTCAATGGGGAAATACTTAGTAATGGGAGCATTAATTGCTGCTGCAGTTCAAACATTTGTACAAACTTCAACACTACTTTCTATAGGGCAAGGACCGTTCTCTTCATCAGCTGTTATGATGGGACTTGCGTATATTTTATCACTATGTTCAGAAGCGGATGCTTTTATTGCATCTTCGTTCCAAAGTACATTTTCAACAGCATCACTTGTCGCGTTCCTCGTTTATGGACCGATGGTGGATATTAAAAATATGTTTATGATGCTTGCGACATTTAAAACAAAATTTGTAATTGTTGTGATAGCTACAGTTACACTTGTGGTTTATGCAAGCTCACTACTCATTTATGCGATGGGGTGGTAGGTTATGTTTCGAGCATATATTTTACTCGGATTTACAATCTTAATTGCGCAGCTTCATATTTCAGGTAATATAACAAAGTATATAAATATGAAGTACGCATATTTATCAAAAACAGCTGCAATTATTTTAGGGTTTTTAACACTTATTCAAATCATTGTTGTTTTCCAAAAGGAACACAAAAAGGAAAAAGATCAGCACAGTTGTGGTTGTGATCATAGTCATTGTGGACATGATCATTCAAAAGATGAAAACACATGGTGGAAACGAACTTTTGCGTATACATTATTTTGTTTCCCTATTATTTCAGGACTATTCTTTCCAATTGCGACGTTAGATTCAGATATTGTTAAAGCGAAAGGATTTCATTTCCCTGTTGCGCAAGCAGAGAGTACAGATCCATTTATTACAAGGCAGTTTTTAAGACCCGATACGAGTATTTACTATGGAAAAGAAGGGTATCGTGGTGTGATGGAAAAAGGAAAAAAAGAATACGTCACAAAAGATAATATTGCCTTGAAGGATGAAGACTTCTTAAAAGGTATGGAAACAATTTATAATTATCCTGGTGAATTTACAGGTAAGACACTTTCGTTTAAAGGATTTGTTTTCCGCGATGATTCTTCAAAGAAAGAACAATATTTCTTATTCCGCTTTGGTATTATTCATTGTGTAGCCGATTCAGGTGTATACGGGATGTTAGTGAAAAAGCCAGATGGAGTAGAGTGGAAGAATGATGATTGGATTGAAGTGGAAGGTGAAATTTCAACTGAATTTTATCAACCATTCCATGCAAATATTCCTGTTTTGGAAGTAACAAAATGGAATAAAGTTGAACAGCCGAAAGAACAATATGTATTTAGAGGAGCCGATTGATTATAATCGGTTCTTTTTTATAGACATAAATTTATGAAAATTGCTAATATATAATATATAGTTCACCTAGTGTAATTTTTATATACAAGATGAACAAAAAAGCATAGGGTAGTTCCAATGTTTTCATATTAATTAATATATAGGATGCATGGGACTAGGAGAATTTAGGGAGTATTTATTTCGTTTTCATGTTATGAAAGGTTTATGAATGAATTAAAGAGGTGAAGGAAATGGAAGAAACAAATGGGAAAACAGTTAATGAATCAAGAGTTTTTAAAACAAGTCGTGTCTTTCCAACAGATTTAAATGATCATAACACATTATTTGGAGGTAAAATATTAGCTGAAATGGATATGATTGCATCTATCTCAGCAACGAGACATTCACGAATGGAATGTGTAACGGCATCAATGGACTGGGTAGATTTTTTACATCCAGTTCGTTCAACTGATTGTGTGAGCTATGAATCGTTTGTCATTTGGACAGGGAGAACGTCGATGGAAGTGTTTGTAAAGGTAGTAGCGGAAGATTTAATTTCTGGTGAAAAACGAATTGCAGCAACATCTTTTGTTACATTTGTAGCACTTGGGAAAGAAAATAATCCAGTGCCTGTTCCGCATGTAATTCCCGAAACAGAGGGAGAAAAAAAACTACATGAAATTGCTGTTTTACGTGCGCAACAACGTCATATTCGAAAAGCAGAAAGTAAGAAAATTGCAACGTTATTAACTTTATAAGTAATTTGAAATGAAAAGCGGACACCTAAATTTAGGTGTCCGCTTTTATAGTTTTTTCATCTGCATATCGCTCTTTCGGGTGGCTAACTAGCAAAAGCAAGCAGCACCGACGATAATTAAGAGGATAAATAGTACGACAAGTAACGCGAATCCATTTCCATGTGCGAAGCCCATTGTTATTTCCTCCTTTTATTTTAAGATACAACATACAATATGCAAATTCACTCTTGTTTGACAGGGACATATATCACGAAAATATAGATTTTTCTTGTATGTTAACGTGAAAAAAAGGAAAGATATAGGAATAACTGTTTTTGAAGAAAGGGTTTTATCCATGAAAAAATGTGTATCCATTTTGTTATGGATCATAGGGATATTCATATGGATGAACATCGATTTAGAGATGGGGAAGAAAATGACTAGTGGGCTTGAAATATCACAAATTCGATACGGTAATTTCCAATTATATACAAACGGAACAGATTTGTATCAAAATTTGTTTGATGATATAAATCGTTCAGAAAAGTATGTCTATATTCATTTTTATATTGTTGGTAAAGATGAAGTGAGTCGTAATTTTTTACAATTATTAGAGAAGAAAGCATCGAGCGGTGTGGATGTGAAATTATCAGTAGACCGTATAGGTGGCTATAAAATGAAGAAACAAGTGATTCAGCAGTTAAAAGAAAAGGGTGTTAAGTTTACTTTTAGTAAAAAGCCTAAATTAAAGAATTTGTTTTATTCATTGCATCAACGTAACCACCGGCGTATTGCGGTGATAGATGGAAAGATATCTTACATTGGTGGTTTTAACATTGGAAAGGAGTATCTCGGTAAGGATCCTAAATTTGGGAAATGGCGTGATTATCAGTTGCGTATTGAAGGAGATGGAGCGACTGATATGGAACAGAAATTTGCAGAAGATTGGTATGCGGATACTGGTGAAAAACTTTCTTTGTACAAAGGACCATCTCAGCAAGGAAATGCAAAGTATCAATATGTATTTTCAGATGGGAAAGGGTTATGGCAGGAATACGGTGCATTATTAAAAGGAGCTAAAAAATCATTAATCATTGCAACGCCGTATTTTGTACCAAGTAAGGAAATGATGGATGGTTTACAAGAAGCATTGCGGCGTGGCGTGACGGTAAAGATTCTTGTTCCTTTTAAAAGTGACGCTCTGTTACTAAAACAAGCTGCTTATCCGCATTTAAAAAAGATGCTGGATGCCGGTGCGGAAGTCTATCAATACCGGAATGGTTTTTTTCATGGAAAGGTGACAATAATTGATGATATAAGTGTTGATGTAGGAACAGCTAATTTTGATAATCGTAGTTTTTACATAAATACAGAGTCGGACTGTTTTATATATGATAAAGCAGTTGTAGCTGAGGTATGGAAACGACTACAAGAGGATTTTCATGATTCTAAACGCTTAACTGATAAAGATTTTGACAAAATAAATAGCTGGGATTGGTTTCTAGCAAAGGTAGCAAATGTTCTGGCATCCTATTTATAGGCATATATTTAGAGGGAAGGGGGAGCTATGATATGAGATGTATGGAAGAGTTAATGAAGTGTAGTTATGAAATGATTCATATGATTGGTGAGTATATGAATAGGGTGGAAGGTGAAGAGTTAAAGGATATATTAAAACAACATTTGCCCTATATTTTGCAAGCTTACAATGAACAAGTGAACTTTCAAGAAGGTGAAAATATACAGCATATGATTTGTGAACAACTGAAGTCCCCCCTTATACAAAATGATATACCGATGAAGAATACAAGTCAGGGTGACATTGAACTTGCTATTTCCTATATTTCGAATTTAAAAAGATTAGCACTCAGATTCGCCCAAGTTGCTGTAGAAGTTGCAAATCCGGAATTTCGATCATTTTTGGAAAACTGCTTTGTTAAAATGAATCGTTATGCATATAGTGTATGGCAATATGTTGTGAAAAAAGAATATACAATAGAGAATATATATGAAGACGAAAGATTTGCATAGAATAAAAAAACAAGACGGCATATAAGCTGTCTTGTTTTTTTGAAAAGAATTATAAGCTTTTTACCATTCCACCATCAACAAGGAATGATTGCCCAGTCATATAAGTATTTGCATCGGATACAAGGAATGTAGCAAATTTAGCGAATTCACTAGGACGACCATATCTTCCAAGTGGGATAATTGCTTCATATTGTTTTTGAACGTCTTCTACTGTAATTCCGCGCTTTTCGGCAGCTGTTTCATCGAGAGAAGCGATGCGGTCTGTAGCAATACGTCCAGGAGCAATCGTATTAATTAAAATGTTATATGGAGCAAGCTCAGATGCTAACGTTTTTGCTAAGCCTGTAATGCCGACGCGGAATGTATTCGATAATAGTAATCCGGGAATGGGCTCTTTAATAGAAGACGAAGCAATGTTAATAATTTTGCCGCCTTGCTCTTTCATATATGGAAGTACTTCACGAATCATACGAACGTAACTTAATAAATTAAGCTCAAATGAATTGTACCAATCTTCGTCTGTTAATTGTTCAAATGTACCAGGCTTAGGGCCGCCGGCATTGTTTACTAAAATATCAATTGTGCCAAAGGTTTGTACAGTATATTCTACCGCTTGTTTCATGTTTTCTTTGTTTGTAACATCACAAACTGTATACATGGCAGTGCCTTTATTAAGAGCGATCAATTCTTTTTGTAAAGATGCTAGCTTTTCTTCATTACGACTAAGTAGCATAACATTTGTTCCTTCTTTTACAAGTTCCGTAGCAATCGCTTTTCCTAAACCTTGACTAGAAGCAACAACTAGAGCAGTTTTTCCAGCTAATCCAAGTTCCATATATATCAACCTTTCTTTGTTATATTATTTTTATTATAAGTGAAAAAGATCCAAAATAAAAAACAAACGCCTCTCTTATCAGAAAATTTACAGAAATTTACCGTATCTTTACTCTTTTCTCATATTATCTTCAAAAAAGAGAAGTAATATGAGATTGTACATATTCTATCAAAAGGGGGATAAGCAAATGAATAAATGGGTTAAATCTTTAACTGCTATGGCACTTGCGAGCTCTTTATTTATGGTAGGTTGTAGTAAAGGTGAGGACAAAAAGAAGGATGAGGACAAAACATCACAGCAAGATGAAAAGAAAGATCAAGAAACGAGCAAGGATAGTAATTCTTCAGATTCAAAGGAAAAAAAATAATATTTTGAATGGTAGGGCTTTCTCACGTGTTGGGGAAGCTTTTTTAGTTGCATATTTATCGTTTTTGAGAAAGAATAGAGAAAAATAGTAAGTAAGGAGTACGAAGATGAAAATATGTATATTTGGTGCAACTGGAAGAGTTGGGTCACAGTTAATGAAACTAGCATTACAAGATTCACATGATATCACAGTATTAGTTCGTGATCAAAATAAGCTTATGATGAGACATGATAAGCTACATATCGTAGAAGGGGATGTATTACAGGGAAATGATGTGAAGAAAGCTTTAAAGGACGCTGAGCTCGTTTTAAGCGCTCTTGGAACAGATGGAAATAGAACATTATCGAATAGTATACCTAGCATTATAAAACATATGGGGAAAGAGGGAGTAAAAAGGATTATTACGATAGGAACAGCAGGCATTTTACAGGCGCGGACAAATCAGAAGATATATCGATTTCAATCGGAAGAATCAAAAAGAAAAACCACAACGGCTGCAGAAGATCATTTAGCTGCTTATGTAGCTTTAAAAAATAGTGGGCTATGCTGGACAATTGTTTGTCCTACACATTTAATTGATGGTGAAGAAACGGGTATATACCGGACGGAGACGGATATGTTACCACTGGATGGATCAAAAATTACGGTAGGAGATACAGCTCGTTTTACGTGGTCTCTAATAAATGAAAAAGTATATGAAAATAGCCGTGTAGGCATTGCTTATTAAAAAAACCATCCCTGAAAAGGGATGGTTAAAAAAGAATGTAACATACAAAAATGATAATCATAATAATTTGTAAAATTGCTTTTGCTACTGTACTGCTTAAGAAGCCGACGACTGTAGCAATTCCGACCATAAACGCTTCTTGTGGTGTCTTTTTATGCATTATTTCTGTCACGAAAACAGACAGAAATGGAATGATAATGAGACCAAATGGTGGGAAGAAAAAGGAGCCGATAATAATAGAAACCATTCCCACACGTTCACCCCATTTGGTACTTCCATATTTCTTTAAGAAGTATCCATTTGCGATAAAATCAGCAACGAAAATAATGATGGTAAAAATGATTTGAAGGATCCAAAAACTTATTGTTAGCTCCCCACCATTTATGCCAAAATGATAAATGAGATATCCAGCCCACAGTGCAAGTATGCCAGGGATAATCGGATAGATAAACGCAATAAACGATACGATAAAACAAGCAATTATACAAAGTGTTAATAAAACGGTCACTTTATATCTCCTTTTTACTATCTAGTTTATGTACAGCAACTTTCTTAATTTGATGCCCATCAAGTTCTAATGCTTTGAATTGGAAACCAGCATATTCAATTGAATAGCCAACTTCAATATTTAAATCAATTGCCTGAGATAGAAGCCAGCCCCCAATTGTATCTAAATCACTATCATCGATATGTAAACCAAATATATCATTTACTTCTGAAATGAGTACTTTTCCATCCAGTACAGTGAGTTTTGGTGTGCGTTTTTCAATCATTGGCGATTCATCTGCATCAAATTCATCTTGAATTTCACCAATAATTTCTTCAATAATATCTTCCATTGTTAATAGGCCAGCTGTCCCGCCGTATTCATCCACTACAATTGCCATTTGCACACGATTCTTTTGAAGATGAATTAATGTTTTACGGATTGGTACTGTTTCAAATACAGTTAAGACCGGATGTATATACGCTTCTAAAGGTTTTTGAATCCCCTTCGTTTGGTCGTGAAAAATTTCTTTTGTGTTTAGCATCCCGATAATATCATCTTTATCTTTTTCAATAATCGGATAACGTGTATATTTTTCAGATGCCACGATATCCATATTTTCTTCTAATGTATTTTCGGTAGATAAACAAACCATTTCTGTGCGAGGTACCATAATTTCTTTGGCAACACGATCATCAAATTCGAAAATATTGTTTACATATTTGTATTCAGTTTGATTAATTTCACCACTTTTAAAGCTTTCACCTAAAATAAGTCGTAATTCTTCTTCTGAGTGAGCAAGTTCATTTTCTTTTGCTGGTTCTAAGCCGAATAGTTTTGTAAAGAATACGGCTGTACTATTAAGTGACCAAATGAAAGGATACATGATTTTATCAAACCAAATGAGTGGTTTGGCAAATTTTAATGTAATAGCCTCCGCTTTTTGAATTGCAAAAGATTTTGGAACAAGTTCCCCCAATACAACATGGAAAAAAGTGATGACACTAAATGCAATGATAAACGATAGCGTATTAGCCATTGCTCCAGTAATATTTATTTTTTCAAATAGTGGTCGTAGTAAGTGTTCAACAGTTGGTTCACCAAGCCAACCAAGGCCTAAAGACGTGATAGTAATACCAAGCTGACAGGCTGATAAGTATACATCTAAGTTAGAAACAACGCTTCTGGCAGCTAATGCTTGCTTATTTCCTTCATTTGCAAGCTGATCAATTCTACTTTTTCGTACTTTTACAACCGCAAATTCAGATGCGACGAAAAAGCCAGAAATGAGAATAAGTACAAAAATGAGAAAAATATTTAATATGTCCAAGTGTGTTCTCTACTCCGAAGTTGGAATAAAGATGTCACCTCCTGCAAGTATGTTATACTTTTATAATAAATCGAAATGAAAATAATAGTCAAAGGAAATGAGTAAATATTGGAATGTTTTTCTAACCATACATGAATTTGTTGGTATTTTACCCTGAATGAAAGGGGAATAACCCTCCATTTTTAAAAGGAGGGAGATAGCATGAAGCTGAATTACTTTATCAGTGTTTTTGTGATAGTGTAAGTTTGATGTTTAGACTGGTTTGTTGTCCACACGGATTGAAGAAAGGAAAGAATGATGTATGGAATATAAATGAGTAGCAGTCCAATTGTGACAACGGTCGGGGAACTTCCTCCAAATTGAATAATAAATTGTAGTAATCCTTTCGTATGAAAAATACATTCCATATAAAAAAATGACAGAATAATGGAGCTTAAAATAGATTTATGATTTGAAACAATTGCCATAAATAACGTATTAATGAGAAAAGTTGAATCACGTAAATCATGTTCTGCAGTTTTATTTAAAAACGGAATCCATTTTTTAATTGCCTGTATAACAATAATCATTGATGTACTACTTATGATGATGAGAGAGGAAAGGAATGGAATTGTTATGTACTTTGCGATGTATAAAGAAATTAAAACAATAGAACATTGTAATAAAGCAGTACTGAATGAGTATGGAATCCAGCGCAATATTGAAGTATATTTTTTTAGTTGTTTTGGTGCCTTTAAGAATAAACGTCCCATTGTTAAGCTAATTGAAAAACCAATTGCGAGTGTGAATGTAAAACGCACGATTGATAAAAAGTATACTTCCCACATATAAGGGAATAGAAGTGTAGATTGTCCTGGAGCATGTAAAGTTGTGGTTGAATTTATAATAGGTTGTGATGAAAAAAGAATGGATTCATGCATCCAATCAATCATCGGGATGAAAATGGATGGAAAATGAGCGAGATTATGAAAAATCCCAAGTAAACCTTTCAAATAAGAAGACTCATGAGTTAATAATAAGGCGGGAATGGGGCTTATGATAAGAATAATAAGGAATCCTACAAAAAAGCGATATGTGTAAGAACGAAATAATGAAGACATAAAGGTTCACCTGCTCTTTGAAAATTCAGAAAATTCTTATTCTTATTTTAGCGCTTTTTTGCTAAAGTTACAATATCTTTTTCTTTACATATGGGTATAGGCTAGGATTATAAGTAATTCTCTTTATTTTCAGCTATAGTCAGTAACTAGCTTAAGTATGATAAGTTGCTTATATTATTTGTTGTACAGAATGATAATCTACTAAATTTCTCAAAAATGAATCATTCATGAACAAATAATGACAATAATATGAAAAGATTTCAGAAAAATAAAATAAATTATTTATTTTTTTCTGAAAATATAATATAGTTATGGCACAGAAAGTATTTTAACATAAGGAGGCTTTTTATGAGGATTAAAGGAAATTATGTGCCAAAAAGAGAAGTTTTATATTGCTCCATTTCATTTACAATAGGTGAAGCATTGGATCATTTAAATAAAACAGGTTATCGTTGTGTGCCAGTTTTAGATGAAAAGAAAGAGAAATTTTTAGGGAATGTATATAAAGTAGATATTTTAGAATATAAAGGTTCATTAGAAGATGATTTATCAGAATTATTAAATGATAAAGAGGGCTATGTGAGAGAAGACTCTTCTTTCTTTAAAGTATTCTTTACAATTAAGAAGCTACCATATTTGTCCGTTATCGATGAGAAAGGGACATTTCTTGGAATCTTAACTCATAAAAAGGTATTTGAGTTATTAGAGGATGCATGGGGTGTTCATTCTAGCAGGTATTCTGTTATGGTGGGAACCCAAGATTATAATGGAGCGATTCAAAAACTATCTACAGTTTTGAAAAAATATAGTGGCATTCAAAGTTTAATGACATTTGATAATGATGCGTTATTAGTACGCAGAATTATGTTTACACTAGGCGAAGAATTTAAACCAGAAGAATTAGATTCATTGCTTAAGGATTTAGAAGACCATGGATTTCGCGTTGTATATGTAGAAGAAATGAATAATCCACGTGAAGTGGAGACAATAGAATAGAAGATACAAAGCCATCTGTATAATTTAGATGGCTTTTCGTTATACATAAAAAAGGAAATAGTAATGTTATTTTGAGATAACAAAATGAATCGTTGCATATTTGTTTCTAAAATATTTTCCTAAAAGAATAATAGACGAGGAAGGAGAACTTATTATTTTGTTTTTCGAAAAATTCTATATAAAAAATATGTTTTTATTTTTCAACTAAATATGTTACTATATGTGTGACAAAAGCAAAGAAGTCTGACAAGTTTACTCCATGGTTTAACACTCTAATGATTTAAATATTCAAAAAAATCAAAATTTATAAATTAGAGTAATAAAAAGGGGAAGTGGAGAAATTATGGAGAAAGGCATTGCCTTTTAAGGGGCGATATATTAATCAACATGAGCAGAGAGGAGGATGCATAGCATATTGTGAAAAAAGATAAAAACAATAGGGAACATGCTATGCAAGAAAAAGATGAAGGGACGATTAAGGCCAGGAGATACGATAGCAATTGGTTTGATGTTGTTTGCATTATTTTTAGGAGCAGGAAATTTAATTTTCCCACCAGTATTAGGTCAACAAGCAGGAGAAAATGTTTGGATTGCCACAATTGGATTCCTTGTGACAGGAGTCGGACTTCCTCTATTAGCTGTAACCGCTGTAGCTTTTGTAGAGGGAGACTTGAAAGCGTTATCCTCTAGAGTACATCCTATATTTGCGTTTATTTTCCCACTGATTAGTTATTTAGCGATTGGACCATTCTTTGCAATCCCGCGTACAGGGGCAGTTTCATTTGAAATGGGAATGAAGCCGTTTCTATCAGAAGCGTTTGTGTCAGAGTGGTATATGCTGTTTCTATACACAGTAGTTTTCTTTGGGGTTACTTGGTATTTATCATTAAATCCATCAAAACTAATTGATTGGTTTGGAAAGTTCCTTACCCCATTATTAGTATTAATTGTTGCTGTAATTGTTGGAAAAGCGATTATTGATCCAATTGGGGCGCCTGCTGCACCATTAGATGCATACAAAGAAAATGCATTTTTTGGCGGATTTATTCAAGGATATTTAACGATGGATGCTATTAGTGCACTTGTATTTGGGATCGTTGTTGTACAAGTTATTCGTTCAAAAGGGATAAAAGAGAGTGGACAAATTGCAAAAATAACAATTATATCAGGAATTATTGCTGTGGTAGGCTTAACATTAATTTATTTATCACTTGCTTATCTTGGTTCGACAAGTACATCACTTGGCGTTTCTGATAATGGAGGTCTTATTTTAACGAAAGTTGTAAATGAGCTATATGGAACAAGTGGAAAAGTATTGTTAGGCCTTGTTATTACACTCGCATGTTTAACAACTTCAGTTGGACTTACATCGGCGTGTGCGGGATTCTTTACAAACTTATTCCCAAGATTATCGCATAAAATGATTGTCACATTGGTATGTGCGTTTAGTTTATTTGTATCAAACTTAGGGTTAACACAGCTTATTGCTGTAACATTGCCTGTGTTACTGATTATTTATCCTGTTGCGATTGTACTAATTGTTCTGTCTTATTTCCATAAATGGATTGGGCAACGAAATACAATATATATCGGTGCAATTTTAGGGGCACTAGTTATTAGTCTATTTAACGGTTTAGAAAGTGCAAATATTAAGTTTGATGCTATAACAAATGTGTTGCAAATGCTTCCTTTATATAAGGAAGGAATTGGATGGTTATTGCCATCATGTGTTGGTGGAGTTATCGGTTACTTCCTATATAGACCAAATGAATCAAGGGAGTTACAAAAGAAAGGTGCTTAGGCATCTTTCTTTTTTTAGAGGGAATTTGCATGTTTTGTCTAAATGATAGTTTGGGAGGGAGAATAAAATGGCTAATTTTGAAGACTTTTTACAGTTAGATTTACGTATTGGAACGATAAAAAAAGCAGAAGAGTTTAAAGAAGCGCGTGTACCTGCAATTAAGCTGGAAATTGACTTTGGTGAACTTGGTATGAAGCAATCCAGTGCTCAAATTACAAAGCGGTATACACCAGAAGCGTTAATTGGAAAACAAGTTGTTGCCGTAGTGAATTTTCCACCAAAACGTGTTGCAGGCTTTAAATCAGAGGTGCTTGTGTTAGGAGGAGTCCCAGAACATGGTGATGTAATCTTATTGCAACCTGATATAGAAATTCCAAATGGAACGCCAATTAGTTAATATGGGAGAGGATTGGAAATGGAAGTTAGAAAAGCTTATTTAGAATGTGTTTTTTCAAACTTTAAGGCGATTCAAAAGCAAGGAGAACAATCGCTTTCACAGTTATCATATGAACAACTATGCTGGACACCTCATGAAGAAGCAAATAGTGTTGCGATTATAATTAAACATTTGCATGGGAATATGCGCTCAAGATGGACAGATTTCTTAACGACAGACGGTGAAAAGCTAGATCGGAATCGTGATGGTGAATTTGAAGGCGGTTATGCTTCAAAAGAAGAAGTGCTAGCAGCATGGGGGGAAGGATGGGGGTATGTTTTTCAAGCGCTGCAATCATTAACTCCGCAAGATCTTTTAAAGATAATTCATATTCGTGGTGAAGCGCATAGTGTTATGCAAGCAATTGAAAGGCAGATTGCTCATTATGCATCACATATTGGACAAATTATTTATGTTGGGAAATTGCTGAAAGAAAAAGATTGGGAGTGTTTAAGTATTCCTAAAGGACAGTCTAATCGCTATCTTCAAAAGTGACGTTCGATATAATAATAAGAAATGAAGCGATATAGAGCTGGTAGTAAAAAAAGATCCAAATAATTGAGGGTTCAGTTATGGTTAAAACACTCCCTATAGCGAGAGTATACCAAATGAAATATGCTCCAAATAACGTGTTAATAGGAATGAAACTAGAAAAGAAAAATTGTTGGCTAAAACAAGTATTGTGAAATAAGTAGATACGTATGTAAAATATTGTGGTGATAAGATCTTGTTTTCTGATAATTTTCTTCTGGCATTTATGACATATAAAAGGTGGTTTCATCTTTACACTCCATGTCAACTACCCACCACTTAAACGCTAGCGCGTTTTGAAGTGGGGGCTTGTAAAAGTTCTGGTTGTCTAGCCACGGTCCTTTGTGGACTCCGTTCGTAGGTTGCATACCCAAGAATGATTCCCTAGTTCTTGGCTCTATGGTGGCTCTGTAAAAGTTCTGGTTGGGAAGGAACGGTCAACCACAAGTCTTCTTGCACAAGAAGTTGCCAACACCTACAAACATTGGCGAAGGGAAACAAACTCTTAGGAGGGACAAATCATGCGTGTATTTGTCAAGAATTTAAGAGGAGAACCGCTCATGCCTTGCAGCAATCGCAAAGCTAGGCTTCTTCTCAAACAAGGAAAAGCCAAGATTATTGGGTATACTCCGTTTACAATTCAATTGCAGTATGCTACTGGTGAAACGGTGCAATCCGTTGCAATTGGTGTTGATAGCGGTTCGAAGTATGTAGGCATTGCGATCACCACAGAAGACAAAGTGCTAGCAAAGGGAACAATCGAGTTACGTCAAGACGTTAAAGAGAATCTTACACTGAGAGCTACATTACGCAGAAGTAGAAGACAACGAAAAACAAGATATCGAAAAGCACGTTTTCTCAATCGAAAAAAGAGAGAAGGCTGGTTGCCTCCATCGATTCAAAGTAGGATGCATAACCAAATTCATTGGATTGAAATATTCCGCTCGTTATTACCATCCCCAAAAGTAATTGTTGAAGTAGGAAAGTTTGATGCGCAAAAACTAAAAAACTCCGACATACAAGGAAAAGAATATCAACAAGGTGATGCCTTTGGCTTTTGGAATACAAGGTATTACGTGTTTACGAGAGATCATTATACTTGTCAAATTTGTAAGAAAAAAGGCGGTATTTTGCATACGCATCATATCATTGAACGATGTAGTGGCGGTTCAGATATGGCAGATAACCTTGTAACCGTACATGAAGAGTGCCATCAGAAATTTCACCAAGGAACTATCAAACACATTTTCAAGAAACCAAAACAATATAAAGAGACCGCTTTTATGAATATATTACGTCTGCAAATCATGAATCGTTTAGGTTGTGAGATTACGTATGGCAGCTACACCACACCGAAACGAAAAGAATTACGTTTATCGAAAACACATTATAATGATGCCATTGCGATTACAACCCCAACAAAACTACAAGAATATGAGCAAAGTGGTGAATTTCGCATCAAACAATTTAGAAAGAAAAAACGATCCCTTCATGAATCGACTGCAAGAAAAGGAAGAAAAACAAAAAATACAACTGCAAAACGAAACAATAAAAATACACCAAAGGTACATGGAATCTATTTGGGTGATAAAGTAAAAGTGTTTGGACAAGTAGGATTTGTGACAGGATTTACAGGGAAGATGATGTATGTACAAGATATAGATGGTCATTATCTACAAAATCCTTCTAAGTCTTACAAGCAAGTGAAGATATCGGATATAGAATGCATACACCATAATAACAATTGGTTGTTCTTACAAATCAGTTAGGCTGTGCCTAAACGAAATTCATCCCAACCTTATCGCTGGGCTATTGCCCGTCACGGGCTTGAAGATGGGGACTTCTTTCGGAAATACGTTAAAGGTAAGTATTAAGTTTTTCTTACATTTGTTACTAGTTTATAAATAAGGAGATATAAAGAATATACTCCTACATAAGCCCCGGTAAGGAGAAATAATGGATTCAATAAAATACTGTGAATGGTTGTCATAAATACTAAGCCGTGCAGTACAACATCATATATGTTAAAAGCAATTAGTATACCCAGTATATATAATGAAAGGTACGCGCAAATATCTAAGAAAGCACGGATTTTAGGGTGTGCTGCAAATAATAAAAAAACACATGATAAAACAATAGGAATTATACCTATAATTAGCTTCAATTCACTTCACCTCTATGACAATATAGCCGAAATTTAGGCGGTCTATTCTCTATAGCTTGTACATAAGTTGGAACAGAGAGGGTGATGTTATGAATCGAGGCTTTTTTTATGTAAAATTAACGAGTGTACGAAAGCTCATTTTATTTGTTGTCATTATGATGTTAGCAACTTTTTTTCTTATTAGTATGATGGTGACTTCATTAAAAGAAACAAAGTCAGCATATTTATATAATTGGTTGAATGAGTTGTCAATAAATGGTTATATGTATGTGATTGGAAAGGAAAATCACTATTTTACACAAGAATATCGGAATTTAAATCAAGATTTTTCGATTTCATCTTTTCTTTTTTCAACTGTAACGAATATTCGATTTGATGATGTACGTAGCTTTGTTGGAAAGGAGCTTCCGGGTTTTGGGAAATACGATACGGAAATCGTCATTGCTGGTGAAGGAACAGATTATTCTAACTTACCAATAGAATCGAGTGTTCCACTTGAGGAAGTAGTGAAAGAGCGGACTGGAGAAGCAGGACAAGTTCCGAAAACGGATACAAATAAAGACAAGAAACAACCATCTCAAACAACTGGGAAAAGACAAGTGGCCTTTATTTATCATACGCATAGCTGGGAGTCTTATTTACCGTTATTAAATTTGACAAATAATCCAAATCCAAATAAAGCGACAAGCTCTGTGACGAATATTTCTATTTTGGGAGACAGATTCCGTGAGCAATTAGAAAATGAAGGGATAGGGGCAGTTAATGATAAAACAGATGTTGGGGAGAGGTTGATTAGTAAGGGTTTAAATGATACAAGTTCTTATAAAATGTCTCGTGAAGTTGTACAGGAAGCAATGGCTAGTAACAGAGAATTGCAATACTTCTTTGATTTGCACCGAGATAGCGCTCGTAAAAATGTCACAACAAAAGCGATTGGAGATAAATCATATGCGAAGCTTGCTTTTGTCATTGGAAAAGGAAATAAAAATTATGCAAAAAACTTACAATTAGCAACTGCGCTACATGAAGCGATTAATAAAAAATATCCTGGAGTAAGCCGCGGTGTTATTCAAAAGGGATTTCAAACAGGGAACGGTGTTTATAATCAGGACTTATCAGGACAAGCGATTTTAATTGAAGTGGGAGGTGTAGATAATACATCTGAAGAATTAAATCGTTCCATTGATGTATTGGCGAAAGCATTTAGTGAATATTTTTGGCAAGCAGAAAAGGTAAATGGATGAACGTAAGTGAGATACTTACGTTTTTTTGTGTGTTCAAAAAATAAAAAGATGGAAGCTAAGCTTTTATCTCGCTATCCGCGGGTAGTAAGCCCCAACTTTAAAATGTAGCAAATGTAAAAAATTTAAGTGAGGTAAGAAGAAAACGCCCACTGATTAAAGTTTCACTTTATTGTCACAATTTTTTCTTCATTATATTGATATCGAAAATTGTCTATTTCTCCTGGGGAAAATAGAAAGGAATTTCATAAAAAAATAGCGAAAATCTCTTTATAAAGAAAATTTTTATATTATAAACTTGGTAGGGTGATAGAAATGATTCGAGAAATTCGAGTAGAGGACGCAGCAGCATTTTTGCAATTAGGAAAACAATTGGATGAAGAAACTACTTTTATGCTATTAGAACCAGGTGAACGGAATACAACAGTAGAGCAGCAAACACAAATGATTCAACGTTTTGTAGAAGATTATAATTCTACTATATTTGTAGCAGTAGAAGGGGAGCAATTAGTTGGATTTATTTTAGCTAATGGTGGTAATGTGCAAAGAAACAAGCATGCAGCAGCAATTGTAATTGGAATCTTACAAGAATATGGCGGAAAAGGAATTGGGACGACATTGTTTAAAGAAGTAGAAAAGTGGGCAAGATTACATGATATATGGCGTTTGGAATTAACAGTAATGGCCCACAATACAAGAGCGCAGGCACTATATAAAAAAGCAGGATTTGAACAAGAAGGTGTCAAAAAAGATTCTCTTATTGTCGAGGGTGAGCGTGTCGATGAGTATTATATGGCCAAATTATTAAAATAAGAGGTCGTTGTATGAAAAAAAGATGGACACTACTGGGTGTCGTAGTAGTTGTAATTATTATTGGAGTGGCAAGCATTAATTATAAAATGTATAAAGATAAACAGGCACAAGAGGTGAATAGTAGCGTTGTATTTCCAAAAGCACAAGAAACTATTGCCAAAATGGAAGGAGATCTTGCGGTTGTCAATAATCCTGATTCCGTACTTGTACTTGTAAATAAAAGCAGACGGCTACCAGATCGTTATAAGCCACAAGATTTAGTTATTCCAAAAGTGCGTTATTCGAGTGAAGGTGATCAAGAGAAAAAGAAGATGAGGAAAGAAGCAGCGCAGGCACTTGAAAAAATGTTCGAGCAAGGAGATCAGGAGCGGATTTTTCTTTTTGCAGTTTCTGGATACCGGTCTTTTGATCGGCAAAAAGCATTAAATACAATGTATAAGATTCAAGATGGAGAAGCAAAAACAGCAATGTCTAGTGCTGTTCCAGGAACGAGTGAACATCAAACGGGACTCGCAATGGATATTACATCACAATCAGCTAAATTCCAATTAGAGTCTGTTTTTGGAGATACAAAAGAAGGGAAATGGCTATCTCAAAATGCGCATCGATTTGGTTTTGTCATTCGGTATACAAAAGAGAAGGAGTCCATTACGGGTTATCGGTATGAACCGTGGCACGTACGTTATGTAGGGAATCCACAAGCGACATATCTATATGAAAATCAACTCACCTTAGAGGAAGCGATGAAGTAATGAATTGAGGGGAGACGGATTAGATGACGATGTTATATAAGAAAAAAGTATATGCATACATTACAAGGGAGAAAGCAGGAGTTATGCAGTTGCTTGTTTTTACTCATCGTGATATACCAGAAGCAGGTATACAGGTCCCAGGTGGCACAGTTGACGAAGGAGAAAAATTAGAAGCAGCAGTACTGCGTGAAGTAATAGAAGAGTCTGGACTTCGTCATTTATGTATAGAACGTTTCATTGATGATTATATCATCTATATGAAAGAAAAACAGGAGTATCAAAAGCGTCACTTCTTTCACATTTCATTATTAACAGATGTAAAAGATATGTGGGAACATATAGTAAGTGCAGGAGAGGAAGATGAGGGCCTAACATTTTGTTATGAATGGGTTGATATAGCAAAGTGTCCTGTATTAGCAGGGAATCAAGGTGAATTTGTACATTTATTAGAGGACGTGTATGTGAAATAAAAGAGAGTTTGAAAATAGGAAGAGAATATATGTGATTGTTAACAACGTTTTAGATAGTTTTATTCGTCTAAGGCGTTTTTTATTTTGTTTGAAGGTTTTTATGTATGGTAGACGAAATGTTTAAACAGATGTGAATTTGTCGAAATGAGGAGACAAGGCAATGATTAAAGTTAATAAGTAATAAGATAAGATCTGAAACTAGGAAACAACTTGTAAGGGGAGAAATCAGATGGAGATTCAATTCAATAAACTACTAAGAAAAGAATTAACAATTCATGGTATACAAACAGCGATGGAAAATGGGGAACTTACTTCGAAAGAGTTAGTTATGTATTACCTTCATAGAATAGCGAAGTATGACCAAGACGGTCCGAAAATAAATTCTATTTTAGAAATAAATCCAGATGCAATTTTTATCGCAGAAGGATTAGATCATGAAAGAAAAATAAAGGGTGTCAGAGGTCCTTTGCACGGTATTCCTATTCTCTTAAAAGATAATATTGAAACAAATGATTCAATGCATACAAGTGCAGGAACAATTGCGCTTGAAAACTATAGGAGTAATCATGATGCATTTCTTGTTGAAAAGCTTCGTGAAGCAGGTGCAGTCATATTAGGTAAGACGAATATGACAGAATTAGCGAATGGAATGTCTTTTGAAATGTGGGCTGGATATAGTTCAAGAGGTGGACAAGTCATTAATCCATATGGATCAGGTGATGATGACCTTTTTGTTGGTGGTTCAAGTACAGGATCGGCCGTAGCGGTTGCTGCCAACTTAACCGTTTTATCTGTTGGAACAGAAACAGATGCCTCTATTTTAAGTCCAGCAGTTCAGAACTCTGTAGTTGGTATTAAGCCTACTGTTGGCTTAGTAAGTCGCAAGGGGATTATACCTTTTACATATTCGCAAGATACAGCGGGATCTTTTGCTAGAACAGTAACTGACGCGGCAATTTTATTGGGGAGTCTAACAGGAATAGACCAGCTTGATCCTGCAACTTATAAAAGTGAAGGAAGAGCTCAACAAGATTATATGGTTTATTTAGATTCTAATGGTTTAAGGAGTGCTAAAATTGGAGTATTTAACAAAGCCTCTGAAAGCTATTACGAATCTGGAGAGTATGATGAGGAACTATTTCAGAATGCTATACAAGTACTGCGTAATGAAGGAGCAACAGTATTAGAAGATATCGAAATTCCATCTTTTCATAGGGAGTGGAGTTGGAGAGTCTCATCGTATGAATTAAAACATAGTCTAGATAATTATCTTTCCAAGTTACCTTCCAATATTCCAGTCCATTCTATCTCTGAATTAATTGCATTTAATAAAAATATAGAAGAGAAAGCATTAAAATATGGACAAAGTAGGTTGGAGTTTGGAAAGGATTTTTCTAATACGTTAAGAAACCCTGAATACTTAAATGCAAAATTAGAAGATTTATATTTTTCCCAGGAACAAGGAATTGATTTTGCGTTAAAGAAATATGATCTTGATGCAATTCTCTTCCCTTCATATATAGGATCAACAATATGTGCCAAAGCTGGTTATCCTTCCATAGCAGTACCGGCTGGATATATGAAAAGCGGAAGACCGTTTGGAATCACTTTTGCAAGTACTGCTTTTAGCGAAGGGACTTTAATTAAGCTTGCATATGCATTTGAACAAGCTACAAAACATAGACGAATTCCAAATTTATCGTAAATAGAATGCAAAAAGGATAGGGTAACCTATCCTTTTTGCATTCTGTGAACTTAAAGAGAAATGTCTTTTTCTTGCTGTTTTGTATGTTTTAACAAAATAAAAGATAAACAAGCAGAACAAAAAATTAGAAAAGCAGCAATGATATATATAGTACGGACACCGAACATATCGGTAATAATGCCAACGCATAGCATAGAAAGTCCTGAAACAGCCGAAGTAAGTGTACCGTGAGCTGTATACATTCTTGATAATAGAGATGGTGGTACGCTTGATTGTAAAACGGTTGTTTGGGAAATATCTCGAATTTGATAGGAAGGTCCCATTAGAACACAAAGAAACAGTGCAATAAATCCGTTGCTTGTTATGCCATATAAGAAGGTAAGCACGCTAAATAGAAGTGATCCTAAGGCCATTGAGCGTATTAAGTTATTTTGAATATATGTACTCATTCGCCATGCTAATAGCCCACCAATTAATGTTCCGAAATAATAGCTTGTGTTGATATAACCCCACCATTCTGCTCCTCTATGAAGAACAGTCGTTACGTAAGCCATAGTAATACCACCAATCCATATCGTTCCAGCAAAAGTTTCAATTAAGTCCATATATGTAACTATACGGAGGGAGGGATGCTGAAATAAAAGTTTCCATCCTTCTATTAATACAGCTGATTTGGAAGAGGATTTCTCTATTGTTTGTTCAGTTTGTATAGCGCGCAATGAAACATATAATGCAATACACCCCAAAATCATTAATACGTTGTTTATCATAAGTGTAGAAGTGGCACCAATCAATAAGACCACTACACTTGTGAATGAATAAGCAGCTGCTTGAACAATTTGTGTTGAAAAGGAAAAGACACTATTTACTTTTACTAACTTTTCTTGTGATGTTAGACGTGGAATAACAGCGTATAATAAAGGAGAACTCCAACCTTCGCATAATGAAATGAGAATAATAAAAGCAAGAAGGGCAATGATGTTAGATGATAGTAAGGGAAATAATGCAGTTAAAAGAATAAAAAAGAAAGTCTTAACGCCTTGCAATGTAAAGAGCAATGAATAAGATGGAAAACGGTTCATTAAAAGTGGTGCGGATGTACTCGCAATAAAACTTGTAATAACTCGTAATAATGGAAAAAGAGCTGTGATAGTAGCTGATTTGGTTGTTATATAAATATGAGTAGTAAGAATCATTATGTAAACAACTTCAGCAAGAGTGATGCACATTTTAGAAAACCAATAAAAGGATAGCGATCGTTGGTGCAATATTGGTACCTCCACTCAAAGAATAATACATATTTCTTTATAGTAATCATAATTCGTGGAATAAATTTTTGAAAGAATTTTATTTTTTGTAACTTTTATACAGGGATTTTCATGTATAATAAAGAATATATTAATATACTATTTTAATAATACTCATTATAACAGTGAATATGTATAGTAGCTTCCGATGAAACGTCTCGCCTTAATTAGGAGGACGTGATAAACAATTCTTTTTTTTCATATACATATAGAAAATAAAAAAGAAAGTGAGGGTTACATATGGCTGGATGGGTAGTTTGGTTTATTATAGCCGGTATTTTATTTATAGCAGAAATGTTATCGATTACCTTTTACATGTTATGGCTTGGAATTGGAGCGGTTGTCGGAGGTCTTATTGCATTGTTTGCTCCAGATGCACTATTTTTACAAGTTGTTGTAGGAGCAATTGTAAGTTTAACATTGACTTTCTTTACGAAACGAATCTCTAAAAATTTTCGAGAGGCAAAAGGATTTATCGATACTGTCGATAAATTAGCTGGTAAAAAAGGAATTATCCTGCAAGCGATTACAAGTGAAGGGAATGGGATCGTGAAAGTGGATGGCGATACTTGGACTGCTATTTCAGATGTTCCCATTTCTACTGGGGAAAGAGTCATTGTTATAAAGAGGAGCAGCACTGTTTTATATGTGAAAAGGGAGAGTGAATAAAAATGGTAGCATTAACATTAACGATTATTTTTGCATTAATTGTCATTGTATTTATCGCGTTAACAATTAAAATCATGCCCCAACAAAAGGTAGGTGTGGTTGAAAGATTTGGTAAATTCCAACGCATCATGCAGCCAGGGTTAAATCTAATAATCCCAATTGTAGATCGTATACGTGTATACCATGATTTACGTATTCAACAAACAAATGTGCCACCACAAAAGGTAATTACGAAAGATAACGTACAGGTAGAAATTGATACAATAATTTTCTATCAAATCGTTGAACCGGAACTTGCGACATATGGTATTTCTAACTATGAATATGGTGTTCGTAATATTACATCTGCAACAATGCGTCAAATCATTGGTAAGATGGAGCTGGATGAAACATTATCAGGGCGTGAAAAGATTTCAACAGAAATTCGTCTAGCTCTTGACGAAGCAACAGAGAAGTGGGGCGTTCGTATTGAACGTGTGGAAGTTGTTGATATTAATCCACCAAAAGATGTGCAGGTATCCATGGAAAAACAAATGAAAGCAGAGCGTAATAAGCGTGCGATTATTCTAGAAGCAGAAGCGGCTAAACAAGATAAAGTTCTTCGTGCTGAAGGGGAAAAACAAAGTAAAATCTTGATGGCTGAAGGGGATAAAGAAGCGCGTATTCGCGAAGCAGAAGGTATACGAGAAGCGAAAGAATTAGAAGCGCAAGGGGAAGCAAGAGCAATTGAAACGATTGCGAAAGCAGAACAAAACCGAATCGAATTAATACGTGCAGCGGACTTAGATGAACGCGTTCTTGCTTATAAATCATTTGAATCGTTAGCTGAAGTAGCGAAAGGACCAGCAAATAAGGTCTTCATCCCATCTAATGCAATTGAAACACTTGGCACACTTGGTGCAATCGGTGAAATTTTTAAAGAAAAACAAGCGAAGAAATCACCATCGTCGGATACATCGAAAGAACAATAACTAATGAGAGAGAAATGGGCTGCCATTTCTCTTTTTTTATCATTTTAACCGAGAAGACCCCCTCATCTAAACGAAGTGAAGGTGGGGGTAGTTCAATTAGGGAGGATTGTACAAAACGGGCTGTAGATATTTTGAAGATTTGTATATCATTTGTATTTGTTCTAAGTGAGGCTAGGTAAGAAAAGACATTATTTTTAACTTACACTTAAACTTGGGTGCAACACAAATTGAAAATGGAATTCTAGTATGTAAGGTCTAATTTAAAAGTCTAGTAAATATATATTACATAAAGCTTGTACATATCCATGTTTGAACTACCACCACTTACTCATTGATCTGTGCCCTTCACGTTCCTTGAGGTGGGGGCTTCTCACCTAAAATGATAAAGAAGGTGATACATTGAAAAAGTATGCAACTCGTATACATGGAAAGAAATTTCTATTTTTAATCTTATCATATGTATTTGTAGTGATAGTGGCGGCGTCTATTGTGACCTCGCTTTTACATACTATGAAATCTTATTATGCGAGTCAGTGGTTTGGAAAAGTATCAATGCAGGGATTTATTCAAATGTTTGAGAGTGAAAATCGTTATTTTGCATCGGATTATTTTAAAACAAATAAACGAGAGTCTGTTGGGAATTTATTGTTTTCTATCACAACAGATCTGAAAATACATGATTTACGAACGTTCGTTGGCAAAGAAGTACCGGGGATGTCAAAGTACTATTCTAATATTATCGTAGCTGGAGAAGGAACGGACTATACGAATATTCCGAATGAATCTAGTGTACCGATTGAAGAGGTAACGAAAGAACGGGAAGTAGCGAAAGATAAAGTCACAGAAGCAGACAAAAAGAATCCTGTACAAAAAAATAAAAACGATGCAAAAGGTGAAAAAGCTGTATATATTTATCACACGCATAGTTGGGAGTCCTTTTATCCATTGTTACCTGGGGCGAAGAGTCCATCAAGTCCGGATGTAAATGTCTCGCTTTTGGGAGAGCGTCTAAAAGAACAGTTGGAAGGGCAGGGAATACCGGTTCTTCATGACAAAACAAACATGGGTGATTTATTGGCGAATAAGAAATGGAAATGGTATCAAGCATATACCGCATCTCATGGATATGTGAAAGAAGCCTTGGCACAAAATGATAAGATTATGTTTCCAATTGATATTCACAGGGACGATCAGCGGAAGAATGTTACGACAAAAGTGATTAATGGAAAATCCTATGCGAGGTTATATTTTATAATAGGGATGGAAAATGCAGGGCGTTCTGATAATGAAAAGATTGCAAGAGCGATAAATTCGTATTTAGATGAAAACTATTATGGGTTAAGTAGAGGGATTTTTCCAAAGTATAAAAAGGATGGAAATGGAGTCTATAATCAAGATTTATCGAAAAATGCCATGCTTATCGAAGTTGGTGGCGTTGATAATACTTTAGAAGAGCTATATAACACAATTGATGTGTTAACTGAAGCATTTAGTAAATATTATTGGGATGCGGAGAAGGTGAATGAATGATGTGAAAGGAACAGGGAACTGTTCCTTTTTTACATGTCCCTTAAAAATTTTACTAGAATTTCATAATGTGAAATAAGGCAGTAGTTTTGAGTTGAGATTGGTTTATAATAATTTAAAATTCTGTTAATTTAAAAAGGTGACAGAATTTCTAAACTTATTTGTATAGTAAACTTCAAAATGTATATATTGGAGGGGTAAAAATGGCGATTCGAACAGGGGCTCAGTATATTGAAGGATTAAAGGCAAGAAATCCTGAAATTTGGATTGGTGGAAGAAGAATAACCGATGTTGTGAATGAAGATGTTTTTCGGGAACCGATTTTACAAATTGCTAAATTATATGATATGCAGCACGATCCAGAGTATCAGGACAAGATTACCCATATATGCGAAGAGACAGGAGAGCGGGTTTCGAATGCATTTTTAGTGCCCAAAAATTATGAGGCCTTAAAAGCACGCCGCGAATTGTTTGAAGTATGGGCAAAGGCTACATTTGGTTTAATGGGCAGAACACCAGATTTTTTAAATGTTACAGTTACTTCAATGGCGAGCAATGCATGGTTTTTTGAAAAATTTGATTCCTCATGGGGGACTAATATAAAAAATTATTATAAACATATACGTGATCAAGATTTGTTTTTAACACATGCGATTATCAATCCACAAAATGATCGAAGTAAAGCCTCACATCAGCAAGAAGATGCAACGATGCATTTAGGTGTAGTGAACGAAACAGAAGAGGGAATGTATGTAAGCGGAGCTAAGATGTTAGCGACACTTGCACCAATTACAGATGAGGTAATCATTTATTCTTATCCAAGTTTTAAGCCGGGTGATGAACGTCATGCAATTTCTTTTGCAGTTCCTATTGATGCACCGGGTTTAAGGATTCTTTGTCGCGAGCCAATGCAAGATGGAAAACGATCCTTGTTTGATCATCCACTTGCATCAAGGTTTGAAGAAATGGATGCACTACTTGTATTTCATAATGTGTTTATTCCGTGGGATAAAGTGTTTATCTATCAAAGTGTAGAGGCTGGAAATCAGCTGTATCCAAAAACAGGAATTGGTCATCAACCAGCACATCAATCAGGAGTAAGAGGATTAGTGAAACTTTCTTTTGCAGCAGAAGTGGCTATAAAACTAGCAGATTCAATTGGAGTAGACGGCTTTTTAAATGTACAAAATCAGTTAGCAGAATTAATACAAGATGTAGAAACAATCCGTGCACTCTTGCAAGTAGCAGAATATGAGTATGAAACGAATGCATATGGTGAAGCTGTTCCTGCGAGACTACCGCTTGATACAATACGTAGCTTATTACCTAAAATGTATCCACGTGCTATTGAAATTATTCAAACCATTGGGGCTGGTGGCCTACTAATGTCGCCAACAAGTGCTGACTTTATGAATCCAGAGATTCAAGAGGATATGTATAAATATTATATCGGGCGTGAAGGAGTATCTTCTGAGGAACGCGTTCGATTATTTAAATTAGCTTGGGACTTATGCGGTGAAGCGTTTGGACAACGCCTATTACAATATGAGCGTTATTATTCTGGTGATCCAGTGAGAAAAATGGGCATGTTTTATAATGCGTACAAAAAACAACAATCGCTGTCACTTGTGGATAGTGCCTTGCGAACGGAATTATCTGGAAATTCATTAGGGTGGCAATAAAATGATCGCGCTTACATTTTAAAATAAAAAAGGAAGGAGTGGCAAATAGATAACAAGAATTTTACTGTTAGGATGTAAATCTTCTTACATGTTTTAGCTATATATGAACCGGAAATATGTAACTGGAATAGAGGAGGTAAGTTATTGTGATAGCATCTATCGGTAAAATTTGTAAAATTCTAAATTGTTTTACGAGTGGTGAGCCGGTGTTAGGAAATTCTGAAATTGCTGCAAAATTAAATATGAACCCGAGTACAGTTCACCATCTTGTCCGTACATTGTGTGAAGAAGGAATGTTAATTCGAGATGAGCAGAGAAAATATCGACTGGGATGGAAATTGTTGGAGTGGGGCAATCAAGTGATGTTTCAACAAGAGATTTATAGCGGGGCGATTCCAATCGTTGAAGAACTTGTAAGGAAATTTAATGGGACGGTGCATATCGGTATGTTTGACCGTGGAGATGTTGTATTTATTTTGAAAATTTCATCAAAGGATTCTGTTCAAATATCAACTCATGTCGGATCAAGAAAACCTGCATACTGCACAAGTACAGGAAAAGTTCTTCTTTCATTTAACCCTTCTTCTTTAGAGTATACTTCAGAAAATGGGCTGCTGCCTCGAGCACCAAATACAATTACTTGTATGAAGAGATTTCAAGAAGAGTTACAGACAATTCGTAAGCAAGGTTATTCCATAAGTGATAACGAAAATGAACATGGATTATATGGCATTGCGGCTCCTATTCGTTCTTACACCGGGAGAACCATTGCTGCTCTTAATATTGTTGGTCCGAAAACGTATATGCAAGGAAGCAATCGTCAAGTCATGATTCGAAGTGTGATGAATACTGCAAATTTAATTTCAAAGGAATTTGGTTATTTAGACATTTAATCATAACTGTAAAAGAGAGGTGAGAATCATTTATATACATGATTATAGTGTACCTGAATTGGAAAAATCGATTGTTTCTATTGGTGTTTTTGATGGTGTGCATAAAGGACATCAGACCGTTATTAGAAACGCGGTGGAGAAAGGGAAAGAGCTACAGATTCCAAATGTCGTGTATACATTTGATCCATCACCACGTTCTTATTTTCAGGGAGCACAAGTGCTAACGCCAATTAATGAGAAGTTAAATCGATTTCAGGAGCTCGGTGTTGAACATGTAATTGTTATTCGTTTTGATGAGTTGTATGTAACGAGAAGGACTAGTTACTTTATTCAAGAATTACAAAGGTTATGCCCAATTGAAATTTATGTCGGAGAAGATTTTCGATTTGGAAAAAATCGCGAGGGTGATATAGAGCTACTGATGAAATACTTTGATGTTTCTATCGTCGAAGAGGTTTGCTGCGAAGAAGGTGAACGAATTTCATCAACGAGGATACGGAATCACTTATTTCAAGGAGAATTACAAAGGTCTCAATCCTTATTAGGATGGCCTCTTAAAACAATATAAGCGAATGAATTATAAGGAGGAAAAAACATGTCAAAAACATTACAATCTTTTAATTTACTAAAATGGATTGATGAAAATAAAGAGTTATTGAAACCACCGGTAAATAACAAGGTAATTTGGCAAGACTCAGAGTTTATTGCCATGATTTTAGGAGGGCCAAATAGAAGACGTGATTTTCATGTTGATCCTTCAGATGAATTCTTTTATCAAATAAAAGGCGAATGTTATGTGGAATGTATTACGGAAGAAGGGAAACGTGAAGTTGTTACAGTGAAAGAAGGAGATGTGTTTATGTTACCAGCCATGGTGCCACATTCACCGCACCGCGTTGCAAACACATATGGATTAGTAATTGAAAGGAAACGTAACCAAGGAGAACTTGAAGATTTTGTTTGGTTCTGTGATGAGTGTAATCATGAAATGCATCGCGTACGGGTTCAATTAACCGATATTGAAAAACAAGTGAAAGAAGCGATTCATAGTTTTAATTCAAATAAAGAAATTCGTGCGTGTAAAAACTGCGGACATATTATGCCAGAGGAAGTGGAGGAATGGAAGTGCGAATAGATTTTCATACACATATTATTCCTGAAACATTTCCGGATTTTGAGGAGAAGTTTGGTGGTGGACGTTGGCCGATATTAAATCGCACTTGTACATGTGGTGCTGCGATTATGGTTGGTGGGAAAAACTTTCGCGATGTGACAGATCAAGTATGGTGCCCGGAGAAAAGAATTGAAGATATGAACCGTGAAGGTGTTGATATACAAGTATTATCACCAATTCCTGTTACATTTTCCTATTGGGCAAAACCAGAAGAAGCTGAAGCAATGGCGCGTATTCAAAATGATTTTATTGCGGAAACCGTCTTGGCATATCCAGATCGTTTTGTTGGATTAGGAACAGTGCCAATGCAAGATGGAGAAACGGCAGTTCGTGAGATGGAGCGATGCATAACAGAATTAAACTTACATGGAATCGAAATTGGAACGAATGTAAATGGGAAAAATTTAGATGATCCTTCATTTATTGAGTTTTTCCGGATGGCTGAAAAATGGCAGGTTCCAATTTTTATTCATCCGTGGGAAACATTAGGGCGAGATAGAATGCCGCATCATAATTTTATGTATACAGTTGGGATGCCAAGTGAAACGGCTCTTGCCGCAGCTACACTTATATGGGGCGGGATAATGGAGAAGTTTCCTAGGTTAAAAATTTGCTTTGCTCATGGTGGAGGTTCTTTTCCATATATTTTGCCGCGATTAGATCAAGGGTGGCAAGTATGGCCACATCTGAGATTAACTACATATCCTCCGAGCCATTACGCAAAGAAATTTTACTTCGATTCTTTAAACTATGATCCTATCAACCTTAAATATATGATAGAGCGATTTGGACATGAAAAGATTTTTATGGGGTCGGATTATCCGTTTTTACTACGAGAAATTCAGCCAGGTAAAGTAATTGACGAGACACTTGATTTATCAGAGGAGCAAAAGGAAGCTATGCTTGGCGGAAATGCAGCGAGTTTCTTAAATGTTGATATGAAAAAAAGAGGTGTAGTATATGCAGAAAGCACAAACACCAGAGAGTAAATTAAATGAAATGGGACTCACACTACCAGCTATTCGTCCAGCGATAGGTAATTATGTAAGTTGTGTAAGGGTCGGAAACTTATTGTTTACTGCTGGACAAGGTGTTGACCAGTACCATGGGAAATTAGGTAAAGATGTATCAATAGAAGATGGATATAAGGCAGCTAGGCGGTCTATGTTGAACTTATTAAGCGTTGTAAAGAATGAACTCGGTGATTTAAATAAGGTGAAACGAGTTGTGAAGTTACTTGGATTTGTAAATAGTACAGAAGATTTTATTGATCAGCCAAAAGTGATGAACGGTGCATCCGATTTATTAGTAGATGTTTTTGGTGAAAAGGGAAAGCATGCTCGTTCCGCTGTTGGAATGGCTCAACTACCGAATAATACAACAATTGAAATCGAGATGGTTTTAGAAATTGTAGAGTAGGAGGTAAAGAGTGTGAATAAAGAACTATTAGCTGAAAAAATGAAAGTAAAAGATGCGAAGTTATTTATTGATGGTCAATATGTCGATGCGATGTCCGGCGAAACGTTCGATACGTTCAATCCATCGACAAATAGAAAACTTGCCTCTGTTGCACAAGCAAATGAAGAGGATACTAAGCGAGCAATAGACGTAGCGGGGCGTACATTCACAAGTGGTATCTGGAGTAAAATGCCTGTGGAAGAGCGCTCAGCTATTTTATGCAAAATGTCCGATTTGATTATGCAAAAAGTAGATGAATTAGCGTATATAGAGACACTTGATGTCGGAAAGCCAATAAAAGAAAGTCGTGGTTTTGATATTCCGCGTTCTGCACATAATTTTCGTTTCTTTGCCGAGATGGCAAAGTATATAGTACATGAACATTATGATAAGCATAACTTTATGTCATATGCAAAATACGCACCAGCAGGAGTAACGAGCTTAATTATTCCTTGGAATTTGCCATTTATGCAGATGACGTGGAAGGCGTCAGCTGCACTAGCCGCTGGTAATACAGTAGTTGTGAAACCAGCATCTTACACGCCGCTAAGTGCAGTCATGCTTGGTAAAATTGCAAATGAGGCCGGGCTACCTCCAGGTGTACTGAATATTATTACAGGGCCAGGCAGTACGGTAGGAACGAAAATGACGACGCACCCGTCTGTAAGACGTATTTCATTTGTGGGGGAAAGTAATACAGGGAAAACAATTATGCGGAATGCTTCAGAAAACTTAATACCAGTTTCATTAGAATTAGGCGGAAAATCAGCAAACATTGTATTTGAAGATGCTGACTTAGATGAAGCGGTACAAGGATCGATTGAAGCAATTTATCGGAATCAAGGAGAAATTTGTTTAGCTGGTTCAAGATTACTTGTACAGGAAAGCGTATATGAACAGTTTCTAGAGAAATTTGTAAAAGCGGTGAAAAACATAAAAGTGGGAGACCCTCTTGATGAAGATACAGATATGGGAGCGCTTGTTTCGAAATCACATCTAGAAACAGTTGATCAGTACGTGGAAATAGGTCTTTCAGAAGGAGCAAAATTAGCCCACGGCGGAAAAAGAATCGAGAGTTTAGCACAAGGGAACTTTTATGAACCGACTATATTATATGATGTCGATAATCGTATGCGTGTAGCTCAAGAAGAGATTTTTGGTCCAGTTTTAGTTGTTATACCATTTAAAACAGAAGAAGATGCAATTCGTATTGCAAATGATTCTATTTATGGTTTAGCGGGAGTTGTTTGGACAAATGATCTTAGAAGAGCACAACGAGTTGTTTCGCAAATTGATTCGGGATTATTATGGATTAATTGTTGGTATGTGCGAGATTTACGTACCCCATTTGGTGGTTCTAAGGCAAGTGGTATTGGCCGAGAAGGTGGACGCCATAGTTTTGAGTTTTATACAGAAGCAAAGACAGTTACGATGAAATTATAAAGTGAAACTTCCATCAGTGGGGGCTTCACCAATCGGGCTTTTACGGGCAGTTATCCCCCGCCTATCTTTTTTGCTTCTCTCTGAAACCTGAGGTGGGGGTCTTACTGCCTGCGAATAGCTGGGTAAAATGAATGTTCCATCAGTGGAATGGTATTTCCACTGATGTGTTCTAAATATAGACTTTAAAAATGAGGTGAGATAAATGCAAGTGTTAATAAAGGAATTAGCAGATGAACTTATACAGGCAGAACAAACGTGTAGACCAATTTCGCCTTTCACGGAAAGGTATTCAAATCTATCAGTTTTAGATTCGTATAACATTCAGCTCGAAGTAGTGGGACGAAAGTTAAGACAAGGCCGCACAGTGATTGGGAAGAAAGTTGGACTTACGAGTAGTGCAATGCAGCAAATGCTTGGGGTAGATGAACCAGATTACGGACATTTACTAGATGATATGAAAGTAGAAAGTGGAAGTGTAATCTCGGTAGATTCGTTTGTATCTCCAAAAGTAGAAGCAGAAATTGGATTTGTTTTAGCTGAGGATTTAAGTGGACCTAATATTACATATGTAGATGTGCTAATGGCAACGAAATATATTGTACCTACACTTGAAATTATTGATAGTCGTATTGCAGATTGGAAGATTAAGCTTGTCGATACAGTAGCAGATAATGGTTCTTCTGCAAAAGTAGTTGTTGGTGAAAAGATGTCCAATGTATCTGAAGTAGATTTGCGTACGGCTGGAATGGCGCTCTATAAAAATAATAGTCTAATTGCTACTGGAGCAGGAGCAGCGGCATTAGGACATCCTGCACAAGCGGTTGCTTGGCTAGCGAATAAACTTAGTGAATTTCATATTTCATTGAAGGCAGGGGAATTAATTTTGCCAGGTGCATTATCGGGCGCTGTTTCAGTTCAATGTAATGATGTAATTCAAGCCGATTTCGGATCTCTTGGTTCGGTTTCTATTAAATTTGTATAGTTTTATAGTTGTGTGAAAAGGAGGGGATATATGTGGGGAAAGTGAAGGCGGCTATTATAGGCTCCGGAAATATCGGTACGGATTTAATGTATAAATTAAGAAGAAGTGAAGTAATTGAAATGACTGCCATGATAGGGATAGATTCTGAATCAGATGGATTAAGGCGAGCGAAGGAAGAAGGATATGAGATTTTTGATAATGGTATACAAGCAATTATTGAGAATCCTAGCATAGCGGATATTATATTTGATGCAACTTCAGCCAAAGCTCATATTCGTCACGCGGAAGTTTTAAGAGAGTTAGGGAAGCTAGTGATTGACTTGACCCCTGCAGCATGTGGTCCATTTGTTTGTCCAGCTATACAAGATGCTACTCATGTAGAAATGCGAAATGTCAATATGATTACATGTGGTGGGCAGGCAACAATTCCAATTGTTCATGCAATCAATGAAGTAGCGGACGTTGCGTATGCGGAGATAGTTGCTACGATTTCTAGTTTAAGTGCAGGTCCAGGTACACGGGCAAATATTGATGAATTTACGATTACAACAAAGCGTGGGATTGAAGAGGTTGGGGGAGCAGACTGTGGGAAAGCACTTATTATATTAAATCCTGCGGATCCTCCTATTTTAATGAGAGATACAGTATATTGCGAAGTTAAGCATATGGATGAATTCATTATTGGGCAAGCGATTTGTAAGATGGTTGAAGTAGTTAGGTCATACGTTCCAGGATATTCTTTGAAACAGGAACCGATGTTTGATGGGAACCGTGTGACTGTATTTTTAGAGGTAGAAGGAGCCGGAGATTACTTTCCGCCGTATGCTGGTAATTTAGATATTATGACAGCAGCGGCATTAAAAGTTGGTGAAGGATTTGCATCTCGAATAATTGGAGAGCAGAAGCGAGGTGTGATGAGTGAAAAGAAATAGTGATATGCCAATCAAAATAACTGAGGTTTGTTTGCGTGATGGAAGTCATGTAATGAGGCATCAATTTACAGAGGAACAAGTTCGGTCTGTAACTAGGTCGTTAGATGAGGCTGGTATGCATTATGTTGAGGTTAGTCATGGGGATGGATTAGGTGGTTCCGCTTTGCAATATGGAAAATCGTTAGTAGATGAAATGAAACTCATTGAAGCGGCAGTGGAAGAATGTAGACAGTCAAAGGTAGCTGTGTTACTTATTCCTGGTATTGGCACTGTCCATGAATTAAAACAAGCAGAAAGCATTGGAGCAAGACTTGTTCGTGTAGCAACCCACGTAACGGAAGCGGATGTTTCCGCTCAACATATTCATTTTGCACGAGAATTGGGTATGGAAGTGTGTGGTTTTTTAATGATGGCACATTCGGCACCGATACAGAAATTGGTAGAACAAGCAAAACTTATGGAAAGTTATGGGGCACAAGCTGTCTATGTAACAGATTCAGCTGGAGCTTTATTGCCTCATGAAGTACGTGAACGTATCCAGGCATTACGTCAATCTCTAAATATCGAAATCGGCTTTCATGGCCACAATAACCTTTCTGTTGCAGTAGCGAATACGATTACTGCAATTGAAGAAGGAGCAACCCGAATTGATGGAAGCGTCCGCTGCCTTGGAGCTGGAGCTGGGAACGCGCAAACAGAGGTATTGTTAGCTGTATTGGATCGGATGGGATATACGCTAGATGTAGATTTGTATAAAATGATGGATTTGGCAGAGGATATTGTTGCACCGCTGTTACCAGGGCCACAAGAAATTCAAAAAGGTAGTCTTGTCATGGGATACGCTGGTGTATATTCAAGCTTTTTACTACATGCTGAGAGAGCTGCTCATAGATTTGGTGTAGATGCTCGTGATATTTTAATAGAACTTGGCAAGAGAAAAGTAGTTGGTGGGCAAGAAGATATGATTTTAGATGTAGCAGCTGAATTAGCAAAGATAAAAACGGGGGTGTAAAATATGGCTTTAGTTAAAGGAGCGGATTCAGAGATTATTGAATATTTACTTCAGGCGGAGAGGGAACGAAAAGAAGTAGTAAAGGTAACAGATCAGCATCCGGATTTAACAGTAGAAGATGCTTACATATTGCAAAAACAATTAGTTGAACAAAAGATGAAAGAAGGATCCAAACGAGTTGGTGTAAAGCTTGGGTTAACGAGTAAAGCGAAACAACAAATGATGGGGATTGAGGAAGCAATTTACGGTTATTTATTACATGATATGTTAGCGTTTGAATGGGAACCTGTGCAGTATGAAACGTTGATTCATCCAAAAGTAGAACCAGAGATTGCCTTTTTAATGGGAGATGATTTACAAGGTACTAGCGTTACAGCGGATGATGTATTAAAGGCAACGAAATATGTTACGCCAGCTTTGGAAATTATTGATAGTCGTTATTTGAATTTTAAATTTACATTGCCTGATGTAATTGCAGATAATTGTTCATCCTCAAAATTTCTATTAGGAAGCAAATGGATTAACGCTCAGGAAATAGACTTAGCTAATGTTGGAATGGTTATGTCGAAAAACGGTAAAACGGCGACAACTGGTACAGGGGCAGCTGTACTTGGACATCCGGCAACAGCAATTGCTTGGGCGGTAAATAAACTTGGATTACAAAATGAAGGGTTAAAAAAAGGTGATATTGTGCTAAGTGGGGCATTATCTGAAGCGGTTGCTTTCAAAACTGGAGACGCTATTATTGCGCAGTTTGAAGGATTGGGTAGTGTGTCGATGTTTTGTGAATAAAGAGCAAAGCGAGAGATGGGTATGCCAATTGTACAAATTCAAGTTATTGAGGGTAGAAAACAGGAGCAGATTCAAAATCTCATTTCAAATGTTACAGATGCAGTTGCAAAAAGTTTGGATGTAGATGTTGAACGTGTACGTGTACTAGTAAATGAGATTCCGGGTTCGCATTGGGGTGTCGGAGGAAAGGCGAAAGGTAGTGTGGAAGAAAAATAGTGTTGTTGAGTAAAAGTAATTCTTATTTTTAATAAGAATTACTTTTTGTTTGTAGCGCGAAAGTAAGAGAGTTAGATGGTGATACGCTTCATCTAACTTGGATAAGGTGTCTAAATTATAGGGAATTTTTATAAGAATGTTCTTGCAATAAAATAGAAAAAATGAGTATAATGAAAAAGTAGTTAGTCAAACTAATTACTTTGGAGAAGGATATTGAAAAAAGGAGAAACTGGGAGCAATGACTTCAAAAAACGATTCTCATCCTTTAGGGATAGAACCTTATGCAAAGTTGATAAAAACGACAGCATCAGCAGACACGGACCCAATCGCAGCAAAACTTGGTTTACTGATGCTATGGACATCTGATGATGTTTTGGATGCAGTCGATCTGGATTTAGCGCCACTTGGAATTTCTGAAAGTAAATTAGATTTTTTATTGTTGTTTATTTTACGTGAAATTGAATCGAATGAGGAAGAAGCTAGTATGAGTCCTTCAGCTATTGCAAACCGCTTAGGAATTACGCGCGCTTCAGTCACTGGATTATTAGATTGGATGGAAAAACGCGCATTAATTGTAAGGTACCACCATGCTGAAGATCGCAGAAGATTAAAGGTGAAGATTACTCCGAAAGGAAAAGAACTTGTTTTTCTTTCCTTACCAACTTTTTGGTCTTCGTGTGCATCATTGGTGGAAGATTTTAATCAAGAAGAACGTCAAATATTAGAGAAATTATTAAATAAGATGCAAATAAACATGCGATTGAAAGTGGGAGAAGGTAGGTAAATAAGTTGATTATAAAAATCAACTTATTTATTCGGCCATATAGTTAGGTTACCTAACTACATGTGTGGCTAACGAAATGAGAGGAGGTGGTGAAATAATTAAATCAATATTGTATTTTCGGTAAAGGAGTTGAAAAGGGTTAAGTTAAGTAGAGGGCGTAAAAAGCAATAATTTTTTATGATTTTATTTTAGGCACTTTTGAGGCGCGGAATGTAAACAGTATGAATTTAAATGACAACTTTACTAAAGAGGAGGATTCAAGTTGCAAATTTCAAAAGAAGTGAATTCTATAAAGAATTATGCGTTAATGACAGCTGTTTTATGCTGGTCGGGTATGGCAGTTATGTCAAGTCTTTATGTTACAATTCCATTGATTCCGCTATTCGCAGATTTTTTTCATGTTTCATTAACGCAATCTGCAATTACTGGTAGTATGTTTTCACTCGGTTTTGCGATTGGTTGTTTGCTATTTGGTGCGATATCTGATAAGTATGGTCGAAAGAATGTTATTCTGATTGGACTAATTGGGTTGGCGATTATTTCCTTATTATTGGGCTTAGTCAATAGCCTATCTTGGCTTGTTGTGCTACGCGGGTTACAAGGTATAACGGCAGCTACTTTTTCTCCAGTAGCGTTAGTTTACGTTGTAGAATCGTTTCCGGTAGAAAAGAAGGTTACAACCATAGGATTTGTTAGTACTGGTTTTTTAGTAGCGGGAATTGTAGGTCAAGTTATGAGTGCTGTAATTAGTCAGTATTTTGGATGGCATATGGTGTTTTTTCTTCTTAGTAGTGTATATATAGTTACTGCTTTATGGATTTATTATGCTCTTCCAAGAGGAGAATCGTCTCAATCATACGCGGATATATTAGGACCAGTGAAACAAATGGGTAAGGTCTTCACGCAAAAAAACTTAGTATTAAGCTATATGATTGCATTTGTCTTATTAATGGCTTTTGTAAATATGTATACTGTTTTAGGAAACTATTTAAGTTCTTCTAACTTTCAGTTATATGCAGAACAAATTCTCTACGTTCGCTTAGCTGGATTATTTGGAATGTTGCTTTCACCACTTGCAGGGCGTCTAACAATGAGATTTGGTGTTAAGCAGGTTCTTCAGGGAGGATTATTAATAGCCATTCTTAGTTTAAGTTCATTGGGGTTTATTTCTAGTCTTCCTTTTCTTATAATTATGAGTGTGTGTTTTGTTGTCGGAATTGCTTTATCTGTCCCGGCATTGGTCACTCTTGTCGGAGAGTTAGGTGGGAAATCAAGGGGAATAGCAGTTTCAATTTATACTTTCATTTTATTTTTCGGAACAAGTATAGGGCCTGTTATCTCTATTTATCTTATGGATATTGGTGGATATTCTCAGACTTTTGTTTTACTAGGCTTAATACTCTTCGTAGGATTGATTTCTTCTCTTTTCATTAACAATGAATCTATTTTTGATGAGGCTTAAAGTCGATTCATGCAGCTTGAACAAACATTGTAATTCTCCTCATCTCCGTATATAATAGTGTCTTAGGAGTATTATGCCATATTCAAAATTCCGAAAATTCTAGTAGTTTGACTAGGAAAATGAAAAGTATTATATTGTAAAAGGTCATAATTAAACGAGAAATAGAATGGAAAGCAATTATTGAGTTAGGAGTTTAGACCCATGAGTTCGAGATATGGAAGAGATACAATTGTTGAAGTTAACTTAGATGCTGTAAAACATAATGTAAGAGAATTTAAAAAACGTGTGAATGATAAAAATATTGCAATGATGGCAGCGGTAAAAGCAAATGGGTATGGACACGGGGCGGTTGAAGTTGCAAAAGCGGCAATTGAGGCAGGAGTGAATCAACTTGCTGTTGCTTTTGTAGATGAAGGAATCGAACTACGCGAAGCAGGAGTTACTGTGCCGATTTTAGTTTTAGGTTATACACCAGTGGATGTTGCTAAAGATGCTATTGGGTATGATATTATGATGACGGTATATAGAATAGAGGATCTAAAAGGTATCAATGAAATTGCTAAGCAACTTGAAAAGAAAGCGCATATTCAAGTGAAAATAGATACAGGAATGAGTCGCATTGGTTTACAAGAAGAAGAGGTTGCGCCATTTTTAGAAGAACTAAAAAATATGAAATATATAGAAATAGAAGGTATGTTTACACATTACTCTACAGCTGATGAAATTAATAAAACATATACAAATATGCAAACGAGTTTATTTGAGAAAGCTGTAAATACAGCGAAGGAAATGGATATTCATCTTCCGTATATCCATAGTTCAAATAGTGCTGGATCAATGGAGCTAAGCAATACATTTCAAAATATGGTTCGTGTTGGAATCGGGATTTATGGTATGTATCCTTCGAAAGAAGTAGATCATACAGTTGTTTCTTTACAGCCAGCACTATCATTGAAGTCGAAACTGGCTCATATTAAGCACGCGAAAAAAAATCGTGGTGTAAGTTATGGGAATACGTATGTAACAACAGGAGAAGAATGGATTGCGACTGTTCCAATTGGTTATGCAGATGGGTATAACCGTCAGCTGTCGAATAAGGGGCATGCGTTAATTAATGGAATTCGTGTACCAGTTCTTGGGCGCGTTTGTATGGACCAGTTAATGTTAGATGTTACAAAAGCAATGCCTGTACAAGTAGGAGATGAAGTTGTTTTCTACGGTAGACAAGGTGAGGAAGAAATTTCTGTAGAAGAAATCGCGGATACATTGGGTACAATTAACTATGAAGTGACTTGTATGCTAGATCGAAGAATTCCACGCGTATATAAAGAAAATGATGAAACGACTACTGTTGTGAATATATTAAGAAACAAATGAATTAGTAAAGGACTGAATCGCTAAGATTCAGTCCTTTACTAATTCATTTTAACGGAGAAGACCCCCTCCTCTAAACGAAGTGGAGGTGGGGGTAGTTCAATTTAGTAAATCATAATAATCATACCTTGTTGTAATCTCAAAACCACACTGTTTATAAAGTTTTAGAGCATTATCGTTTTTAGTTTCAACCTCTAATTCAATCTTCGTTCTTCCCTCAGTTAATAGCTGATGTACGATGTACTGCAAAATGCTTTTTCCATATCCTTTTCCTTGATAAGAAGGATGAACAGCAAATCCGGATAAGGAAGTAAATCCGTTTTGTTTATTTACTGTAATGGTCCCAATTGGCTGTTTATGGATGAGAGAAATATATACTTGGTGAGTAGGAGAAGACATTATTTTTTGTAACCAGGAGGATGTATTTGTCAATGAATCACCAAAAGCTTTACTAGATATTTCTAAAAGAGTAAGAAATGTCGCAGTTGATACAGGGATAAGCTCAATTGTATGTTTTTGTATAGTCGTTTGTTGTGTATCTAACTGAAACTCCATACCGTACTCGCTGTATAAGTATGGTAAGTTAGCTTGTTCGGCAAATTCTTTTCCAGATGTTGATGCCCCGTTTATGATGAGCAAGACTTCATCAACATCTCGTTGTTGTATTTCTTCCATGGCCGTTTGTAAAAGAGTAGTTCCTACTTTTTGTTTTCTGAAATGAGGGTGGACAAATCCTGTTAATTCAAGTTTTGTCGGTCTTTCAAATTCATACATGTTTAACACACCGATTAATTGTTCATTGTTATAAAAAAGAAAATCGTTTAGCCGGTTTTCGTTTCGGTTCTTAAGAATATTGACATGCAAATCTACTGGGTAATCGATGCCATCGTTTCGCTTACAAATATGAGCTAAATCTATGATGTGCTGTATTTCAGGTATTGTTAATCGTTTCTTTTTTTGAATTTGCATAGTGTAATCTCCTTAAGAGTATTTTAGAAGAAGACGGGGTGTTGTAGCCACTCCTCTAAATCCACAGTTCCTTGAACGGATAATAATCGATATAAATATCGGTACGGTGCCCTACATTGTTCTAAATTAGGAAGAGGCATAATTGTTTCGTAACCTTGTCGGAATGCATGATCTTCATAACCTGGGTGTAATGTGTCTATAGATAGGATAGGGGAGGTAAATAGGCCTTGTAACATAAGAAAACTCCTTTTCTCTAAAAATTCAATAAAATAATTATATATCATCTAGAAATAGAATATATAAAAATTTCCAAATTAGTGTCGAATTTGTGTAAATAAAGCCATTTCTTTGAAAAAATAGAGAATTTTTAGTATGATAATACTAAGAAAATATATCTGTTTTGGGGGTAATCAATGAAAAAAATATTTGAATATGTTTTATTAACAATTGGATCGATTATTGTAGCTGGCTCATTGGAGCTGATTTTGGCACCAAATGGACTGGTAGATGGTGGGGTAACAGCCATTTCTATTATGGCGAATAAAGTTGCTGGATTACCGCTTTATGGTGTGTTTTTAGGACTTAACATTCCTATCTTATTATTTACTGCAAAAGTAATGGGGAAAAAATTCTTTATTCGTACGTCCTATGCCAACGTTGTAACAACTCTCGGATTAATTTATTTGAAGCCATTTCCAGCTATCACAACGTCTGAATTACTAATTGTATTGTATGGTGGAGTATTATTTGGAATTGGTGTTGGAATTGTTGTGAAGATGGGTGGTGCAATTGATGGGTCAGAAATGTTAGCGGTCTGGATGAACAAACATTTTAAAGTGCCGATTAGTACATTTTTACTTGCTGTAAATGCTGTTATTTTTGTATTTGTCGCTATTTTGTTTTCAATCGAGCAAGCAATGTTCTCACTTGCAATTTTCTATATTGTTACGAAGATGATTGATTTCATATTAGATGGCATTAATCAAGGCAAGAGTGTCATGATTATTTCGAGTAAGAATAAAGAAATTGGTGAACTTCTTATGAAGGAGTTACAACTTTCAGTTACGTATCTACATGGAGAAGGTGGTTTTTTAGGAGAGCACCAGAGAATTATCTACTGTATTACAAACCGTTTTATTTATCCAAAGATGAAAGATCTCGTTCTCTCTGTAGATTCAAGTGCCATCATTGAAGCTTCTTATTCAACGGAAACAACTGGCGTAAAACGCCCAGGTATCTCATCACGTTCAGGGCAAACATCAAATGATTAGGCATGTAAAAAAGCTGTTCCTTGCAATTATTTCTGCAGGGAACAGCTTTTTTTTGCAAACCAAGCTTCTTTTAATAATGTTACAACAGTTTCGATTGTATCAATCGGTATCCCTCCGAAACCTAATAATACATGAGCTTCTTCTTGCAAATTATTTACTGGATCGTATATGGATAGAGGATAAAGCTTTACATGTTTTTCAGCAGCTGATTGAATGAGTTCTTGTTCATTCATGCCGTTATGAACATGTAGTACAATGTGAAGTCCAGATTGATCCCCAAGTATATTAACACCAGTGCCCATTTGATTCACAAGTGATTTGACTAGTTTATGATGTTTTTTCTTATATAATGTACGAACGCGGTTTAAGTGCCGATCCCAATCTCCTTTTTGGATGAAGTTAGCAAGAGCAAGCTGTTGTATTTTAGAAACAGTTTGTTTAAAAATGCCGCCTAAGTTTTTATAGCCTTCCAAAAGATGATTAGGAAGAACGATATAGCCTATTCTTAAGGAAGGTAAAAACGATTTTGAAAAAGTTCCCATGTAAATAACACGTTCATTTGTATCAAGTCCTTGCAGTGAGGGAATAGGTTTTCCAACGTAGCGAAATTCCCCGTCATAATCGTCTTCAATAATATAACCAGAGCGATCATTAGCCCAGTTTAATAACTCAAGCCGCCTTGATAAAGGCATAATCATGCCATATGGAAATTGATGAGAAGGCGTAACATAAGCAACATTCGCATCGCAATTATTGAGAGATGAAATGTTCATTCCTTGCTCATCTAATGGAACAGGATGAAAAGGAAGGCCGCAGCTTTGAATAATAGCTTTTACGCGGTGAAACCCAGGATTTTCGATTGCGTATGATTTTTGCTGCCCAAGTAATTGAATAAGTAACCAAAGAAGGGGTTGTGTACCAGCACCAATAATAATTTGGTTAGGTGTGCAATGAACCCCGCGAGCATGATACAAATATTTTGCAATGTGAGTACGAAGTATATATTCTCCTTGTGGATCTTCTTTTGTAAATAATTCGTTTTCATATTGGAGTAAACATTCTTGTAGGGCTCTTTTCCAATTTGAGAGTGGAAAGGCTGTTTGATCGATGTTTCCTTGATTACAATCAAAAAAGAGCGGTTCTGTTTGTTTTTTTTCAAATTGGTAAAATGGAGCATGTTGTTTATTTGGTATAACATCTACATCTACTTCCGTAACAAATATACCACGCTTCGGTTTACTGTCCACATAGCCTTCCGCGGATAACTGCTGATAAGCTGATTCGACTGTAATGCGGCTAACACCAAGTTGTAATGCTAAATTTCGGTGAGAAGGGAGACGTGTTCCGGCAGGGAGCGTTCCCTTTAAGATTTCTTGTTTCATGTAGTCATAAATTTGTATATAGATGGGTGTTTTACTTTCTAATTGTAGAGGAATGGTTAAATCCATTACATGCGCTCTCCTTTAAAACTGGCCTTATAAAAAAGGGATGAACTGCCACTTAAGGAAAGGGCAGTCTCTATTTATAATAATAATATAACATTTAGAAAATTTTATAAATAGTTAGGGGAGATTCGCGATGAATGTTAAGGAAATAAAATCAGAAGATCAATTAGATGCGGTATTATCCGTTTTACAACAATTACGAACTGCGCTTACAAAAGAGGAAGCACAATTTTTATTTCGTCAGATGAAAGAGGAACGCTATCAATTATTTTCTTTGTGTAATGACGCAGATGAGGTGGTAAGCCTTGCAGGGGTAGCGGTATGTACGAATTTCTATAATAAGAAACATGTTTTTGTATATGATCTTGTTACAGCGGGGGCCCATCGCTCAAAAGGCTATGGTAAAGCGTTATTATCATATATAGAAGAGTGGGGAGCAGAAAAGGGATGTAGTTCTGTTGTTTTGACATCAGCTTTTCCACGGGTTGACGCACATCGTTTTTATGAACGTGAAGGATATGATAAAGTTAGTTATTCATTTCATAAGAAATTGAAATAAAGAAGAGGATTACCTCTTCTTTATTTTTGATATCGACTCCGTACTTCCTCTAATTTTTTACTTTAGTCTAATCACTTTTTTACAAATGTAACGAAGAACGTTTTCTTTCCTCTAAAGAAGCAAATGAAAAAGAATCCTTATTTTTTACATATATTTTTTGGTCTTGAACAGGTTGCACCATTACTGCTTGTGAACTTCTTGTTTTTAGGGCATCTTGTATTCCAATAGTCATGAGTTTAATGAAAAGTATAGTAATAAAGAATGTGATGAGTGTATAAAAGATAATCCATAATGAAAGATTCATTTCATAACGATTTAATCCAATAAGGCCTGCCCAATCATTTGAGAGTGAAACAGGTTTGAACTCACCTTGGTCCATTTCTTTCAGTTGTATCCCACCGATTATAATGTTAAGTAATGCTAGATGGATCATAAGTATGAGTGTTTGGACAATATGCTCCATAAATAAAACAAATGCTCGGTCTAATAATAAGACACGCAAGTGTTTCTTTATAATATGAAAACGGCTTGCCCCCATTAATTGTGAGCTCATTATATAATCTTGCTTCATAAACTCATCAACTTCTGATGAAATATATAAAGAAATTGTAGGTAGAGCAATAAAAATGAGTATGATAGCTTGATAAAGTGTAAATGGAATATTTGGACTTAGCCGATCCGCATTTGATGTGATTACAAGATTAATTGGCGTGATGAGTATGAATGCGATAAATAAAGTTGGGATATAATAAAAAACTTCTGAGCCTGCCTGGAAAAATTTTTTGAATTTTGTAGCGTATAAACTTAATAGGATACCTAAACATGTCCCAAATAAAATACGTAATAAACTAATTCCGACAGCAAATAAAATTGTAAATTTCGCTCCTTCTAAAATTTGTAAGAAAATAGATTCTCCAAAACGGTCAGAGCCAAAAGGTGGCATTAAAGATGGTGAAAAGGGTGCCTTGCCAAGTAATTCATTATTGTCATTGTAAAGCAATAGAGGTGCTTCTGGTATGCTATCTTTAAAGAACCAACTATAAATAAAGCTAGCTGTAAGTAGTACAAAAAGATAAATGAATCCGATTAAAAAGCGTTTTGATTTCCAAATAGACCTCATATAACTTCTCCTCTCATTTGTTTTTGCCACCTATTCATCATAAAAGAAGTGATTTGAAAAATAATATAAAACGGTAAGATAATCATGAAAAGTATGATAAATGTAGCGGGAGGTGAAATAAACGCCTTCCTAAATAAAAATTGAATGATACCTTGCATATTAAAAATAAATTCTAAAATGAACAAATTAGAAAGTAAGAAAACGAAAATTGTTTTTAAATGGTGGAAGAAATGAATAGATATATTTTTGAATAAATGAATGCACAGTATATATCTTGATGAAAGGCCCTTTCCGTAAGCAACTTCTACATATTGTTTTCCATGTTCTTCTTTTATATATAAAATCATCATCCGAAACATTTGTAATGTAGGTAAAACCGCTAAAGATAAAATAGGAAGTAAATAAGCGCGATTTTCATTAAAAGAAATAATTGTGACAGGAGATTCCCCGAATTTCTGAAGTAACCAAATGAAAAACATTTGTAAGCAAATCATCATCATCATATCAGGGATAGCTTCTAATACAAAAATAAATCTGTTAATCCACTTTTTGATAGAATCCTTTGCTAAAAAATAGAAAAATGCCATGCTAGATGAAATAAAGAGTGCAAGAACGAAAGCTACAAACAAAACAGTAAATGAATATATGTAAGGTTCTAATACGGTTGGAAATAATGGTGTTTTTTTGAAATTACCGAACTTCGCTTCTGATGATAGAACTATAAGAGACTCGGGAGAGAAAACCTCTTTTAACATAGTAAAAATCTGTTTGAAAAATTGAATCGGCTGAAAGGTGAATCCCCCTTGAGTGATAAATAAATAAGGTAAATTTAATAATAGTAAGAGTGATAAAATAATCGATGAAAGTTTTATCATAAATTGAGATGTTTTGTGTAACATCAAATCCCCCCGTCATCTTTTTACAATATTATACAACAAAGTGAGAATTATTGTTTGATTTTTCAAAAGAATATATATTATTGTTATTATTAGTGATACATTAAATTCTAATATTCTACTTGATAGCATAGGAGGCAATATGGAACAGATATATTTACAAGGTAAAAAAGTGATAGTAAGAAAAATAGAAGAGAAAGATATAAATTCTTTATATTCACAAATATACAAAGAAGAAAACCCTGAATGGAAAAAGTGGGATGCGCCATACTTTCCATTTTCTATTCAGGAATACCCAGTGTATAAGGGAAGTTTGCAAGCTAAGCTAAAAGAGGAACCTTTGTCGCAACTTATTATTGAAGCCGATAACGAAATAATAGGGACAGTTGGTTTCTATTGGGAATATAAGGCGTCACGCTGGTTAGAAATAGGGATCACCATTTATGACCCAGCATATTGGAATGGCGGTTATGGTACAGAAGCTTTGCAACTATATAGAGATTTATTATTCGAAAATATGGAGATTGGTAGGGTTGGATTAACGACTTGGTCTGGAAATGAACGAATGATGAAAGTTGCAGAAAAAATTGGGATGAAGTTAGAAGGTAGAATGCGAAAATGTCGTTACTATAATGGGACATATTATGATTCTATTCGAATGGGAATGATTCGTGAAGAGTGGGAAGCATTAAGAGAAGCGAAGGAGTAAAGAAAGATGTACGCCGTTATTGCTACATTTGATGAGAGGTTTTCGGAGCGTGTGAAGGAGATATGGGAAGGGCTAACAGACGTTGTACATAACGAGGGTTTAGAACCTCATATTACATTAGCTGATTATCATACTTTGGATTTGGAAACATATAGAAATGAATTTGAAAAGTTTACAGAGAGTGTAGAGCGTTTTCTAGTTGAATTCTCTTCTGTTGGCACCTTCCCTACAAATGGAACAATCTTTTTGGCACCAACAATAACAAGAAGATTACTAGAGTTGCATCAATCGTTTCATAATCATTTTACGGATTTTCATGATCAGCCACAGTCGTATTATGTACCTGAGAAGTAGGTACCACATTGTACAATTGCCAATCGTTTAGAGCGGGAGCAATTTGTTCGTGTAATGGATTTTGTATATAAAGGTTTTCGTGCATAAACGGCAGTTGTAGAAAGTTTAAAGTTAATTAAAGTGGACTATGAAAATCGGAATTCAGCTTCTTGTAGCATAGTAGCAGAATACAATTTGAAAAGAGTGGAGATATCGATATGACGTATGTAGTTAGAGAAATGAATGTAGAGGACATTACAGCTGTACAAGAAGTGGCAAAAATAGCTTGGCATGATACATATAAAGGAATCATTCTACAGGAAATTCAAGATAAATTTTTAAAGCAAGCATATTCAAATGAAATGATGAAACGACGTCTAGAACATTCATACTTACTCGTAGCAGAAGTAGAAGACCAAATTGTTGGATTTGCTAATTTTTCACCTGTAAAACATCAAAATGAAGCGGAATTAGGAGCCATTTATTTATTACCGGATCATCAAGGAAAGGGAATTGGGACAGCTTTATTGCAAAGAGGTATCGCGGTTTTAGACGGTGTTAAGAAGATTTATATTTGTGTAGAAGCGGAAAATGAAAAAGGAAAAACGTTTTATAAAGCGAAAGGTTTTGCCGATTTAGAACAGTTTGAAGAAGACTTTGAGGGACACATGATGCAAACGGTAAGAATGGTGTTACATGTATAGTAAATGGTTTAGGAGGAGAAGAGATGAAGATATTCGATTTCGGTGAAATGGCAGGGAATCACATATCAGTGTTTCATTCTAACTTTATTATGTCAAAAATAGTAAAACATCAGGGAGAGGTACATATTGGTTGTATGCATTTACAACCAAAAGGAATAATCGGGTATCATGAAGCAGTTGTTTCTCAGCTTCTTTTAATTGTGCAAGGGGAAGGACTTGTTTGTGGCGCAGATAAAAAGAAAAAGAAAGTACAACCGGGTCAAGCTGTTTTATGGAATAAAGGGGAATTCCATAAAACAAGTACTGAAACTGGGCTTATGGCAATTGTAATTGAGTCAGAGAATCTAGAAAATAATATCCGAATGCCGATTGTAGAAAGAGAAGGCGAAGGAATAGGAGGATGAAAGGATGATTCAAAAGGCGAACGAAGAGGAAGTTCAGCAAATATTAAATTTTGCAGCACAATCACTCTTTGAAGGAACAAAAGAAACGTGCCAGTTAAGCCAAGAAAAAGCGATTGAGATTACACAGCCTCTATTAGATAAAGGAGCGTATTATTTAGTTGTAAAACAAGAGAATGTGCTAGCAGGATGGATTTTAATTGGAGAGAATACGGATTATTTTTCAGGAGGAAAAATGGGATTCATTTATGAATTATATATTTTTCCAGCGTATAGAGGAAAAGGGTTATCCCGAAAACTAATGAAAGCAGGAATCGATAGATTGCAAGAAAAGTATAAAGAAATACGTTTAAATGTATTCGCTGGGAATTTCGCCAAAGAGATGTATAAAGAATTTGGATTTGTTGAGAGGCAAGTAGTTATGACATTGAAGCTTAAACATCGAATTATATCTGAATATATAAATAAACAAAATTTATAAAATTTTTCCATGAAAGTGAAAAAAATCCCTTTTCAAATTTTTATTATTATTCTATAATTATCCAAGTAGAATTGAATTTTAGTAAATTCTATCAATTTAACCAATTCATTCATTATTAAGGGGGAAAATTTAATGGCTGGACAAATTCGTATGAGTCCTACGGAGCTAAAATCAAAAGCTAAACTATACGGACGAAGCTCTGATGAAATTAAAGATATTCTTGGAAAATTACAAGGATTACAAAATGAATTACGTGGAGAATGGGAAGGTCGTGCTTTTGATGGTTTTGATCGACAATTCAACGATTTAAGACCAAAAGTAGAAAGCTTCTCACAATTATTACATGAGATTGATGTTCAACTTACCAAAACTGCAGAGGCTGTTGCTTCTCATGATGAAGAGTTATCACGTAATTTCGGCTTGAAATAAGAAACGTTGATATTCTCTACATAAAAAGAAGGTTTCAAAGTTAGCCATGCGACTTCTGTTGTATGGCTAACTTACTTTTAAGAAAAGAATGAATTTAAATTTTTATGTATAATAGGCTATTTTTAGATTTTTTTATTCGCAGGAGTGATAAGTATTGAAAAAAATTAAGTGGAGTATCTTGTTGTTTATCATTTTAGCACTTGTATTTGCAACAGGGACTTCCTATTTAGCTTTAAATAAAAAGTTAAAAAAAGAAGATGAAAAAAGCACTCCAAAAATGACGGTTGCTTTAGTAAACGAGGATCAAGGGACGGACTTTGAAGGAAATAAAATAGCATTTGGAGATCAGTTTATAAAAAATATTAATAAAGACAATAATCAACAATGGTATGTGGTCAGTCGTGGAGTTGCAGAAAATGGTTTGAAAAACAATAACTATAATATGATGATTGTAATTCCGAATGACTTTTCTAGAAAGGCTGTTTCAATTCATGCTGAAGCACCAGAGAAACTAACATTAAGTTATAAAGTAAATGCAACTGGAAATAAAGAATTAAAAACAGAAGCGGAAAAGACAGCGGCATCGATTTTAGAAGATTTTAATAGACGTATTATAGATGTATATTTTGCTAGTATAATTGGGAAATTACAAGCTGCGCAGGATAATATTGGGACAATCGTAGATAAAGAACAAGCCCACATGAAAGTATATAAAACAGATGTACATAATCCTTTGGCAAACTATACACAACAATTTAAAACAGTACAAGATTATACAGGTGTCTCTGTTAATAGCTTTAAAGGGTTTGAAGGGGTATTACAAAGATTTGGTCAAACAATCGATGAGGGTGCGAAATCGAATGCTACCTATTTAGGTGGTTTCGATAATCTTCAGAATTTGCAAACAGGCAATAATTTGTTAGCAAATAATTTTTCAAATCAGCTTAATCAATTTAACAGTGACCTTAGTACAAATGATGTGCTAAAGCAATTAAGTGCATTGGAATCGGCGAATAAAGTTATCGCAAGCCATTTCAATGACTCAGATAAACAATCTAATGCTTTAACTGACTCAACAGCAATTCAACAGTATTTAACAGATGTCACAAATAAAATGAAAAGCTATGATGAAGAACTAGCAGATAAGCTCAAGAAGAATATTCAAGAAACAATTAATGAGAAATTAAAAGCAAAACTTTCGGGTAATAACACAAAAGAGATATATTTAAATACCTTAATGCAACAACCAGACAATCAAATTAACGAACAGATTAAAAGTTTAATCAATAAGTTAGCAAGTATGGATATTGAAGAAATTGATAGACTTACATTACCTGATGAGACAAAGACGCAGCTGAAAAATGTAGTTAAAGTTTCTGAAAAGTATGGTGAAGAGAATAACATCCGTTATGAAGGCCCTAACGATATTCCATTAGAAAATACAATCAAGAATATTAAGAAAGGCCTAGCTACTGATGGAATTATTTTTGAAGATAAAGAAAAAGTTGCAAAAATGGATGGAGAGCAAACATTTAATTTACAACTTCCAGAGGGATTTGAACTGTATTCAAGTACGGAAGCATTAATGATTAACGGACAAGACTATACTGCAGACTATTTAAGTAACGGGAGTGTCAAGCTGCCTTCTCGAGAAGAAGGAGAATTATCTGTTGGTGTGCGTGTCAAATTGTCGGATGAAAACGCAAAGATTGATGTTTTTACACCAGTAACATGGAAATGGAATTTAGCTCATACGCATGAAAAAACACCAACGGAAACGAAGCCAGTTGATCCTCCGACCGAGGGACAAGAAACAACTGGTGAAAATAATAAACAAAGTAATCAAGTTGTCAAACTGACAAATCGCACAAAAACGCCAGTACATTCAATTAAACAATTGACAGATAGTAAGACTGGTAGTGAAACAAAAGAACCAAATAAAGATGGAAACAAAAACCCAGGCGGTGGCACAACAGAGCCAGGTGGTGGTACAACAAACCCAGGCGGTGGCACAACAGAGCCAGGCGGTGGCACAACAGAGCCAGGTGGTGGTACAACAAACCCAGGCGGTGGCACAACAGAGCCAGGTGGTGGTACAACAAACCCAGGCGGTGGCACAACAAACCCAGGCGGTGGCACAACAGAGCCAGGCGGCGGCACAACAAACCCAGGCGGTGGCACAACAGAGCCAGGTGGCGGCACAACAAACCCAGG
>NZ_KB895693.1:0-254295 GCF_000374965.1 Bacillus sp. 95MFCvi2.1 | reverse complement strand
TCTACCTACACCTGGCCCTTTCGCTTTACCACGTTTTTCTTCTAGTCCTTTGATACCTTCAGCTTCAAAGTGTTTCACCCAACGTCTTACTACTGAGTGATCAATTCCTAGTTCTTTAGCGACCGTTTTGTATCCCATTCCTTCTTTAAGGTATAAATCTACTGCTTTTTTCTTAAATTCTATATCGTAAGTTACTCTAATTTTACCCATAGAAAAAATCCCCTCCATAGTAAACAGATTAATGTGCTTTCTTTTTACTGTCTACTATAAGGGGATCATATCAATACGAAGGTAGCTTTCTTCTTCGAAAAGGATTTACATCCTTATTTTTCTGTTACAGTTTTTAATTCCTCTAACAGCTCTTCTACGTAGTGCTGTGCACTTTGTGCTGCAATACTGCCATCGCCAGTTGCTGTTACAATTTGACGAAGCATTTTTTCGCGAATATCACCAGCTGCGAAAATACCAGGAACTTTCGTTTCCATACGTTCATTTGTTTCAATATAACCATTTTCATTTGTAATGCCAAGCTCAGTAAATGGTTTTGATAATGGTAACATTCCGATATAGATAAAAGCACCGTCTGCTTTAAATTCTTGTTCTTCACCAGTGTTAACATCTACAAGTGTTACACTACCTACTTTACCATTCTCTTCGTTAATTTCTTTTACAGTATGATTCCAAATGAAGTCCACTTTCTCATTTTGGAAAGCACGGTCTTGAAGAATTTTCTGTGCGCGAAGAGCATCACGACGGTGAACGATTGTTACTTTTGATGCGAAACGTGTTAAATACACACCTTCTTCAACAGCAGAATCTCCGCCGCCAATAACAACAAGTTCTTTCCCTTTAAAGAAAGCGCCGTCACATACCGCGCAATATGATACACCACGGCCGCCAAGTTCTTTTTCACCTGGTACACCGATCTTTTTATACTCTGCACCACTTGCAACGATAATTGCGCGTGTTTTGTATTCTTTTTTACCAGCTACAACTGTTTTGTATTCTTTGCCATCGATGACTTCTTTCACATCACCATATGCATATTCAGCACCGAATTTTTTCGCATGCTCGAACATTTTATTTGATAAATCGGGTCCTAAAATAGATTCATAACCTGGATAGTTTTCTACATCTTCTGTGTTTGCCATTTGTCCGCCTGGAATACCACGTTCAAGCATAAGCGTGCTTAAATTTGCACGAGACGTATACACTGCAGCTGTCATCCCAGCTGGCCCAGCACCAATAATAATGACATCATAAATTTTTTCTTCTGACACACTATTCACTCCTATTCATTCCTACCATAACTTACCCTCATTATACTGTTAGCATCTGTTTTTTCCCAATGATTTGCCTACGCGTGAGTACGCTTTACTACTTGCACATATTTTCTCACAGTTGCCACAGATACATTATATATATTTCCAAGTTCGGCCTGTGTCATTTTATTTCTCTGTTCTCCGCGCACAATATACTCGATTGCCGCAGACCAACCAAACACGTTTGTAAATACCGTCCCAGATGTATATAGGCGTATAAAAGTACAAAACCAGAAATGTAAGCACTCTTCAATCAATTCATCTTCTTTATTTGTATAGTTATATAAGGCATCCGCAATCCGAATACATTGTTCAAACGGTTGTAACTCGCTCGGAATACTCTTATGACTGCTCATTAAAAAGAAGTATTTTGCCAGTTGCGAAACAATTGGCACACGATTTTTCGCCTGCGTCACATCAAAGAAAAAGCCAATCTTCTCAGGTGTTGTTAATTCATTCATTAAATACAGTGCTAACATTTGCTCTTCTAACGTTGTACTTTGCTGGAAAGATTTCCTCAGCTCTTCAAACAAAACATTCTGTCCTTCATCAGCTAAATGCAGGGCATTCCACGGCTCTTTCCCTTTTTTATCAGGGTGTAATTCTACAACAGATTGCCACATCTTTTCCGCTGTCTGTTGATCTTTTATCATATAAGCAGAGTATGCAAACCAATAGTAAAAGCTGACATCTCCTTCATAACCTTGACGCTTTAATAACCTTAACCATTTATATGCCGATGCAAAGTGACCAATTGTCGCGAATGTTGTTCCTAGCTTTAATCGATGCTCAAATGACATTGGATATACGGATTCTAGTTGCTTCGCTAACGCTTCTACTTGCTTATGCTCTCCAATTGAATATAGAAAAATAAGCGTATTACATAACGCATGCATATTACCAGGATTTTTCTCTAAAATCATCTCTGTTAACTTTAATGCTTTATCTACATTTCCTAACTGAAAATGAGCAATTGCTAAATTATTATAACCCGACCAAAATTCCGGATAATCTTTCGTAACAACTTCAAGTGTAGCAATTGCTTCTTCTAATTGTCCGTTGCGAATATAACGGTTCGCTTGTTCCTGCATGACAATTAACTCATCTTCATCTTCAAACTCTTCCGCATCCATTGATTCTTCTTCCATAATTTCAAGCAATTCTAACGTCTCTTCCACAAATTCCTTCTCTGTAGCTATCTCTAAATATTGCTCCGCATACTTCTTCGCCTGCTGAAACAAGCCAAGATATGCGTAATTATTTGCTACAAAATAATAGCACTGTTCAATATTAGAATTCGAACGAATCAGTTTCAAGAAAATTTGATTTGATTCTTGATACTCACCGACTTCCGATAATACCGTAGCTAATTGACATAAAATAAACGGCTCTTTCTCACTTTGTGCCGCTCTTCGAAAATATTTAATCGCATCTTGTAATTTATGATTGCGATAAGACTTCATCCCTTTTTTATAAAAGAAATCAGCTAATTGATTAAAAGAGATAACTTGTCCGTTCTCCTTAAATATTCTTTGATTTTTCCCCATATATCCTCCAGTTTTTTGTTTTCTTCGTTCATACCTTCTTCTATTTATAAGTATAAACGATTCCGTAAAAAACAAAACAGTATATTATAATCAATTATTTCCTTTTTATTCATAAAAAGAGAAGGGAAATGTTACATTTTTAACATTGACTTTCTCCTCTCTGCCATCTCTTCCTTCGTATAAATGATACGCATTGGATTTCCACCTACAAAAGCACCGCTTGGTACATCACGGTGAACAAGCGTACCTGCTGAAACAATAGCACCGTCCCCAATCTTCACACCTGGTAATACAGTGGAATTTGCTCCAATCATCACTTCATTCCCTATGATTACTTCTCCAAGACGATATTCCGTAATTAAATATTCGTGAGCTAAAATCGTTGTATTGTAGCCAATTATTGAATTTGCTCCAACTGTAATCTTTTCTGGAAACATAGTATCAGGCATAGCCATAAGTGCAAATGATGTTTGCTCTCCGACTTTCATCCGTAAAAACGTGCGATATAGCCAGTTCTTCACGGATAAAAATGGCGTATAGCGTGCAATTTGAATAACAATAAAATTTTTCATTACCTTAAAGAAGGATACTGTTTTATACACATTCCATAATGAATTTGCTCCTGAAACAGGGTAGCGCGTTGTCCGTCGCACTTTGCTCTCTCCCCTTATCTACTATTCAAACAAAATGGATAATAAATCACTCATTCTATCTAGTACATAATCCGGCTTATACGATTCTAAATACTCTCTACCTTTAATCGTCCATGCCACTGCCGCTGTTTTCGTACCTGCGTTTTGTCCGCCTACTATATCATGATGGTTATCACCAACCATTAATGTTTCTTCCGGTTTTGCATCCAATAGTTTCAATGCTTTTTGAATAGGTTCTGGATGTGGTTTCACGTGTTCTACATCATCAATTGTTACAACAACATCAAAGAACTCCTTTAATTTTGAAAGCTTTAAACCCATTTCTACTGTTTGTCTCGCCTTCGTGGTCACAATTCCAATTTTATAACCTTGTTTCTTTAATTCCTGAACGGTTTCATAGACAGTTTCATATTCTTCCACTAGTTCATCATGATGGTCATGATTAAACTGACGATAGCACTGAATCATCTCATCTACCTTGCCCTCATCCATTGAACGAAACGTCTCATGCAAAGATGGACCGATAAATGGCAATATATCTTCGCGCTTATACTGATCTGGATAGTACTTATTTAACGTGTGTAAAAAAGAAGAAATAATAAGTTCATTTGTATTTATTAATGTTCCATCTAAATCAAATAACACTGTATTTATTTTCATATGCTCGATCCTTTCACTGCCTGAATATGAAAGAAGCAGCATCTCATATAAGATGCTACTTTTCTCTAGTTTTCTGAATATCTTTTATCAGCTTGCCCCATTATACGTCTCACAATAATGAAAATGATAGAAATAACAACAAGCCCGATGGACATCACTTGCGCAATGCGAAGCGGTCCTAACATTAAGCTATCCGTACGTAAGCCTTCCACAAAGAAACGTCCAACTGAATACCAAATTAAATACGTAAAGAATAATTCACCACGGCGTAAATTCGCTTTGCGTAATAACAATAATAGAATTACACCTGCAAAATTCCATAATGATTCATATAAGAACGTTGGATGATAATATACACCATCAATATACATTTGATTCACAATAAACTCTGGTAAATGTAAGCCTTCTAAAAACTGTCTTGTTACTTCACCGCCGTGAGCCTCTTGGTTCATAAAGTTCCCCCATCGGCCAATTGCTTGTCCAAGAAGAATACTTGGTGCTGCAATATCAGCCAGCTTCCAGAAGGAAATACCGCGTTTTTTCGCAAAGAAAATCCCCGTAATCACCGCTCCGATTAAACCACCATGAATCGCCAATCCACCTTGACGAATATTAATAATTTGCCTTGGGTCTTGTACATAATATTCCCACTCAAAAATAACATAGTATGCGCGTGCGCAAATAATCGCGATTGGTACCGCAATTAAAACAAGATCGACAAAAGTATCTTTTGGAATACCTAATCGTTCACCCTCGCGCGTAGCTAGCCAAAGTCCAAGCAAAACACCTGTCCCAATAATAATCCCATACCAATAGACTGGGAACGGTCCAAGTTGAATCGCTACACGATCTAGCTGTGGTACAGAACCTAACAGCATATGTATGACCTCTCTCTCCTAATTTATTCTTGATTTCCTAGTTCAATCGCACTCATTAAGCGCTCAGAAAATTGTTGTGCTGCATTGACTCCCATTCGTTTTAATCTGAAGTTCATTGCTGCTACTTCAATAATAACAGCCAAGTTTCGGCCAGGACGAACTGGAAGTGTAATCTTCGTAAGTTCTGTATCTATAATTTTCATTTTCTCTTCATCAAGACCTAGACGATCATAGTTTTTCTTTTGATCCCAAATCTCAAGATTAATCACAAGTGTAATACGCTTGTAGTTTCGCACAGCCCCTGCACCAAATAACGTCATGACGTTAATGATACCTAGACCACGAATTTCTAGTAAATGCTCAATTAAATCTGGCGAGCTTCCTACTAACGTATCTTCATCTTCTTGACGAATTTCTACGCTATCATCCGCAACTAAGCGGTGACCGCGTTTAACAAGTTCAAGTGCTGTTTCACTTTTCCCGACGCCACTTTGACCTGTAATTAAAACACCAACGCCGTAAATATCTACTAATACACCGTGAACGGCAGTTGTTGGTGCTAACTTACCTTCTAAATAATTTGTTAAACGACTTGATAGTCTTGTCGTCGTTTGGGAAGAGCGCAAAAGAGGCACACCAAACTCACGTGATGCTTGCAATAATTCTCCAGGTACATCTTGACTACGCGTTACGATAATACACGGCGTTTCTTCTGTACAAAGAGCTGTCATTCTTTCTTGCTTTTGCTCAGTTGTTAATGTATCAAAAAAAGTAAGCTCCGTTTTTCCAAGAAGCTGTACGCGATCTGCTGGATAATATGTAAAGAATCCTGCCATTTCAATTCCAGGTCGCGATAAATCACTTGTATCAATTGGACGATGAATTCCTTCCTCACCACTTACTAATTCCAATTGAAATTGCTCAATTAAATCTTTTGTCCTTACTTTCGGCATATGTAAACCTCCACTCCGCTGCGGGTTCATTCTCATTTGATGTAAAATTCCATTCTAACCGATATTGTACCATTTTTTTCTGAAAACAAGAAATATGGTTTCTACTAAATAGAAAAAAACATTTCATGAGATTCATGAAATGTTTTTCTTTTTGTCATTTTTCTATTTTTTCTCAGATAATGGCTCGACAATTACTTTATCAATCAGCATATTTAAAATAGAAATACAAATTGCCGCAAGAATTGCTACACCAAATCCTGATATGTTAAAAGCATCACCTAACAAAGAATCTGTCATCTCTAATGTAATTGCATTAATTACAATTAGGAAGAAACCAAATGTTAAAACAGTAATCGGTAACGTAATTAAAATTAATAACGGTTTTACAAATACATTTAAAATCGACAAAATAACGCTCGCGATAATCGCGGTTTGTATGTTTTCTATGTAAAATGCGTCTGGTGCAATTCCCTTTAGAAGACCTGATACAACAATTAATACGACGCTATTCACAAGAAGTGATAGAATCCATCTCATTTTCTTACACATCCTTTTGATATATATACTTAATCATACGCTAATGGATAGCAAACGCCAAGTAACCATAAAAAAAAGCGAGGGAAAACCTTTCTTTTTTTTTGGGAAGAGAGCATCCACCCATGCATAGGAGGTTCGCCCCATGCCATGTGAAAACAGAGGGAGGAAATGAGTAGGAGTCTCCTTTTGGCTTCGAAGCCGTGATTTGTATGCTGAAAATCGAAATGAGTTTATATAACAACTTATTCCAGCCCTTATACTTGTATACCTGTCACGCTAAATCCTCTCCCAAACAAAAACAAGGAGCTAGCCAATTGGCTTAGCTCCCTACCTCAACCTCATTCATCTTCTCTTTCATACGAGCCGTATCACGCTCTAAAATCTCTTTTAAATACTTCCCTGTATAGGAACGCTCTTCTTTTACAACTTGCTCCGGCGTACCTGACGCAATGATTTGACCACCTTTGTCTCCGCCTTCTGGACCAAGGTCAACAATGTAATCTGCTGTCTTAATTACATCTAGGTTATGCTCGATAACAAGCACAGTTTCCCCACTTTCAACAAGGCGCTGTAATACTTCTAGAAGTCGTGCAATATCATGTGCATGTAAGCCGGTTGTCGGCTCATCTAAAATATATAACGTACGACCTGTAGAACGGCGATGTAATTCAGATGCAAGTTTCACACGCTGCGCTTCACCACCCGATAATGTAGTAGCCGGCTGCCCTAATTTCATATAGCCTAGCCCTACATCTACAAGCGTCTGCAACTTTCGTTTAATTTTCGGGATGTTGGCAAAGAATTCTACCCCATCTTCAATCGTCATTCCTAGTACTTCAGAAATGTTCTTATCTTTATATTTCACTTCTAACGTTTCACGATTATAACGTTTTCCATGACATACTTCACATGGAACATATACATCCGGTAAGAAATGCATTTCAATTTTAATAATCCCATCACCGCGGCAAGCCTCACAACGGCCACCTTTCACGTTAAAACTAAAACGTCCCTTTTGATACCCACGTACTTTTGCTTCATTCGTTTGCGCAAACACATCACGGATATCATCGAAAACGCCTGTGTATGTTGCTGGATTCGAGCGCGGTGTACGTCCGATTGGTGATTGATCAATATCAATAACTTTATCTAAATGCTCAAGGCCTTTAATTTCCTTATGAGCTCCTGGCTTACTTTTCGCTTTATATAATTTCTGTGCTAACGATTTATATAGAACTTCATTGATCATCGTACTTTTTCCTGATCCAGATACGCCGGTTACTGCTACAAATGTCCCAAGCGGGAATGACATCTTCGCATTTTTTAAGTTATTTTCTTTTGCACCAATAATCTCGACCTTACGCCCATCCCCTTTACGTCTCTCAAGTGGGACCGGAATAAATTTCTTACCGCTTAAATATTGCCCTGTTAATGAATTATCATCATTCATCACTTCATCTGGCGAGCCAGATGACACAACTTGCCCACCATGAATTCCTGCGCCAGGGCCAATATCAAGTAAATAATCGGCCGCCATCATTGTATCTTCATCATGTTCAACAACGATTAGCGTATTTCCTAAATCACGCATTTCCTGTAGTGTACGAATCAGACGATCATTGTCACGCTGATGTAAACCGATAGAAGGTTCATCAAGAATATACAATACACCAGTTAAACGAGAACCAATTTGCGTTGCAAGACGAATACGCTGTGCTTCCCCACCTGATAATGTTCCTGCTGCACGGCTTAATGTTAAATAATCAAGTCCAACGTTAATTAAGAAACTTACGCGCTCTTTAATTTCACGTAAAATTAAACGAGCAATCTTTTCTTGTTTTTCTGTCAGTTCAATGCCCTCGAAGAAATCATAAACTTCTTGAACAGAGTACTTCGTTACATCAGCAATCGTTTTTCCGCCAACAAAAACAGCTAAGCTTTCTGGCTTCAAGCGGCCGCCCTTACATTTCGGACACGCCTGCTCCGCCATATACTTCTCCATTTGTTCACGAATGTAATCAGAACTTGTTTCACGGTAGCGACGTTCAATATTGGGAATAACTCCTTCAAATAAAATATCACTTTCTTTCACTTGTCCAAAGTCATTCACATAACGGAAATAAACCTTCTCTTCTCCACTTCCGTACAACACTTTATCAAATAACTCTTTCGGTATATCCTTCACAGGCATATCCATATCAATGCCGTAATGATTACACACAGATTGCAGTAATTGCGGATAATATTGCGAACTAGTCGGTTCCCAAGGGGCAATCGCATGCCCATTTAACGATAAATCCCAATTTGGAATTACAAGTTCTAAATCTACCTCTAATTTTGAGCCAAGCCCATCACAAGACGGACACGCACCAAATGGGCTATTGAAAGAGAACATACGAGGTTCTAATTCACCGATCGAAAAACCACAATGCGGGCAAGCATGATGCTCACTAAATAAAAGCTCCTCTTCTCCAATCACATCAATTAATACACGACCTCCACCTAGTTTCAATGCACTTTCAAGAGAATCTGCAAGGCGGCTTGCAACCCCTTCTTTCACAACGATACGGTCAATTACGACTTCAATGGAATGCTTCTTGTTTTTATCTAACGTAATTTCTTCAGACACATCAAGCATTTCTCCATCAACACGAACGCGAACATAACCTTGTTTCTTTATATCCTCTAATACTTTCACGTGTGCACCTTTACGACCTGATACAATCGGTGCTAACACTTGTAATTTCGTGCGCTCTGGATATTCCAAAACACGGTCTACCATTTGTTCTACCGTTTGTGATGTAATTTCAATCCCGTGGTTCGGACAGATTGGTGTCCCAATACGCGCAAATAATAGGCGTAAATAATCATAAATCTCTGTCACCGTTCCGACTGTTGAACGCGGGTTACGACTCGTCGTTTTTTGATCAATTGAAATTGCTGGTGATAACCCTTCAATTGTATCCACATCCGGTTTATCCATTTGCCCTAAAAATTGGCGCGCATACGCGGATAAAGACTCCACGTATCTGCGCTGCCCTTCGGCATAAATCGTATCAAATGCTAATGATGATTTCCCTGAACCAGACAGACCTGTCACAACAACGAGCTGATTTCTCGGAATGGTTACATCAATATTTTTCAAGTTATGCGCCCTCGCACCTTTTACAACGATAAAATCTTTGCTCACTATTTTCACCCTTCCGCTTTTAATTCTAGCAGTAAATCTCTCAGCTCAGCTGCACGCTCGAAGTCTAGTGCCTTTGCCGCTTCCTTCATTTCTGCTTCCATCTTCGCGATTGTTTTTTCTCGTTCTTTCTTCGTCATTTTCTTAGCCGGCCCAGCTTCATACACTTCTGTTTCTTCTGCAGCTGTTGTTGCACGAATCACGTCACGTACTTCTTTTTGAATTGTTTTCGGTGTAATGCCATGTTCCTCGTTGTAAGCTTCTTGCTTTTGACGACGGCGTTTCGTCTCTTCAATTGCAATTCCCATCGATCTCGTTATGCGATCTGCGTACATGATTACATGACCGTGTTCATTACGCGCGGCACGACCAATTGTCTGAATCAATGATCGCTCTGAACGTAGGAACCCTTCTTTGTCCGCATCTAAAATCGCTACGAGTGATACTTCTGGAATATCAAGCCCTTCTCGCAACAAGTTAATACCAATAAGCACATCAAATTTACCAAGGCGAAGATCTCGAATAATTTCAATCCGCTCTAGCGTTTTAATTTCAGAATGTAAGTAGTTTACTTTAATACCAACATCTTTTAAATAATCTGTTAAATCCTCTGACATTTTCTTTGTTAATGTCGTAATCAATACACGCTCATTTTTCGCAATGCGGTCATGGATTTCTCCTAATAAATCATCTATTTGCCCTTCAATTGGTCTTACATCAATTTGCGGATCTAAAAGCCCCGTTGGACGGATAATTTGCTCCACAACTTCCGGTGTAAGCTCTAGTTCATATGGACCCGGTGTTGCTGATACATACACAACTTGATTCGTTTTCTCTTCAAACTCTTCAAACATAAGCGGTCTATTATCCATCGCTGACGGCAAGCGAAATCCATGGTCAACAAGCACTTGTTTACGCGCTTGGTCCCCATTATACATCGCTCTTACTTGTGGCACTGTTACATGCGACTCATCCATAACAATTAGGAAATCTTTAGGGAAATAATCTATTAATGTATATGGTGTTGAACCAGCTGGACGGAGCGTCAAATGACGGGAGTAGTTTTCAATCCCCGAACAAAATCCCATCTCTCGCATCATTTCTAAATCGTAACGAGTTCGCTGCTCAATACGCTGGGCTTCTAACAATTTACCGTTATCATTTAATTCTTTTAAACGTTCTTCTAATTCTTTTTCAATATTTTCAATGGCAACTTTCATTTTTTCTTCACGTGTAACGAAGTGAGATGCCGGAAAGATTGCTACATGTTCACGTTCTGCTAATACTTCACCTGTTAAGGCATTCACTTCACGGATACGATCAATCTCATCGCCAAAAAACTCAATCCGAATACAATGTTCATCAAGCGATGCTGGGAAAATCTCAACTACATCTCCGCGCACTCGAAATGTTCCGCGTTTAAAATCAATATCATTACGACCGTACTGCACATCAACAAGTTCACGAAGCAATTGATTACGGTCCTTTTCCATACCAACGCGCAAAGAAACCACAAGTTCACGGTATTCTTCTGGCGAACCTAAGCCGTAAATACAAGAAACACTTGCTACAATAATGACATCATCTCGTTCAAATAAAGCTGATGTCGCTGAGTGACGTAATTTATCAATCTCATCATTGATTTGTGCATCTTTTTCAATAAACGTATCGGTTTGTGGTACATACGCTTCCGGTTGATAATAATCGTAATAACTCACAAAATACTCAACAGCATTGTTCGGAAAGAAATCTTTGAGTTCACTATACAGTTGTCCTGCTAATGTTTTATTATGAGCCATTACAAGCGTTGGCTTCTTCACTTCTTTAATAACATTCGAAATCGTAAATGTCTTTCCCGTTCCTGTCGCTCCAAGCAACACTTGATGTTTCTTACCATTATTAATCCCCGCTACCAGCTGCTGTATCGCTCTTGGCTGATCACCTTGCGGGGAATATTCTGAGACAATCTCAAATTGATGTTCCAAACAAAACCGACCTCCTCGTAAAAAATCTGTATTCTCATTTTACCACGAATGCCCATGAAAAAACCAAGAAAACGAACAGATATTCGGTAAAGTTTTCGACAATATAAAGTGAAACTTCCATCAGTAGGGGTTTTCTTCATCTCCACTGATGGTTAATAAATCTGTCTTTTACGGGCAGTTGTTCCTCGTTTCTCTCTGAATCTTGAGATGGGAGGCTTACTGCCCATTAATGCGGGATAAACATAGCAAAAGGAAGGTTTCTTCTTTTTATAAGCCCCTTCCTTTTTTAATCCCATTTATTTTGCCGATATACGTAACAGGTCATATCCATTATGACCTGTTTCTTTCACACAATCATGTAGCGTATACCTTATATCTTCACGAGTATCTTTCATTATCTTTTTACAAGTATCGGAGTAAATCCCTTTATCTTTACCAGCAAATTTATCATAAGAATTATCTACCTTATAGCTGATTTCTCTCCCAAGATATTCTAGGGTTTGAAAGATTGGATCTCCTTCATGTGTATAATTCACAATGCATATTTTATCCGCTCTACCTTTTTCAACATTCATGAAGAACTTCTCAAATTTATGTAAATTAGAAATTTTATGTCCTTTTGCAATCACATCATTATTCTCATCAATTTTACCGCCCGATTGTGAACATGCTACTAAGCTTCCAATACAAAATAGAAAACACAATGAGGCAATTCCTTTTCTCATATTAAATCCTCTCCAGCTTGTTTTGGCTTTATACTATCATTCAACACGAGATTAACTAGAAGAACAATATTAATAGGTAGAATTTTCTAAAAAATAAATATTTACAAAAATATTATTTTACTTTAGAATACGAACTACAAAGATTCGACACGATACGACAAAACGGGAATATTTTTCAGAATATTATAACAACTAAGGAGTGAGGGATCTATATGAATCTATTTCGGAAAAAATCCATTTCAGCATTATTAGCACAGGCAGAACAAAAAGGGGCATCTTTAAAGAAAGAACTCGGTGCATTTGATCTCACAATGCTCGGGGTCGGCGCCATTATTGGAACAGGCATTTTCGTTCTTACTGGTGTTGCCGCAGCAGAACATGCAGGACCAGCACTTATTCTATCGTTTATTTTATCCGGATTAGCCTGTGTATTTGCAGCACTATGTTATTCTGAATTCGCATCAACTGTACCGGTATCTGGTAGTGCATACACTTATAGCTATGCAACATTTGGAGAATTAATCGCCTGGATTTTAGGGTGGGATTTAATTTTAGAATACGGCTTAGCTTCCTCAGCTGTTGCCTCTGGTTGGTCAGGATATTTCCAAGGATTATTAAGTGGATTCGGGATTACATTACCTACCGCTTTAACAAGCGCATATAATCCTGAAGCTGGAACATACGTAGACTTACCGGCAATCTGTATTATCTTTCTAATGACATTGTTGTTAACAAGAGGAGCAAAAAAATCAGCTCGCTTTAATGCGATCATGGTAGCTATCAAACTCTTTGTTGTCTTACTATTTATCGGTGTTGGCGCTTTCTATGTCAAACCTGAAAACTGGACACCATTTATGCCGTTCGGCTTCTCTGGCGTAACAACTGGAGCTGCAACTGTATTCTTTGCTTACATCGGATTTGACGCTGTATCAACAGCTGCTGAAGAAGTGAAAAACCCACAGCGTAACATGCCAATCGGCATTATTGCTTCTTTAACAATCTGTACAATTTTATATATCGTTGTTTCATTAATTTTAACTGGAATTGTGCCTTACGATCAGTTAGGTGTTAAAAACCCTGTTGCATTTGCACTACAATACATCCAACAAGATTGGATCGCAGGTTTCATTTCTTTAGGAGCAATTACTGGAATTACAACTGTATTACTCGTTATGTTATATGGACAAACACGTTTATTTTACGCAATTAGCCGCGATGGCTTACTACCAAAAGTACTTTCTCGCGTGAACAAGAAAACAAAAACACCTGTTATCAATAGTTGGATTACTGCAACTATGGTTGCTTTCTTTGCTGGTTTCATTCCTTTAAACAAACTAGCAGAATTAACAAATATCGGTACACTATTCGCATTCATCGTTGTATCCATTGGGGTAATCATCTTACGCAAAAAACAACCAGAACTACCGCGTGCTTTTAAAGTACCATTAGTACCATGGATTCCTGCTTTAGCTGTTCTATTCTGTGGATACCTAGCATTGCAGCTCCCAGCAACAACATGGATTGGCTTTGCAGTATGGCTTGTAATTGGACTTGTTGTCTACTTCAGTTACGGTTACAAAAATAGTACGCTACAAAATAAACAAAAAGAAGACGTTGCATAATGAAAAAGCTGTTGTCCCATTAGGACAGCAGCTTTTTTTCTTTTTTTGGAAAAAACACATATGAAAATGTAATTACCGTATCAACTAAAAATACAATTCCCCAAACTTGACTCACACGGCTGGCTGCCTCATTTAACACAATTCCTTTTTCAAGCCAATTTCCCCACTGTTCAATCGGCACGAATCCATACATAAAGAAAAAGACAATATGAACAACGATAAACAAAACGAGATGTAAACTCCATTCTCCAATCTCCTGCTTTGTGTAAGCCCAGCCTGTTAGCTCTAGTGGTTCTTCTATATGTGTAAGTGGTTCATTCCGCCACCTTGCAACGAGTTTCTGTACACGTATATCTAATTTCTTTAAATCTTTTTTCCCATAAAAGAGTGCATATAGCAATATCACTAATGTAATGATTTGAAAGTTAGAAAACTTACCAGTTTCATAATAATCCATGACACCTAAAGCTAAAATAAAAACTTCATTGAGAAGTAACACAATGCCAGCAATGAAACTAGCTTTCCGTAATCGAAATCCGTAACGAAGTAAAAAGAAACCAATTGCTGATATCCAAAACACAATTTCTGCACCAATTAAGAAATACCAACGATACTCTGCAAGTATACTCATTTTCCGCGCTCCTTCTCATCATATATACGAAAAGCCTCATCCATATACACTAGAAGCTCCTCTTCAATTGGATACATATTCATCTTCTGCGAGTCTTCTTTTGACTTTCGTACTTCCCATAATTTATCTAGAAATGCTTCATCCCCATTTGCCATCTCCAAACACTTAGCCATTAGCTTTTTTATAGTTTCTTGCACGGCATCATGAGATGCATCCTTCCCTTCTTTCATAAAGCTGCGTAACTGTTTTAACACATCTACCCATTCTTGAACATTCTCATCCTCCTCGCTCATATTTGGCAAATTGCGAAGAAGTTTTTGCTCACCCTCTGAAAACACTTGCTTTTGAAATATTTCACGTATACGAGGAGACTGCCTCGAAAGTTGAATAAGTTCGAACATAATTCTCCAATCTAACTCTCCCTCTAACTCAGCCGAATACACAACAGCTTGTAAAATCCGTTCCATCCGATTAAACTTTTTCTGCTCTTCTTGTACAAACTCAAGCTGTTTTTCCAATGATTCTCTTAAGCTAAATTCATCTGTCATTAGTATATTCATAATCTCTTTTAACGAGAAACCCATTTCTTTTAAAAATAAAATTTGTTGCAAACGAATGACGTCCCCTTCACTATATAAACGGTGTCCACCTTCTGTTTTCCCGCTTGGTTTCAACAAATCAATTTGATCATAATAACGAAGTGTTCTTACCGTAACTTCTGTTTCCTTTGTAAGTTCTTGAATCGAGATCATTTCCATCACCCTTTCCTCTTTCATTATAAAAGATGACGTAACGTAACTTTCAAGTGTTTTTGTAAAAAAATTCAAAAAAGAGACATATTCACTATGTCTCTTTTGGTTACCTTACATAAAGCCTAACGCATATACGAGAATATACCCAAGAACAGAAAGGCAAACAGATCCTACCAATCCAGCTACAAATGCTCTACTTCCTAATTTACGGAATGTCGTAAATTCTACATTTAAACCAAGTCCCGCCATTGCCATCGCAATGAGCATATAAGCAAGGATTACGATATAGCCTGCTACCACTTCCGGTATAACACCTAATGAATGAAATGCACTCATTGCCAAGAACCCTAAGATAAACCACGGAATCGGAATATCACGCCAAGAGCCTTTTTGCCCATTTCCCTCACTACGCTTAAACCATAAGCCAATTAAAATCGCTACTGGTACAAGCATGGCAACACGCGTTAATTTTACAATAACCGCAATATCAACAGACGCGCTTCCACCTGGCGCCGCAGCAGCGATGACATGTGCAATCTCATGCAGCGTCGCTCCAGAAAATACACCGTAACCATACGGGGATAATCCAAGAACTGGGTATAATAAAGTATAAATCAACGTAAAAATTGTACCTAAAATAGCAATAATCGCTGCACCGACCGCTGTTTCATCGTCCTTCGCTTTCACTTGCGGTGCAATTGCCACGACCGCGGCCGCGCCGCAAATTGCCGTCCCGCATGCTGTTAAAATCCCAAGTGTTTTATCTACTTTAAAAACACGTGTTAATGCGTATACAACAACAAGTGTAAAAGCAATGACAATCGCTGCAATAACTAGCACCTTTGGCCCAGCCTTTGCAATATCAACAAGATTTAATCGCATACCTAGCAAAATAATTCCGAAGCGAAGTAACTTCTTACTCGCAAAATTCGTTCCCGCTATCGCTTCGCTTGGAACACCAATTGTAGCTCTCCAAATCATTCCAATTAGAATAGCGATAACTAATTGGCCCATAATATTTAAAAATGGAAGCTCCGCTAAATATTTCGCGCTAATCGCAATCAACAATGTAATCCCAATCCCCTGTGAAAAACCGAGACGCTTCTTCTTTTGTATAACAAGTGTTTGTTCCACTTTGGATCACTCCAATAATCGTATTAAAACATGCATGTTTCTTATACTTCCATTATAAAAGCATTCCAATAATAAGTTTAATACCAATATTCAATCTCAACCATCAGAAAAACTTATGATAAACTAAAAAAATGGAGGCGGCTCGTTCAAAATCGCAGAGCGTTGGAGCCCCCTCGGACGAGGCACTTTTTGCCTCGTCCGAGGGGACGAAACGACCGGAGATTTTAGCTGCCGGAGCTAGACAATAGAAAAGCCGAAGCTAATCTCTAGATCAATAACAAAAGAGCAAAGGAGCAAACATCATGAACGTCGATATTTTAAAAATATTTGTGACCGTCGTAGAACAAAAGCATTTCTCTCGTGCGGCAGAATTGCTCAATCTCTCTCAGCCTGGCGTCAGCATGCATATTCGCAATTTAGAAAACGAATTTGGCACTACGCTCATTCAGCGTTCTCCAAAACACGTCCAAGTTACGGAAGCTGGCAATATTCTATACATACATGCGAAGCAAATGCTATCCCTTTATGAAGAAGCAAAACAAGAAATTAACGAACTACATAACGTTGTTACAGGTACACTGCGCATCGGGGCAAGTTTTACAATTGGTGAATATTTACTCCCAAAAATATTAGCACGCTACGCCAATGAAAATCCGCGTGTGGAAGTACACACGTTTATCTCCAACACAGAAGAAGTTCTCCAAAGCATTCGTTCCAACCAAATCGATATTGGCTTAGTAGAGGGTCAAGTCGTATACACTGATATAGATGTAGAGACTTTTATGAAAGATGAAATGAAACTAGTCGTTCCACCAAAACATCCTCTTCTGGGTGCACATGCAATTAACGAAGCTTCACTTCAAGATCAAGTATGGATTCTCAGGGAGATGGGATCTGGAACACGCGCCTATAGCGATCGTTTTATCCATCAGCACCATTTAAAAATGAAGCGTTTCTTTACATTTAGCAGCATTCAAAGCGTAAAAGAAGCCGTTGCTGCTGGGCTCGGCATTGCAATCCTTTCTGACTGGACCGTAAGGAAAGAGCTACAAGCAAAAGAACTTTTCCATGTCGAAGTTCCAAATGAAAAACTCATCCGTCCTTTCTCTATCGTTCGTGGCAAATACTTTATTCCTTCCAAAGCCATTCAAGTCTTTTTAGACCACGTTCATTCATTTGCACAAAAACAGAGTTGACCTTCACATTAGTGTGAAGGTTTACAATATATACGAAAGGAGTGAAATGCAGTGCGAATTGGAGAATTATCAAAGCGAACTGGCGTCAGTGAACGTTCATTAAGGCATTATGAAGAAAAAGGGTTGCTTCCTTCGAAACGCCTTACAAATGGCTATCGTGATTTTGAGGTAAGTGCCACCAGAAAAGTTGACCTCATTCAGATGTACTTACAGCTTGGCTTAAATTTAGAAGAAACTGCAAGAATGCTGCGCTGCTTAGAAATTGAACCACAATTATACGAAAATCCATGCAGTAGTATTCTTACACTTTACGAAGAAAAGCTGGCTGAGGTAACAAAGCAAATTTCACTGCTCTCCAATATTCAAGCGAATTTACAGAAGCATGTTTCACTCCTAAAAAAAACGAAGAAAAAGGAATGATTGCATATGTTCGTTATACACGGAAGCTCCCGTTCAAATGGAAATACAGAAGCCCTTACACACATGATGATTGATGGTATCGATGCAGAACAAGTTTATTTACGAAATCATACCGTTCATCCTATCACAGACCAACGTCATGAAGCAGAAGGATTTCAACCAGTAGATGATGATTACCAAAACCTAATTGAGCAAATGCTAGAACACGACACAATTATTTTCGCTACACCTCTATATTGGTATGGGATGAGCGGACATATGAAAAACTTTGTTGATCGCTGGTCACAAAGTTTACGTGATAGATCCCTTCATTTTAAAGAAAAGATGAAAGAAAAAAAGATGTACGTTGTCATTGTTGGTGGAGATAATCCAAAGTTAAAAGCATTACCACTTATCGCACAATTTCAATACATCTTTGATTTTACCGGTTCTTCTTTTGAAGGCTACATTATCGGTGATGCTAATGCACCGGATGAAATTTCAAACGATAAAGAAGTATTAGCAAAAGCGAAACTATACAATGAACAATTCCGGAAATAATAACCAGAAACTAGTTTGCCAAATCTCTTTGTATACGCTACAATAAAAATAACATTATGAAAGGAAGGTAATCCGGCCAATGAAGTTCTAATTCTCTTATTTATTCATCCATCACGCATAGTGAAACAAAATGATGAAAACTAGAAGAGGATTAGTCTGTCCATTTGTCGATACTTTCTTTTATCGCGATCGTGTAAAAATATGTGCATCGCTTATTTCTGCACACTTTTTTACATCTATGGGTGACGTCTATCCTCTCTAGTGAAACTAGGGAGGTTTTTTTATGACCATTTTATTCGCACGCAATATTGAAAAAAACTTTGGTGACCGCACTATATTTACAGTACAATCGCTTGAAATTCAAGGAAATGACCGCATCGACATTGTCGGAGTCAATGGAGCCCGAAAATCTACGCTACTACAAATATTAAGCAAAGAAATAGAGCCGGACGAAGGTTCTGTCTCGCATTATGGTTCGATCGCCATTATCCCTCAATTTAGCGAGAAAACATTGGAGGATACTTCCACTTTTGCAAAAAGAAAGTGGAACATTTCAAACGTTTCAGGTGCAATGAGCGGCGGTGAACGAATGCGCTTAAAGATCGCTCATGCTCTTGAGCAGGAAGCTTCCATATATGAATCGAACAGAACAAGCTTCTGTAAACACTACCGAGCAAGAACTGTTACGATTGCAAACAAAATTAACAGAAATCATCAGCCGGATTTCGATGCCTGATTGACAGGATGATGTTACAATTCTTGAACAAGAATATGAGCAGTTATTGGAGAAAATCAGGAATTGTAAGGAAGCACTCTAATGTCTTCCCTATATCTCGACGAGGCCGCTGCCATTTCCCAAGAAATATCGATGATTCGACATGCTAGGATGCTGCAAATATATCGGCACTTCGACAATATACGACATAAGCAAGCATACAAAAAGCCGTGCATTAAGCACGGCTTCTTTCTTTATATTCTACACACGGACAGCTGTTCCACTTACCGCAACCATTAACATCCCTTCGCGAACTACCTCATAGTCTACGTCAATGCCAACAATCGCGTTTGCACCTTTTTGCTTCGCAAGAGATTTCATCTCTTCCATCGCAATATCACGTGCTTCTTTTAATTTACTTTCATATGCACCTGAACGGCCACCGACAATGTCACGAACAGAAGCAAATAAGTCGCGGACGATATTTGCACCCATAATTGCTTCACCGTTTACGATATCAATGTACTCGATAATTTCTTTCCCTTGAATAACAGAAGTTGTTGTTACGATCATTTTTTACAGCCTCCTATATATGTATCTTTTTCTTACCTACCTATATGGTACGCTAATTCTGTTAAAATTACATATACAAGGCCTTTTAAATTACACTGCTTCCGTATCCCACTTATGATTCTGTTCTACAAACACAATTCCCAATTCATGATGTCCATCTGCATATAGTGCCGTTTGAGCAAGGCGGAGCTCGCCTTTTGTATCAAGTACTTCTAACTTACAAAATGCCCCTGTCGTCTTGGACTGAAGCGCATCATAAAACTCTTCTGCACTTTTAGGAATTACACCGTTTACTTTCGTAATAACCTCTCCGGGCTTCAGATTCATTTCTACACCGACTGTATTCGGAATTATACCTAATACAACTAATCCATCGTCGCGCGCTGCAAAATATGCTGGGCACGTTTCATCAGCTATACGTTCCCGCATCGCAATAGTAAAGCGACCAAGCATCGCGACTCCCATCGCAAGAATAGCTACAACAGGCCACCAATAACTGATCACTCCTAAAACAAGAACAAGGGTCGCTAAACCAAATATACGTCTTCCTGTAAATAATAATGCTTCTGTCGGTTCCTCACTTCTAATTGTTCGCATAAAGCCAATTAAAAACGGTACAAGGAGTAAGGAATACGTTTGTGAACCAACAGAAATGACCGGCCACCACGAAACAAATTGTGTAACAGCATCTCCCGGCACAAGAATAAAAATCGGAACGAGCCATAAACGCTTTGATTCATGTAGTCCAATATTTAAACCGCGCTTTCCTTTACGCATTTTAGGCGTTGAATGCCGCACCGCATTTTTCGAAATTAATAATCCTTCTACTACTAACATCAAGCCAAGTAAAATGGCAAGTGATGCAATGGTACTCTCTTCTCCTTCTCCAAGCTGTAAGAAAGAGATTGGAAGTTTAGAAGATAATAAAGCTGCTACAATCGCCACGCCAAATGTGTAAGCAGAAGATAAATATCTATATTGAGCAGCTAGTCCAAATACTAGTGTCCAAATTAAAATCATCCATATACTTGCTTGCGACATAACTAGTCCGGCTCCAACTGTTATGATGGATACAACGAATCCATATCCAACTCCTGAAAATAAGGATGTTCGTAGTTCAAACCAAATATCATATACTTTAAAAGAAAAATCTTTTCGTTCTCGTAATATACGTAAGTATCCAACAAAAATGCTACTTATCAAAAATACATAGACAGCAGGGTGTAAGAAAAAACGCCCAACTGCTCGCATTATCTCAAAAGACCACGCCTCCACGAATCGCTTCACCACCATTTATTCTTTCTTTTTATCTTATCATAAAGTGAAACTTTAATCAGTGGCGTTTTCTCCATCCCCCATCTACCTTCTTTTCTTTTTCTAAATTTTGAGATAGAAGTGTTACCGTTCATAAGTAGCGGGATAAACACATACAAAAAAATACAGGCAATAATATGCCTGTATTTTTCCTTATTTTGCTATTAATTTTAATGCTGCCTGCAATTGCAGATCATTTTCACCAGAGCGAATCTTTTCAATGATTTTATTTTGAATCGCTTCAGCTGTCTTCTTATCAAGCTGACCTGTCATTTCCATTTCATTTGCATTTTGGAATGCTTTTAAAGCCGACTCTGTTTCCTTACTAAAGTATCCATCCTCACGTCCAGGTACATATCCTAAACTTTTCAGCATTTCTTGCGCATGCTTCACTTGTACATCATTTGAATTATAAGAAAGTGTTTTCTCAATTTGAATTGGCGTTGCATGATAATAATCTGGCTGTTTCACTTCCACCGTTGGGGCAATTCCTTTCTTATGAATCCAATTGCCATCTGGTGTAAGCCATTTAAACATTGTCAGTTTAATATTGCTGCCATCTTTAAACGGAACAGCTTGCTGAACAGTACCTTTTCCAAATGTTTTTTCACCAACTAAATCATATCCTTCACCCTCTTTTAATGCACCTGCTAAAATTTCTGAAGCCGATGCACTTCCTTTATCAATTAATACTGAAATCGGATATGATTTTCTCTCTTTTAATGCAGTTGAGAATTTCTTTTTCTCACCATTTCGTTGTTCAACTTGCATCATTGGCTTTTTGTCCGTCATAATTAATCCTAAAATATCTTGTACGCTATTTAAGTAACCTCCTGGATTACCACGTACATCAATGACAAGGCCTTTTATATCTTTCTTTTCAAGTTCTTTTAATTGATCTCTAAATTCTTTCGCTGTATTTTCAGAGAAAGATGTAATTTGGATATAACCAATATTTTTCTCCTTCTCTTTCTTTACAGAACTAAACACAGTAAAAATCGGAATTTTTTCACGTTTAATTTTAAATTCTAGTGGATCTGCTACTCCTGAACGCTTTATCTCAAGCGTAACGTCCGTTCCTTGTTTACCACGAATCTTTAAGACCGCTTCTTCACGTGATAAATCTTTTACACTGTTTCCATTTACTGATAAAATTTGATCATTTGGCTTAATGCCTGCTTTTTCTGCTGGTGACCCTTTAATCGGAGAGACAATGATCAGTTTTCCATCCGTTTTGTTCACCTCAGCACCAATACCTTCAAGCTCCGGATCAAGCGACTCTGTAAATTGCTTCGCTGTTTCCTTATCCATATACGTGGAATAAGGGTCCTTCAGCGTCGACAACATACCCTGTATCGCACCCTCAACAAGCTTTTCATCCTTCACGTCTTCCACATAACGCGAATCAATCAGTGCATACGCCTCATTAATTTTAGCTAAATCCCCTTGTTTCGTGCTGGCACTATCGCCTGTAATTGTTTGCGCCATATATGATGGATTGATTCCAAACATATACATACCTGCAAACATTCCGCCAGCACCAATTAAAAATGCAACAATCATTCCAATAATCGCAACTCTACGTTTCAATGCGGAATTCCCCTTTCCAGAACACACAGGTGGTGTAGCAAAAGGCATCACACATTGTGTGATGCCTTTACCTATTTCTACTATATGATAAGCTTGTACGAATTATGTTTGCAACTTTTTATACTTTTAAGAAGCGACGAATTGACATTACGCTTCCCCACATACCGATTAATGCACCAATTAACACTAATAAACCGGAAAGTTGGAATACAAACGGACTATATGGAAGAAGTTCGAAAATCGTTCCTCCAAGCTTCTGGTTAAACATACCTTGAAGCGAATTATAAGTAGATAAAATTACAACAATTGGGAGAATTGAACCAAGTACACCTAAGAATAAACCTTCTAATAAGAAAGGCCAACGGATAAACCAGTTTGTCGCACCTACAAGTTTCATAATTTCAATCTCCGTGCTTCGTGCATAAATTGTAATTTTGATTGTATTAGAGATTAAGAACATTGCTGTGAATAATAGACCAGCAATTAACAAAATCCCAATATTACGGCCTGTGTTCACTGTATCAAATAATTTTTCAACTTGGCCTTTACCATATTGAACTGTACTTACAAACTGCATTTTTTCAACTTTTTTCGCAATTGTAGCTGTATCTGTTGGTTCTTTCGCCTTTACAATAAATACGTTTTTAAGTGGATTATCTTGCTCAAATAACTCAAACGTTTTTCCGCTGTCACCTAAGCTTTTAATCAAACGTTTTAACTCTTCTTCTTTAGAAGAATATTTAACAGAATCCACTTTTGCAATTTTGCTAAGATCTTTTTCCAATTTCTTTTGATCCGCTTCTTTCGCCGCTGGATCAATGTGTACACGAATTTCTACATCTTGCTCCACTTTCGTTGCAAAGTGGTTCATATTCATAATCGCTGTTAAAAAGACACCTACAAGTAATAATGTAACTGTTACTGCACTTACAGAAGCAAACGTCATCCATCCGTTACGGGATAGATTTTTTACACCTTCTCGTAAATGCCGACTAAGGGTTTTAGTCTTCATATCCGTATCCTCCCTCAATCTCATCTCGAACAATTTTTCCGCCTTCAATCGCAATTACGCGATGACGAATTGTATTTACGATATCTGCGTTATGTGTTGCCATAACAATTGTTGTACCGCGCTCATTAATACGTTTAAAGATACTCATAATATCAAGTGCCGTATCAATATCTAAGTTTCCTGTCGGCTCATCGGCAATCACAACTTTTGGCTTATTTACAATCGCCCTTGCAATCGCCACACGCTGTTGTTCTCCACCTGAAAGTTCAGTTGGAAGTGCGTCCGCACGATCTTCAAGGCTTACAAGACCCAGTACTTCAGTAACACGCTCACGAATTGCATCAGGCTCTTCTTCAATTACTTCTAAAGCAAACGCTACATTCTCATATACCGTTAATTTAGGTAGCAATTTAAAGTCTTGGAAAATTACGCCTAGCTGACGGCGAAAATATGGTACATCTCGCTCTGCTAACGTTTCAATTACAAGTCCATTCACATTGATAGATCCTGTTGTTGGTTTTTCTTCACGATACATCATCTTAATAAATGTAGATTTTCCGGCTCCACTCGGTCCAACTACGTATACAAATTCACCCTGCTTAATGCTAACTGTGAGTCCATCGATGGCTTTCATACCATTTGGATACTCCTTATAAACATTCGTCATTTTTATCATTATTTATCACCCAATACTTAATGATTTTTTTCGACATACTTTTTCTGTCTATCTGAATATGAAAGCAAAAGCTCCCACTCTTACTTACACTCTGCTGTACTACAAACCTATTAAAGTATTTCTGTTGTTTCAAATAACAGTAACAGCAGTTTCAGTCTATCACTGTTGCTTATGTACATGTTTCAGCAAAATTCTACAAACTACATTGTAACATCATTAGGTTTCCAATTCGGATACAATTTTGTTACAGTTATGTTACAGCGCAAAAAGAAACAAGAAAAAGCAGTTATTCAAAGCTCCCTTTCCTCGATAAAAGGTTAATTCCTAACTATATAAGTACAAATTGAAAAAACAAACATAAACCCTTTCTTTTTTAGATGGGAGAGATCATCCAGCCATGCATAGAAGCAGTCAGATCCTTTTCCTACCCCATGCCAAGTTAAAACAAAGAGAGAAAACGAGTACAGGTCACCTTTTGTTCTTCATAGCAGCAGTTTATCTATTTTAAAATCAAAATAGATACATATATATCATAAACAAGTCTATATCATTTTATGAATCATCTTATAAGTCTAGCCTTTTATAAAATAGCCCAAAAAACTGACTGTTTAGCCCATCATGTCTAAGAACCTTCCACACAAAAAAGCCCCTTAGCCAACACTGCTAAACAGTCAGCTTCACTTTTTTTACGTTCTAGCTTTAGCGGCTAGAATGCTCAGTGGCTTTGCTTCTTCCTTCTATTCTAAACAAGCCACTTCCGCTTTTCTTTTGTCTAGCTGCAGTGGCTAAAATCTCCGGCCGTTTCACTCCCTCGGACGAGACAAAAAATGCCTCTCTGTCGGGGGTTCCAACGTCCTACGATTTTAAACAAGCCACTTCCGCTTTTCTTACTTATGTTCTGCTAACCACTCTGATACTTTTTTTGCATCCTCACCTTGAATAAGTTCCGCTGGCATTGAACCGCGTCCTTTTTTGATAATATTTTCAATCTCCGCCGCGTCGTATTTACCGCCTACTTTTCGTAAATCAGGTCCAGTTGCACCAGATAAGTCGCTAGCATGACAACCTGCACAACTTTTTTTGAAAATTTGCTCTGCACTATCTGTACTTGCAGATTGATTAGAAGATTTATTTTCTTCTTTCTTTCCACATGCTCCTATAGTAAAAGCTAATGATGTTCCTAATGCAATAGCCAACAATTTCTTTTTCACTTATATCGCTCCCCATTGTTGATATCCTTCTTATTATTGATATAGCCATACTTTCACATAGCTCTCACTTGCCATTATAATAATTATCCCCTTATAGAAAAACCAACCTCCATAGGATATTTTTTACAAAAGGGATGAGAACCCTACTCATATAAAGCTTTCACCAATTGTTTCAATTCTGTGAACAAATGTAAATTACTATAAAGATACTGTTTTTACAAAACAGAAAAGGAAAAATTCTATACGGCTTCCTTATCATTTATAGCTTGCTTCTTAATATTTTTTACTTTTTACAAAACAATATACGACCTTGTATCATAAAACCAAGCTCATCAAAAAGAGAAGTTGTCACCCAACTCCTCTTCCTCCTTCTCTTATCAATATAGACAAGATGTACCTCATTATTCCCCTCTATCTCCTCAACGATAGGCCAACAGTCCGTTGGCTTTTTTTCTTAAGAAATACGAGAGCGTAAATATGCATCAATAAACGGATCAATTTCTCCATCCATAACCGCTTGTACATTACCAACTTCCGTATTTGTACGGTGGTCTTTCACTAGAGAGTATGGGTGGAATACGTAAGAACGAATTTGGCTACCCCAGCCAATTTCTTTTTGTTCACCACGAATTTCATTTAACTGCGCTTGCTGTTCTTCTAATTTCTTTTGATATAATTTCGCCTTTAACATTTTCATCGCATGTTCACGGTTTTTAATTTGCGAACGCTCGGATTGACATGTTACAACCGTATTCGTTGGCGTATGTGTAATACGAACCGCTGAATCCGTCGTATTAATGTGCTGTCCACCCGCACCACTTGCACGGTACGTATCTATTTTTAAATCTTCCGTACGCACTTCAATCTCGATATCATCATTAAATTCAGGTACAACTTCACAAGATACGAACGATGTATGACGACGGCCTGAAGAGTCAAACGGTGAAATACGTACAAGACGATGTACACCTTTCTCTGCTTTCAAGTAACCGTAAGCGTTATGACCTTTAATTAACAATGTTACGCTTTTGATTCCTGCTTCATCGCCTGGTAAATAATCGACTGTATCTACTTTAAACCCGCGTTTTTCAGCCCAGCGTGTATACATACGTAATAGCATAGAACCCCAGTCTTGTGATTCTGTTCCACCAGCACCTGGATGTAGTTCTAAAATTGCATTATTTTTATCATAAGGATCGCTTAATAATAGCTGAAGCTCGTACTCATTCATTTCTCGAACTAAAGATTTCACTTCAGATTCTAATTCCTCATGTAAATCTTCATCATATTCTTCTTTTAAAAGTTCATGTGTCACTTCTAAATTTTCGAATGTTTCATCTAACTGACGAAACTTCCCAACCATTTCTTTTAACGCATTCGCTTCATTAATTACAGTTTGTGCGCCTTGTTGATCATCCCAAAAGCCTGCACCCATCATTGTTTCTTCTAATTCTGCAATGCGTTTTTCCTTTGTAGGAAGGTCAAAGAGACCCCCTAAAAGCCGCTAATCTCTTAGCCATTTTCTCTAATTCTTGCCTAATTTCTACTAATTCCATGCTCTTCACCTCTATGTAATTGCTATCGCTTTTATATAAAACAAGGGAAACTCCCTCCGCTTATTACAGAGAGAGTTTGTCCCTTTTTATTATATGGATATTTTTAAAACTTTTCCATTTTGAAAATAAAATTTCGTGTAAGATCGATTTGGAGCGCCTGATATTCTGAACGAGCCGCTTCCGCTTTTCTTTTGATCCAGTTCTGCCTCCTAGCCCCTCATGTCTAAGAACCTTCCCCACAAGAAAGAACCTTAGCTAACGGGGCTGAACAGTCGGCGCCACTTTTCCTTATTTCCCAATACCACAGCAGTTTTTATATTTCTTACCACTGCCACATTTGCATAGGTTGTTACGTCCTACTTGTTCACCTTTTACGACTGGTTTCTTTTTCACTTCTTCACCGTCATCTTTCGGATGAACTGCTTCACCTTGAGCTACTTCTTGGCGCTCTAAGTTTTGTTCGATTTCTGCTTTCATAATGTAACGAGAAACCTCTTCTTCAATGGAAGCGATCATGGATTCAAACATTGCGAATCCTTCCATTTGGTATTCACGAAGCGGGTCAATTTGACCGTAAGCACGTAAATGAATACCTTCACGAAGATGATCCATCGCATCGATATGATCCATCCATTTTGTATCTACAACGCGGAATACAACAACCTTTTCAAATTCACGCATTTGTTCTTCTGGTAGAAGTTTTTCTTTTTCATCATAACGCTCTATTAATTTTGCAATGATTGGCTCGCTCATTTCTTCTGGTGCAAGACGACGTAATTCTTCTTCCTTAACATCACCTTCCTCAAGAAGGTTTGTATTTAAGTAGTCAATCAGACCTTTAATGTTCCAATCCTCTTCAATTTCCTCTTGCGTATGAAGGGCAACAGCACGTTCTACAGTAGATTTCATCATACCTTCGATAATGCCTCGTAAGTTTTCAGATTCCATTACTTCTTGACGTTGCTTATAAATTACTTCACGTTGTTGGCGAAGTACATCGTCATACTGCAAGAGCTGTTTACGTGCATCGTAGTTGTTTCCTTCTACACGTTTTTGCGCAGATTCTACAGCACGAGATACCATTTTACTTTCGATTGGCTGTGAATCATCCATACCAAGGCGATCCATCATCGCTTTCATATTATCTGCACCGAAGCGGCGCATTAATTCATCTTCCATTGATAAGTAGAACTGCGTCACACCAGGGTCTCCTTGACGACCAGAACGACCACGTAACTGATTATCAATACGACGACTTTCATGACGTTCTGTACCGATAACCGCTAGGCCACCAGCTTCTTTTACACCTTCGCCTAGTTTAATATCCGTACCACGACCAGCCATGTTTGTCGCAATCGTTACAGAGCCTTTAAATCCTGCTTCTGTAATAATATCTGCTTCACGCGCATGGTTTTTCGCATTCAAGACGTTATGACGTACACCTTTACGTGTTAACATGTTTGAAATAAGTTCAGATGTTTCAATTGCAACTGTACCAACAAGAACTGGTTGCCCTTGCTTATGGCGTTTTACAATATCCTCAACAACCGCATTGAATTTTCCTTCCATCGTTTTGAAAATTAAATCGGCACGGTCATCACGAACAACTGGTCTGTTTGTTGGTATCACGATAACATTCATATTATAAATGTTACGGAATTCCTCTTCTTCCGTTTTCGCTGTACCAGTCATACCTGATAACTTTTCGTACATACGGAAATAGTTTTGGAATGTAATGGTTGCTAATGTCATACTTTCATTTTGAATTTCTACGCCTTCTTTTGCTTCAATCGCTTGGTGTAAACCTTCACTATAGCGGCGGCCTTTCATAAGACGACCAGTGAATTGGTCTACAATTACAATTTCGCCTTCTTGTACAACATAATCTGTATCGCGGTGCATTACAACGTGTGCACGAAGCGCCTGATTAATATGGTGAAGAAGTGCAACGTGTTTTAAATCAAATAAGTTTTCAATATGGAAAGCTTTCTCTGCTCTCGTAATCCCGTCTTCTGTTAACATGACATTTTTCGTTTTCACGTCAAATGAGTAATCTTTTTCATTTTCTAACGTACGAATAAATGCATTTGCAAAGATATATAGTTCTGTTGATTTTTGTGCTTGTCCAGAAATGATAAGCGGCGTACGCGCTTCATCAACTAAAATGGAATCGACTTCATCAATGATTGCGAAATGAAGCGGACGCTGAACACGTTGCTCTTTATATAGCACCATGTTATCACGCAAATAGTCAAAACCAAGCTCGTTGTTTGTACTATATGTGATATCAGCAGCGTAAGCAGCTTGCTTTTCTTCACGTGACATGCTATTCAAGTTAATTCCTACTGTTAAGCCAAGGAACTCATGTAGTTGTCCCATTTCCCCTGCGTCACGCTGCGCTAAATATTCATTGACTGTAACAACATGAACACCTTTACCTGTTAAAGCATTCAAATAAACCGGTAAAGTAGAAGTTAATGTTTTACCTTCCCCTGTTTTCATCTCAGAGATATTCCCTTCATGTAAGGCAATACCACCCATTAATTGCACAGGATAGGGGCGCATACCAAGAACGCGTGTCGCTGCTTCACGAACAACCGCAAAAGCTTCTGGTAATAAATCGTCTACTGTCTCGCCTTTCGTAAGACGCTCTTTAAATTCAATTGTTTTCCCTTTTAATTGTTCGTCAGTTAACGATTGAATCGATGATTCAAACCCTTCTATTTGATCCACAGATTTCTGCATACGTTTAATTTGGCGCTGGTTTACATCAAACACCTTTTTTAAAATACCGATCATAGGAAATACGCTCCTCTTTTATTAAAATAAAACTTCCGATCGTGCTCTATATTTCTGCTCACTAATCAGTCGTTATAAAACGCAAATTTATTTTCTAGCATTTTCTCTCCTAATTAAAAAAACAAAAAAAGTATAAACCTAATGATAATTGTAACACTTGTTTTATAGCTATGACAACAACTGGCCAAACGCATAGCCTAAATTAGCTGAAATTTTGATTAATAGGCGTTTTATAGCGATTTCATCCTTTACTAAACTTCTTTGTTTCCTGTTCCATTCTGAGACAGCGGTATGTCTTCCCAAAAATAACAGAGTGAAAACTCAAAGACTTTCATATGTTTCATCAGTCTACACGTAAAACATTTTATAAACAATAAAAAAACGCAGCCTTTTACAGCTGCGTTCTTTACTTATTATTTTGTTTCAATTAATCCATATTTTCCATCTTTACGGCCATAGACAACATTAGTTTCATTTGTATCCGCATTTGTGAAGACGAAGAAGTTGTGACCTAACATATCCATTTGTAAAATGGCTTCTTCAACATCCATTGGTTTTAAATCAAATCGTTTTGTACGTACAAGCTCTAATTCATCCTCTTTCACTTCCTCCAACGTTGCCGCTGGCTCTGTAAGGATAAATGCAGTTTTCGGAGAGCCTTTTTCACGTAATTTACGATTTACTTTTGTTTTATGTTTACGAATTTGTCGCTCAACTTTATCAACCACTAAATCAATTGCAGCGTACATATCGCTATGAGTTTCTTCTGCACGAAGTAATAAATCTGTAAATGGGATTGTTACCTCGACACGTTGCTTGTCAGAGTATACTTTTAAATTAACTTTAACCTCTGGGAATGTATCAAAATAACGCTCTAATTTGCTAAGTTTTTTCTCTACATATTCCTTTAATGCTGGAGTTACTTCAATATTTTCACCACGAATGTTGAATTTCATAGATGAATTCCTCCTTTCAAGCCTATGTATACAATTTCGACAATGGCTTAAAAAATCCTGCTAACTTTTTTGAAAAAGTTAGGGAAATTGAAATTTTTTATCGTTTTTTGTTGAAAAGAAAAGATGCATCGTTTCTATTTACATTTTACCCTATTAACATCGTAAATAACGAATATAAGTATGGACAATTCGTTACAGAAAAGAAACAACTTTTTGACAACATTTTTATCATTTGAACGGAAAGACCGACCGAAAACACAACCATCTCTTTTAGGTGGGAGGGAGCATCCGCCCATGGCTAGTAGCGGGCAGGGACTTTTTTTAGCCCCGTGCCATGTAAGAACACAAGGAGACAATGGGCGGAAGTCTCTGTTTGTCTTTCATAACCGTAATTTATGTGCCGTGAAATCAAATTAAAGTTATAAATTGAAAGAACCATATACAACCATTTCTTTTTGGTGAGAACGAGCGTCCGTCTTTGCATAAGAGCGGACAGGACTTTTTCCCCATGCCACGCAAAAAAAACAGAAGGGGACAATAGGTGAAAGTCTCCTTCTGTTCTTCATAGCCGCAATTTATATTTTGGAAGATCAAATTGAATATATATAAACCGTTGCCACAACCCCAGCTCTATGTTTCTCACAAAACTCTTCGTTCGAAATTATAATTTCACAACATTCGCTGCTTGTGGTCCACGCGCACCATCTACAATGTCAAATTCTACTTTTTGTCCCTCTTCTAACGACTTATACCCATCCTGTTGAATTGCAGAAAAATGAACAAAAACATCATCACCGTCTTCACGCTCGATAAACCCAAATCCTTTTTCTGCATTAAACCACTTTACTCTTCCTTGCATGTTCGTTCCATTCCCTTCACTCTAAAAATAAGGGCATTTACCCCATAATTTGACTATAACGAATGACAACATATCAAGTCAAAGAAGTCTTGTCGCCTTTTTATTGTATCTTTCGACATACATATATTACCCACGGCAAAGAGTAAGGCTAGAAATTTTTCGAGCACCTGCATCATACAGGCACTTTGCAACTTGCCTAACCGTAATTCCTGTCGTATACACATCATCAATGAGTAAAAGATGCTGCCCAATAAACATTTCTTCTTTGTGAAAATAAAAGGGATTCGCTACTGAAAGCCTCTCTATACGTTTCTTTTTACTTTGCTTTTCCGTGTCTTTTCTACTTAAAGATGTTTGTAGAAAACTAAGTGGTAAACAAGATGCTAACAATTCCGCTTGATTAAAACCACGCTCGTATTCTCGCTCCTTACTAAGCGGAATCGGAATCATCGCATGATAGTCTGAAAAATACTTACGAAATGTAGCTACAAAGTGCGCATGAAAAATACGAACAAGCTCAGCATCCCCACGAAATTTAAACTGAGCTAATACTTCCTTCATCCAATCATTATAGACGTACACAGATCGATTTTTTATAGGTAGAAACTTTCTCTCTTCCTGCCATCTTACGCAATCCTTGCAAAGGTTACCTTCTCTATACTCCTCTGACAGAGACTCAAATGGTCTGCCGCAGTCATCACAAATTTCTCCTATAATATAGGAAAGTTTCCGTTCACATCGCTCACATATACACCGCCTGTCAGACTGAATAAAAAAAGAATACCAGCTAACGCTTTCTGAAATAAAATCATGACAAAGTAGACAATGCATTAATGTATCAACCCTTCTTGCTTTGCCTTTTTATTCATAAATTGGATATGTTTTTTTGCGCGTATCATTGCTTCTGTTTTTCCATAATGAAAATAAAGAATATCACCATCTGGCCTGCGATGACTTCTGCCGGCCCTGCCAGCAATTTGTACAAGTGCACTTTCCGAAAAAATGACCTCTTCCGCCCCTAACACCGCTACTTGTAAATTCTCTACCGTCACGCCGCGTTCCAAAATCGTCGTCGTTACTAATAATGGGATATTTCCTTTGCGGAACGAAGCTACCTTTTCTTTTCGCTTTGGATCCTCAGCATGAACACCTTCAATGCGATCATCTAATTTTTTTAATAATACACTTACTTCATCAATATAACGTACGTGAGGAACAAATAGAAAAATAGGAGATTGTTTAAGGAGATAATACTTTAGCCATTCAAAAACAACATGCGGGATTTCTTTTCGTTTTAGCGCCTTTTTCCAATTACCGCACCACCGGAACCTTGGGACTGGCAAAGGCTGACGATGATAACGCCCCGGAATGATTACACCTTTTTGTTTACCACCCCATAGCTTACGTTTCCATGTTTCTTCCGGAGTTGCAGTTAAATAAATTTGCGCAGCTCGCTCTTTACTCGCTTGCTCTACTGCATGATGAAGCATCTTGTCCATCGCATATGGAAAAGCATCAATTTCATCCACAATCATAACATCAAATGCTCTATAATAACGAAGCAACTGGTGCGTTGTAGAAACGATGAGCCTTGCTTCCTTTTCACGGTCCAAACTACCACCATATAACGCAGCAATCGGTACATCTGGAAAAACAGTTTGCAAACGGGGTGCGAGCTCTAACACCACATCAGCCCGCGGCGTTGCAATACAAACCCGCTCGCCTTTTTGTAAAGCTTCATCTATACCATAAAAAAGCATCTCTGTCTTACCAGCTCCACATACTGCCCATATAAAAAAAGATTCTTTTTGGTGTACTGCTTCTGTTACTTCGCTAGCTGCTCTCTCCTGCCCAGCTGATAAATGGCCCTCCCACCGTAAAGGATTCGGCAAACTTTCCCATACTACATCTCGTATATCTCGAACGAGCACTGTACATTCTCCCACTCGCCCCATCGTGATGCACTTTCGGCAATACGTGCACATTTGGTTGCATCGTTTACATAGAAATGATGCAAATAACCGCGGTTCTGCATTTCCGCAGCGCTGACATACATAATGTGACGATTTCTTTATTACACCTCTTTCCAAAGAAATATCTCCTTGTCTTTCCAAACGATCTAGTTCATCTTTCGAAAATGGAAGTTCTTCTCGTAGCATTTGTCTTCCTACTAGCATAGTAACGCCCCCTATATAAATCCGTTTTGATTTTTCAGCATATAAGTCGCGGTTATGAAAACAAAAGAAGTTCTTCACTCATTTTCTCCTTCTGTTTTCACTTGGCATGGAGCTAAAAAAAGCACTGACCGCTCCTATCCATAAGCGGATACTCTCTCCCACCTAAAAGGAATGGTTTTATGTCGGTCTTTCTATGCGTATTTATATTTATATAGCTCTACTATAATCCCTTCTCTTTCTCTCGTAAAAACTCAAAAAAGCCGATAACCTACTTTTAAAATAGTAAGCTATCGACTTTATACACATGTTTTATTTAGTTAAAAATCTTATAATCTACCGTAACCTAAGAAATGAGCTGTGTTATAACTGCTATTTACATTACCGTACGTAACACCAGTTCTCTCATCCGCAGCATGAATCATTTGGCCATTACCAATGTAAATACCAACGTGTGATACACCTGCTCTGTAAGTACCTTGCAAGAAGATAAGGTCACCTGGTTGCGCTTCAGATGCGCTAATTTTTTGTACAGAACCCCATAAACTAGAAGTAGTTTGATGCCCTAATCCATACACATAAGAGACTAAACCGCTGCAGTCAAATCCGCCGTTTGACGGTGAAGAGCTTCCCCATACATACTTCATACCAATTAAACTTTTTGCTTTTCCAATTACACCCGTTTCTGGAACTGGTTTTGGAGCCGGTGCTGATGCTGGTGCTGATGCTGGTGCTGGCTTAACATCTTCTTTCTTAGCTTGTCCACCATTATTTGCTGGTGCAGTTTGTTGTGCCGGTGCTGGTTGCTGAGCTTGCTCTGCTTGTTTCTTCGCAGCAGCTTCTTGTGCTGCTTTTTCTTGCGCTTCTTTTTCTTGTGCTTCTTTTTCAGCTAGTTGTTGTAAGTATAATGCTTGCTTTTCAAGCTCTTTTAATTGACCTTCTGTGCTTGTCATGCTGTTTACAACTGTATCCATTTTACCGCTTAAATCGTTCACTGCTTCTTGTTTTTTCGCTTTTTCAGCATCAAGTTCTTTCTTTGCAGTTTCGATTTTTACTTGCGCTTCTTTTAATTCTTTTTGTTTTTCTTTTACCGTTTCAACATCTTTTTTCACAGTTGCTTGATCTTGTTGTTGTGTTGTCATGATATCTTCATCAGATTCAAGAATTTTCGAAACAGAAGTTAAACGATCTACTAAATCTGCAATGTTTTTAGAGTTTACAACAACTTCTGTTACAACGTTTGTATTTGGTTGCTCTTGAAGCGCTACTAAACGCTTTCTTAATAACTCTTCACGTTTTGCAATTTTCGTTTGTAAATCTGCAATGTTTTGATTTTTCTTCTCGATTAATGCTTGTGTTTCTTCAACTTTTTTCGTTGTTTCATCAAGTTTTGCTGCATTTTCTTGAACAGACGTATCTAAATCTTGAACCGTTTTATTTAAATCGTTCATTTGTTTTTGAAGCTCGTCACGTTCTTGTTGTTGCTTATGTAAAGTATCATTTTGTGTATTAATTTGTGTTTTTACATCCTCAATCTTTTCCGCAAATACATTTGGTGTTACCACTGAAAACATCATAAATCCTGCAGCCAATGCGCAAGATGCCATTTTTAGCTTTTTCATTTTGTTTTTACACCGCTTTCTTTTTTTCTTTTCCGTATATAATCTATTAAAATTTATACCATATTTCGGGAGATATTTTATCAATGTTACGATTTTGTAAAATAAATGTAATATTACGTTTGTAATTTCCTGACATTTTCCTTCTAATCCTGTATTTTCTTGTAGAATCTTAAGGGAATCGCGCTATTTTTTTGTACAATTGTCATACATTTGTTATAAAAAAAAACACAAGGAACACTCCTTGTGCTTTTTTCTCTCTATTCATCGAACAATCTATTATTTCACCCATTTTTCAGCCCAATTTTGGACTTCATTCATAACACTTTCTAATGCTTTTCCTTTGTCTGTTAATCCGTATTCGATTCTAACAGGTACTTCTGGATACACATTACGAACGACTACACCTTCGCTCTCTAATTCTTTTAAACGCTCTGACAACATACGATCACTCATATTTGGGATAATATCCGCAATTTCTCTAAATCGCTTCGGCTCTTCTAACAAAGATTTAATAATTAAACCCGTCCACTTTTTACTAAGAAGTGTAAAAGCCGACTCAAACTTTGGACATAAACAAGAATTATGCTCCATATGTTTCACCTCTCCTTTATTATAAAATAGTTTCTTATAAAAAGTAAGTAATAAAACTTTCCTTATTTTTTATAAATGCATTTTGATTTCCCAACATATAAATTGCGACTATGAAGAACACAAGGAGACTCCCACTCATTTTCTCCTTCTGTTTTCACATGGAATAGGGCTAAAAAAGGCACTGTCCCTAAAGGCCCGATTGGCGAGGGCTAATAATCAGTGGGGGATGGAGCCCCACTGATTAAAGTTTCACTTTATGTCGGTCTTTCAATCCGTATTTATATAAATTAAATTTTATCACTTCAAAATATTAACTTGTCAAATAGGCATACGTATATCCGTAAAAAACTCTCTACAAAAAGAGAGCTTTTACATTTTTATTATTTTGTATACCACCCTAGACCTAGTGATCCCTCTCCTAAGTGCGTTCCAATTACAGCACCAAAATAACTGATGCGGATTGTAACATGAGGGTACTTTTCCTCTAATTCTTGCTGCCACTCTTTCGCTTCTTCTTCACGATTTGCATGAATGATAACAGCTTCCATCGGCATACCTTTACTCGCATGTTCATCGAAAATTTCAACGATACGCTTTAGTGCCTTTTTGCGTGTGCGAATTTTTTCAAACGGGATAATAACTTTATCTCTAAAATATAAAACTGGCTTTACTTGCAATAAGCTACCAATAAATGCTTGCGCGCTATTTAAACGGCCACCGCGTTGCAAATGATGGAGATCATCAACAACAAAATAAGCATCTATCGTTTGCTTCATTTCATCAAACCTAGCTAAAATCTCTTCTGGCGCCTTTCCTTCGCTTACCATTCTTGCACCTTCACGCACATAAAACCCTTGTACTTCACAACTAATTTCAGAATCATACGTATATACGTTTATCCCTTCGACCATTTGCCCAGCTGTCGTTGCTGTTTGATATGTACCGCTAATTCCGCTTGAAAGATGGATACAAATCACCGCATCGTATTCTTTTGCCAGTTCTTCAAATAGCTCCATAAATTTTCCAATTGCTGGTTGAGAAGTTTTTGGAAGTTCTTCATGTTCACGTACTTTTACATAAAAATCATCCGCTGTAATTTCCGCTTCTTCTTGATAAGAATTCGTTCCAAAAATCACATTTAATGGAATCATATGTATATTGAGTTCTTCACGAATATGCTTCGGTATATATGCTGTACTATCAGTAACAATAGCTGTTCTCATTTTCGTACCTGCCTTATAAAAAAGTTTTTATTTCCTAATTTTACACGAAAATAGGAAAAGGTGCATTAATGTATGAAAAATGCCGGGGTAAGATTATAATAAACACTTGGACAATTTACAACAAAAATATTAAATTTATAATAGAATTTGCTATTTTCCTACAAAAAATGTTTGAATCTGAAAACTCCCCCTTTTACAATAAAAAGTACTAGTAATATTGAAAGGTAGGGGCGTATATCATTGTTATTACAATATTTAACAATCAAAGGCTACGGTGAGCACGAAATTGTCATTCAAAAGTCACGGTTTATTTGCTATATAAGTCGAGCGAAAACAGAAGAAGAAGCACAAGAATTTATTCAAAAGATAAAAAAGCAGCATTGGAACGCAACACACAACTGCTCAGCCTATTTAATTGGGGAGCAAGATCAAATTCAAAAGGCAAATGATGACGGTGAACCAAGCGGTACAGCTGGTGTACCTATGCTAGAAGTATTAAAAAAACGTGGATTGAAAGATACCGTTGTTGTTGTCACACGATATTTTGGCGGCATTAAACTTGGTGCCGGTGGTTTAATTCGTGCATATGGAAAATGTACAAGTGAAGGAATTAACTATGTAGGTGTTGTCGAACGAAAATTAATGCGAGTTACGAAGACAGAAATTGATTACACACTACTTGGAAAAATTGAAAATGAATTACGCCACTCAAAATATGCTATTAAAGAGATTCATTACCTAGAAAATGTGACATTTGACACTTATGTGGAAGAAGATCAAAAACAAACTTTCACAGAGTGGATGATTGAACTAACAAATGGGAAATGTACAATACAAGAAGATGACATGCTGTATTTAGAACAAGACATTGTGCAACAATAACATATATATATTAAAAGGAGTTTATGTATGGAAGAGCGTTATCATCATCTCCAGAAAAGAAGAGTGAAAAAAAAGCGCAGACGTAGATTGTTTATCTACCTCATTTTTATGTCCTTAATTGGTAGTGTAGGACTTTACATGTTTAACTCTTACTCTTCACTCATGGAGATGTATAGTGGCTTTACTCGTGATAAATCAAAATTACGTGCGGTAGATGTAGAAATTACAAAAGAACCTTTCAGCGTCCTTATTATGGGAATTGAAGATTATGCAACGGATGGACAAAATGGACGAACAGATTCTCTTATGTTCGCAACAATTAACCCAAAAACAAAAAATGTTTCACTCATGAGTATCCCGCGTGACTCACGTGTTACGATTGCTGGAAAAAATAAAAAAGATAAAATTAACGCGGCGCATGCTTACGGCGGAGAAAAAATGGCATTAGACACAGTCGAGAATTTTTTACGTGTGCCTGTTGACCACTACGTAAAAATTGATTTCAAAGGCTTTAAAGGAATTGTCGATGCCGTTGGTGGCATTACAGTCGATGTTCCATTTAATTTCGAGGAACGATCTGATATAGATTACTACAAGCTGATTCAATTTAAACAAGGACAGCAAGAATTAAATGGCGAAGAAGCACTCGCTTATGTCCGTATGCGAAAGCAAGACCCAAATGGAGATTATGGCCGAGCTGCAAGACAACGACAAGTACTTGCCGCGGTTGTCCATAAACTAAATTCCGCTTCTACAGTCTTTAAGATTAAAGATTTAGCGGAGGTTGTTGGAAAATATGTAAAAACTGATATACCTGTATCCGATGGACTTGCCTTATATAATAAGTTATCTGGATTCGATCCTTCTAACATAAAAACGATTAAATTAGAAGGTGAAGATAAAAAACTAAATGATATCTATTACTTTATTCCAGATGAAATGAGCGTTCAAAATGTTCGTAATGAAATTTTGAAAAACTTAGGACAAGATAAAACAGACACGAATTCTACAACCAATACAAGTTCTAATTCTGATACGAATTCAACAAATTCATCTACTAAGAAAAAAGAACAGGAATCTCCGTCTACGAACGCTAACGCGGAATGGTTAATGCGAAATCATCAGTAGAGATTACTACTTAAAAGAAAGGAGCCGCTTCTTATATCAACAGATATGAGGAGCGGCTCTTTTTTCTACTTATTTTTTATTAAAATATTGTAAAATTGCTTCTACAATACGCTCTGAAGCAAGGCCATCACCATAAGGATTAGATGCTTGCGCCATTTTATCATGTGCTTCTTTATTAGATAATAATTCGTCTGCAAGTGTAAAGATTGTTTCTTCGTCTGTACCTGCTAATTTTAATGTACCTGCTTCAATACCTTCCGGACGTTCTGTCGTATCACGTAGAACAAGAACCGGTACGCCAAGAGAAGGTGCTTCCTCCTGTACACCACCAGAATCTGTTAACATTAAGTATGAACGTGCTGCAACGTTATGGAAATCAATTACATCTAGTGGTTCAATTAAGTGAATACGATTATGATCTCCTAAAATATCGTTAGCTGTTTCACGAACAACAGGATTCATATGAACTGGGTACACAACTTGTACATCTTCGTACTTTTCAACAAGGCGTTTAATTGCACGGAACATATTGCGCATTGGTTCACCTAAATTTTCACGACGATGTGCTGTCATAAGTACAAGTCGGTCATTTCCAAGCTTCTCTAGTACTGGATGACTATATTCTTCTTTCACTGTTGTTTTTAGTGCATCAATCGCTGTATTTCCTGTTACGAAAATACGTGCTTCATTTTTATTTTCTTGTTGCAAGTTCGTTGCTGATTTTGCAGTAGGCGAGAAATGAAGATCTGCCATTACACCTGTTAATTGACGGTTCATTTCTTCCGGATATGGAGAATATTTATCCCATGTACGAAGTCCAGCTTCAACATGGCCAACCGGAATTTGATTATAGAAAGCAGCAAGGCTCGCAATAAAAGTAGTTGTTGTATCACCATGTACAAGAACGATATGTGGCTTTGCTTCCTTCATTACTTTATCTAAGCCCTCTAAACCACGTGTTGTAATATCAATTAATGTTTGACGGTCTTTCATGATATTCAAATCAAAATCCGGCGTAATACCAAAGATATTCAATACTTGATCTAACATTTGGCGATGCTGTGCTGTCACTGCTACAATTGATTCAATTTTCTCAGGATGTTTTTGCAACTCTAACACAAGAGGTGCCATTTTAATCGCTTCTGGACGTGTTCCAAAAATCGTCATTACTTTTAAACGTTCAGTCATTTCAATGCCTCTTTTCTTTCACTAGTTACGATATATGAAAAACTAACATAAAACCTCCCCTTTTGAGTGGGAAAGAGCGTCCGGCTATGCATAGAAGCGATCAGATCCATTAGCTCCCATGCCATGTGAAAACAAACGGAGAAAACGAGTGGAAATCTCCTTTTATTTTCATAGCCGCAACTTATATACCAGCTAATCAACATGGATTTATATAAATACAAATTGAAAAACTAACATAAAATCTTCTCTTTTAGGTGGAAGAGAGCGTCCAGCTACGCATAGAAGCGGTCAGACCCTTTAGCCCCCATACCATGTGAAAACAAACGGAGAAAACGAGTGGAGATCGCCTTTTGTTTTCATAACCGCAACTTATATGCCAGCTAATCAACATGGATTTATATAGTATTGTTACACTCACCATTATATATTGAGAAGATAAAAGGACAAAAAAAGCGTTCTTAACAGACGGTAGAAACTTTCCTATTACGAATGCTCTTTCTGCCAACGGAATAGTAATCCATTCTATGTTTCTCAACATCTTTCCCAGTATAACAATTTCTCCCATCAAATAAAATAGGTTCACCCATAAGTTGCACATACCTTTCTAATGGATACGTTCGTATGCATTCCCAATCGGTTACAATAAACGCCGCGTCCACTTCTGTGATTGCCTCATCTAAATCAGTTGTATATTTTATTTCTTCTCCAAACAACTGCTGCACATGCAAAATAGCTTGCGGGTCGTATACAATTACATTTGCTCCCATCTCTAATAACTCTTTTATAATAAGAAGAGACGGTGCTTCCCTAATATCATCTGTATTCGGCTTAAAGGCTGCTCCTAACACCGCAACCTGCTTTCCCCACATATCCATTACGCTTCTAGCTTTCCGAACAAGCAACATCTGTTGTTTGTTATTCACTTCAATTACTGCTTTTAACAATCTAAAATCATGCGCAACATTACCTGCAATTTGAACGAGAGCATTTGTATCTTTTGGGAAACATGAACCCCCATAACCGATACCTGCCTGTAAAAAATGGGGACCGATTCGCCGATCTATTCCCATGCCACCTGCTACTTCTAACACATCTGCGCCCACTTTCTCACATATATTAGAAATTTCATTTATGAAGCTAATTTTCGTAGCCAAAAAAGCATTTGAAGCATATTTAATCATCTCCGCACTGCGGATATCTGTAACAAACGTTTCAATTAACAGCTTACTGTATAGCCTCTCTACCTTCTGCGCGATTTCTTCTGTCTCCGCTCCTATGACGATGCGATCACCATGAAAAAAGTCATGTATACCAGAACCTTCACGTAAAAATTCCGGATTCGATACCATATGTATCATATGCCGCCCTTGTAGCTTCTCCTGAATCCATTCTTTCATTTGATCGTTCGTACCTACAGGAACCGTACTTTTTGTAACCACAATTATATCTGAATTGGCACACATACCAATTTCATAACAACTATTACGAATATATGTTAAATCTGCCGTTCCATCCGGTAAAGATGGTGTTCCTACTGCTACAAATATGAAATCTGAATGTTTAAATGCCTCTGTTTGACTTGATGTAAATGCTAATCGTTTTTCTTGGACTGCTGCATCTACTAATTGCCCCAGACCAGGTTCATAAATTGGCATTTCCCCTTGCTTCATTTTCGCTATTTTCCCTTGATTTATATCAAAACAAGTAACCGAATGACCTAATGTGGCTAATCCTACTCCAGTAATTAATCCTACATATCCAGTACCTATCACCGTAATTTTCATTAGATGTTCCGCCCAGAATACCTAAGATTATAGTTTAGATATTCTGGGCTTCCCCCTTTCATACTAAAACTGAATATATGTCGATGTCTTTAAGGCACTCTTTTTCCCATACTAAGACATGAAGTTGTTGCTTTTAAATATATAAAAATGAGATAGCATGCAAGCTCTCACTCCCTATTATATGAGACACTTGCCCTTTCCTTTTTTAAGATTTTGTAAAATAACGCCCTCCAATTGGACATTTTTCTTTACAAACCGCTTTATTACTGGCTCATTTCATATTTCCATATTTTAACGCGAAACGTACGTATTTTAACGTGCAACACTTATAGTAAAGAGAATCGGTCACATCCTACCATCCCTACTAGGAACAGACTTATATGTAAATGTCATAAATCTGTACCACAATTTAAAAACTATGCAATACAAGTTAATGATAAGATATATTATAACCTTCTTGTGCGACATCGTATTTATTATAAACTTGTCATATATTTTATCTATTTCCAATTACAGTGAATAGAAAAAAAGATTGAATTCTAATCTTTTTGTGATACCATATGTTATGAGCCTGCAAACAATCATCATAATTTTCAGATAACTTGTTCAAAAATTACGTTAAAATATAAAAGGTGGGGTATTAATGGACTCACAAGTGATTTATGCTGTTTTGGCATCTTTCATTACCGTATTAGTTGTTACTCCTTTCGTTATCAAATTAGCATTTAAGATTGGAGCAACTGATAAGCCAAACGCACGTAAAGTACACCAAAAAATTATGCCTCGTCTAGGTGGACTGGCAATTTTCATTGGTGTAGCCGTTGGGTTCTTTGTTAGTGGATTATATGAACAAAGAATGATGTCGATTACTATAGGTGCTGTTATCATTATCATCATCGGTATTTTAGATGATATGTACGAATTATCAGCAAAGGTAAAGTTCGGTGGACAACTGTTAGTTGCCGTACTTATTGTAAAAAGTGGATTATTAGTACAGGTGTTGTATATTCCAATCTTAGGAGATACTGAACTTGGTATCCTTGCATATCCAATTACAGTATTTTGGATTGTAGGTATTACAAATGCCATTAACTTAATTGATGGATTAGATGGATTATCCGCTGGGATTTCATCTATCGTCCTTGCAACATTAGCATATATGGCCTTTACTAGCCCTATGGGTACTGGTGCTGTTATTATTCTGCCACTAGCACTCATTGCACTTGCAAGTACACTTGGATTTTTATTCTATAACTTCCATCCAGCAAAAATTTTCATGGGAGACACAGGTGCATTATTTTTAGGATATTGTATTTCTGTTATATCGTTACTGGGATTATACAAAAGTGTAACGTTATTCAGTTTCCTTGTTCCTATTATCATTTTAGGTGTACCTATCTTTGATACCACATTTGCAATTATCAGACGAATTGTGAATAAAAAACCAATTTCTGCACCAGATAAATCGCATTTACATCATCGTCTATTGGCAATGGGCTTTTCTCATCGTACGACGGTACTTATCATTTACGCATTTGGTATTTTCTTTAGCGTAAATGCAATTATTTTCACTAGCGCAACATTGTGGTTATCCATTATCCTTCTGTTCGCTTTAATCTTCTTTACTGAAATCGTAGCAGAAGTAATTGGTCTTGTGCACGAACGTTACAAACCAATTATTTCCTTCTATAAAAAAGTAAAAAAACGCGAATAATAACTGTAGTATAGCCTTTATTAGTGTAAAATATTCAAATAGCACTCTTTCTTCTTAAGAAAGAGTGCTATTTTTTATTTCCAAAATATAGTTTGTTTGAGAGTTCTTCTATTGGAGAAAGATATACATGTAAAGAGGATAATGAGACTACAATCTTAACTCCTTCTCCATGACTGTTAGACTGAGGGTGAGTATTTTGATGAAGCAAATGTTTCAATGTATTATTATATTTTTAAGTATTACTACATGTTCGGTATCTTATACTGAAGCAGCCGCTAACTCCCCACTTACACATCAATCTACGATTCAGAACGCGGCCCTTCCGCCTAAAATTGCATACTTAACATTTGATGATGGGCCAAACAAATACACATCACAAATTTTAAACATCTTAAAGCAAAAGCAGGGAAAGGCAACCTTCTTTGTAATTGGTGGCAAGGCTTCACATTATCCACAAACAATGAAACGTTTCATACAAGAAGGTCATTATATCGGTCTTCACAGCATGTCTCATGACGTAAAGCGTTTATATACTGGTGATCCATCCGTTTTAATTACCGAAATGGAGCAGGCCCGCTCTATTGTCCGCCATATAGCAAATTTAGATACACACCTTGTTCGCGTTCCATATGGTAGTATGCCTTATTTAAAAAAGAATTATCGTGATGCACTTGTTTCCGCTCAGTACAAAATGTGGGATTGGACAATCGATACATATGACTGGAAAAGTTATCATAATCCTTCTGCTATATTAGAGCGTGTTATGAACCAAAGCGACGAACAAGTTGAAGTTATTTTAATGCATGATTCTAGCGTTACAGTGAAAATTCTTCCAAAGGTAATTGACTACCTTAAGGCGAAAGGATACACACTTCTTCCCTATAATCCTTCCTCTCATTCAGAAGTGAATTTCTGGAAGGACGCAAGATTGTAACAGCTTTAGTATATACTAGAGCTGTTTATTCTTTTTCTCTTCCCACACTTCCCATTTTTGTGTAAAATTTTAAATAGTGACGAAGTTTCGAGGTGAAGAAAAATGAAACGAATGGACCTCATTTATAATGCAATGCAAAAAGGGAATTACTCAGAAGGTGTAACAGCATCTGAACTCGCTACACTTCTACAGCTAGACCGTGCAAATGTAAGCAGCGATTTAAATAAACTTGTGAAAGATGGTCGTTTATCCAAAACGGGAACACGCCCTGTCCGTTTCTATTTAGGAGCCAACTCCCACGTGGAAACGCATTCACAAAATAACACTTCACTCGATGCCTTTGCAAGAAAAAACACAAGCCTCAAAATTGCGATTGAAAAAGCAAAGGCTGCTGTACTCTATCCTCCAAATGGTATGCATACATTACTACTTGGAGAAACGGGTGTCGGGAAATCTATGTTTGCCTCTTTAATGCACGAATATGCAATTGAAGTAAATCAGCTCCCAAAAGATGCACCGTTTACCGTTTTTAACTGTGCGGATTACGCAAATAATCCACAGCTCCTGCTTGGACAACTTTTCGGGATAAAAAAGGGGGCTTACACTGGTGCAGGTGACCAAAAAGGGTTAATCGAAAAAGCCCACGAAGGAATTCTCTTCCTAGATGAGGTGCACCGCCTCCCGCCAGAAGGTCAAGAAATGTTATTCACATTTATTGACCGCGGTGTGTATCGTCGCCTTGGAGAAACAGAGAACGAGCGCCGAGCACGCGTATTAATTATTACTGCAACAACAGAAGAACCAAACTCTTTTTTACTCAAAACCTTTACAAGACGGATTCCGATGACCGTAACGCTTCCACCACTTCGTGAGCGAACGCATCAGGAACGCTTCGCCCTCTTGCAGCTCTTTTTTACAAATGAAGCAATTCGTCTGCGAAAAAAAATTCATGTCAGTCCGAACGCAATACGTGCTTTCGTCTTTTATCAATGTCCAAACAATATCGGACAATTAAAAACCGATGTACAAATTGCCTGTGCGAAAGCCTATTCTGATTTCGTAACAAAGAAAAGAGACCATGTCCGCGTTTCAAGTGCTGACTTGCCATGGTACATGAAGGAAGGCTTGTTTATTGAAAGAAAAAGCCGTCATCTGTATCAAGTGCCAAACGAAACATTTGTATTTACGAGTGACGAAGGATGGAGCAAACATAAAACAGAAGATTCACGTTCTTCCATTTATGATTACATTGATCATAAATATGAAGAATTACAAGCACGCGGTATTGAAGAAGAAGAATTAGAATTACTAATAGACAATGATCTCCAAAGCTTTTTCGTTCAGTATTTTAATCAAATGTCACAAAAGACAAGTCATGAAAATGTCTTTAAAATTGTCGATCGCAATATTGTTTCTGTATGCGAAAAAATCGCTGAACTAGCCGAAAAACATTTAGCTAAGACATTTGATGAAAAAGTCTTTCTTGCTTTAAATTTACATGTACAGACAACTTTACAACGACTGCAGGGCGGGAAACAAATTCATCATCCGCAGCTGAATCAAATTCGTACGAAATATAAAGAAGCTTTCTCAGTTGCCATGCAATGTATTCAACTATTAGAAGAAGAATTACAAGTAACGATGCCAATTGATGAAGCTGGATTCTTAACGATGTTTTTCGTTGTTGATCCCATTCCTGCTTCCCAAACAGAAGTAAAAGTATTAATTTTAGCCCACGGTAATGGTATCGCAACAGAAATGGCAAATGTCGCGAATGAACTCCTCGGTATTGATGAAGTAACAGGAATTGATATGCCGCTTCATGAATCACCGAAAGATTTCTTAGAACGAGTAAAAGTGTACATGAAAACACTGGGACATATAAATGGTCTTCTCTTACTTGTCGATATGGGTTCACTCGCCTATATCGGGGATATACTAGAGACAGAATTTCATATCCCTGTACGCGTTCTTTCGATGACAAGTACGCCGCACGCATTAGAAGCAGCAAGAAAAGCTCAGCTCGGGTACTCATTAGATGCATTATACGAAACCGTGAAAAACTTAACACCGTTTTACCTTAATGTACAAGAAGAAAAGAAAAAGCCACTCGCTCCAATGAAATCAGTCATTTTAACAGCTTGTTTAACAGGAGAAGGAAGCGCACTGGCCATTCAAAAAATGCTTGAAAACTATTTACGATTCGATAAAGATTTAATAGAAATTATTCCGATTAGTATCGTTCATGAAAAAGATTTAACAAAAATGATCGAAAATATAAAGAAAGAACGCAATATGATTTGTATTGTGACAAACTTTGATGTACAAGTACCATGTTTAACTTATCATTTCCAAGATATTGTAAATTACAAAGCCATTCAACCGATTCAAGAATTAATCACCTATGAAGAAACATATGCAAAAATGGCTGATATTCTCGGACAACAAATGCAGCGCGATGATGGGGCACTGATGATTAAAACAATACGGTACGCGCTCAATACAATTCAAGAGCTCATCTCCTTACAGTTAAACCCCGATAGTTTAATGGGAGTTATTTTGCATATGAGCTGTATGATTGACCGGCTACAAAAGGGAGAAAAGCTCCTCCCTTATCCTGATAAAGAAGCACGTAGACAAGATGAATATTGGATGTATATGAAAGTAAAAAAAGCATTGCAACCAATTGAAAATACATTTGAAATACAAATTCCAGATGATGAAGTTTTTTATGTAATGGACTTCTTCATAAAGAATCAACCAGAAAAAAAAGAGTAACGTAAACATGCCCATGAACTTCAAAATTCATGGGCATGTTTATTTACCGGCTCATGGACCTGATATATTCTTTTACCTTCCCACGAATTTCTCCGCTTGCATGTGCTTTTGTATGAACGTTTACATATGCATTCGCTTCATCAATTGCCTGCACAAGATTTTCAAACGTCTTCCCTTGCAAAGGTCCCTCTAAATCTTCAGTGGACACCACACCCGTTATCGTTCCTTCATTTACGCTAATTCCATGCTTCACAGGTCCATATAAAAACACAACTACTGGCCCGGTCTGATTCCCTTTCCCTAAATGAATTTGACAAGATATTACCTTCTCAATATTTTTCAATATCACCCTATAATGTAGTTTCGTAAAGTCGCTATTAAAAATAAGCTCCGCGACCCCATAGGCTTTCGATTTTACAGGAGGTAATTCATTACCGCCTTTCAGCTTAGCAACAAAATGTTTTGTCATACTAGCAACATTCTCCTTATATAAATTTCAATTTGAATAGCTGGTATCTCTTTAACTAATTTATTGCCGGGACACGATTAATTATGACTCTTTCAGAAATGCTTTTTCATGATGGTTATTCTACTCAAGAAATATTTACAAAAATATTACATAACAATCATTCCTGACAGCACACTGCTTACTATATAATGCTCGTAGATTTAAAATTTCTTTAGGAGGTTCTTCTTGAAAACAATAATAGAAATCTTTCTCGTATCACTCAAGTTAGGCCTTACTTCTTTTGGAGGACCCGTGGCTCATCTTGGGTACTTTCATCACGAATATGTACAAAAACGAAAATGGATGGATGAGCGGGGCTATGGGGATTTAGTGGCACTCTGTCAATTTCTACCCGGTCCTGCAAGCAGCCAAGTTGGAATTGGCATCGGTTTATCACGAGGCGGGCTCCTTGGAGCTGTAGTCGCTTGGATTGGCTTTACACTCCCGTCAGTTCTCGTTCTTGTTTTTTTCGCTTCACTACTCCAGCAATTTCATGTGGTGGAAGCTGGCTGGATTCATGGATTAAAACTTGTAGCAGTAACGATTGTCGCACATGCAATATGGGGAATGGCACAGAAATTAACACCGGACCGTAACCGAGCAACAATTGCAATTATTACTGCTGCAATTGCGTTATTATTTCCAAGCGCTTGGACACAAGTTACGCTTATTCTACTTGCTGGTCTTCTCGGTTGGGTCTTATATCGTAAGCATGAAATCCCATCTGCTAGCAAAACACATATTCCTGTTTCACGTATAACAGCTGTCCTTTGTCTCTTACTATTCTTTAGTTTATTATTCTTGTTACCACTATTACGACCATTTTCGCACTGGATTACCATGTTTGATAGTTTCTATCGCTCTGGCTCACTCGTGTTTGGCGGAGGACATGTCGTTCTTCCCCTTCTTGAAAATGAATTTGTATTAAATGGCATGATGACAAAAGAACAGTTTTTAGCAGGATACGGCTTAACACAAGCAGTTCCAGGTCCTCTTTTTACATTTGCATCTTACATAGGAACGGTACTAGACGGGGCACTAGGAGCTACTATTGCGACAATCGCTATCTTTCTCCCGGCATTCTTACTTGTCATTGGTGTATTACCATTTTGGGATCAAGTGAGACGCTTGTCTTATGTACAAGGGGCACTCCTTGGCATTAATGCCGCCGTCGTCGGTATTTTACTAGCTGCTTTTTATGACCCTATTTGGACAAGCACAATCATGAGTAAAACTGATTTTGTTATCGCTTCTCTCTTATTTTGTCTATTAGCATTTTGGAAAGCACCTCCATGGATCGTTGTTGTTCTTGGTGCTTTAAGCGGTTATATTCTTTCTATTATCTAGCCATACAAAAAGACGGTCTTACTAAACCGTCTTTTCTACTATAGATTTTCAAACGTCTAAATCGCGGCCATGGAAATCAAAAAGTGACCTGTACTCATTTTCTCTCTTTGTTTTCACTTGGCATGGGACTAAAAAAGGATCTGACCGCTTCTATGCATGGCCGGATCCTCTCTCCCATCCAAAAAGAAAGGTTTTATGTCGTCATATATATTAAAATCTCACTAGTTCTATCCCTTCTGGTAAAACACTTTCCATTAAAATTCGTAGCTCCTTCACACGATCCATTACATAAGAAGAACGCTTCACAAGCTCTGGGTCAATGTAAGCAGGGTGCACCATAACCTCTACTGTTTTTCCATCCTGTACACGCTCTGCTAATTTGACAAAGTAATCTTCCTGCACGCCATCGCTATAGAAGTCACTATAAAACACATCAGAAAATGGACGTACCGCCCTCTCTTCTGCGCAGCGGCGGATTGGCACATTATATTTATCTGCTAATCGTTCAAGAACATCGTGCAAAATAGGCAATGCATGTACATGATGATGGCTATCTAAATGTGTTGGCTTTAATCCGTAAGATAGAAACTTTTCAATTTGAGCCGTCCACTCTCTTTCAACTTCTTCAGGGTTTATGTTTCCTTCTCTTACTACACTTTGCTTATGAAACAATCCACCTTCACCTACAAGAGACGGAACATCTGTAAGAAGAGGTTTTCCCGCAGTTAAGACGAGATGCACCCCTACTCCTAATGTCTTATATTCTTTTGCTAAGCGTACTGCATGCTCCGTCCCTGGCATGTTCATCATCATCGTCGTAGAATTCACAATCCCGTTTACATGTCCTTCAATAATGCCGTAATTTGTACCTTCTGTAAGACCAAAATCATCTGCATTTACAATTAATCGAATCATAGATTTTTTCCCTCCTGCAAAATGAAAAAAAGCAGGCTGAGTCAGCGCCGCTTTTTACTTTTCTACTTTTTTGAAGAACTGCGGAAGATATTCTTTATGTGCTTCCAACATTTCATCTAAAATTTGTTTTGCTACTTTATCTGATGGTACAAGTGGATTAATTGTCATAGCAAGCAGCGCTTTATGATAATCCCCTGTAACAGCAGCTTCAATTGACGTGCGCTCAAATGATTTAATTTGCTGAACTAAACCGCGAACAGGAACCGGTAAATCACCTACTGCAATCGGCTTTGGACCATCCTTCGTAATAATACAGTTTACTTCAACAGCAGAATCATGTGGCAAGCTTGCAATTGCACCATTGTTTCTTGTATTAACAGGTTGGATATCACCTTTATTATTATAAATAGACGTAATTAAACTACATGCTGCATCACTGTAGTAAGCTCCGCCGCGCTTTTCTAATTGTGGTGGCTTACTATCTAAATTCGGGTCTTTATATAACTCGAATAAGTCATCTTCTAATTTTTTCACCACTTCTGCACGTGTCCCTTTTTCAATAGAAGCTTGTTTTTCTTCTTCTAGCATTTCACGTGTTTTATAGTAGTAGCGATGGTATGGACATGGAATTGCACGAAGTCCGCGAATGAAATCTGGCTCCCAATCAAGTGCAGCGATGTTTTCCATCGTAATTTGCTTTTCCGGATCTGTTACAAGTTCTAACACGCGATCCATCACACTTACTCCATCTAAATACACATCTAATCCGTAGACCATGTGATTTAAACCAGCAAAGTCAACATGAACACGGCTCGCATCTACTTCAAGAATCTTTGCAAGTCCCATACGAATACCAATTGGAACGTTACATAATCCAACTACTTTTTTGATACTTGTATAACGCAGTACAGCCTCTGTTACCATACCAGCTGGATTTGCAAAGTTAATCAGCCAAGCATTCGGACAAAGCTCTTCCATGTCTTTACAAATATCCAAAATAACAGGAATCGTTCTCAATGCTTTGAATAAACCACCAGGACCATTCGTTTCCTGACCAATCACATCATATTTTAATGGAATTGCTTCATCTTTCGCGCGCGCTTCTAATAAACCAACGCGAAGCTGCGTTGTTACAAAGTCAGCATCTGTTAATGCTGCGCGGCGATCAAGTGTTAAGTGAATATCAATTGATAAACCTGCTTTTTTCACCATACGTTTTGCTAAGTTACCAACGATTTCTAACTTCTCTTTTCCCGCTTCAATATCTACTAACCAAATTTCACGAACAGGAAGCTCATCATAACGCTTAATAAACCCTTCAATTAACTCCGGTGTATAACTAGAGCCACCACCGATTGTAGCAATTTTAATTCCGCTCATACCTTATTCCCCTTTCGCATCAAGCTTTTTATAAAGGTCGATAAATTCCGCTGCTAATTCTTTCACAGTCATTGAATTCATTAAATGATCTTGTGCATGAATTAAAAGAACACTAATCTCTGTTTTTTCTCCTCTTGCTTCTGATTGTATGAGTTCTGTTTGGAAATGATGTGCTTCATTAATCGCTTCTTTCGCTTTTGCCATCGCTTCATCTGCTTCCCCTAATTTCCCCTGTTTTGCATATTGCAGTGCTTCCATCGCATAGCTTCTTGCGTTACCGCTGTGTAAAATTAATTGGAATGGGATTTGTTCTGCTGTAGTCATCATAAATACCGCCCTCTCTATATAGTTCAACCGATTAAAATACCCCTTCAGTTTGAACGTGTCTATGAAAATATTATTTTCTTAAATTGGTTTTGGTGTTCTTCTAGATGTGTGCCATCTTTCTGAACAAGATATAAAGTTATTGTTCTCACGAGCTCGTTTCACCCGTGAGAACAATCATGTATTACATAGGTACAGATTGATTATTTCCTTGTGCCGCTGCTTTTTCAGTTTTAACAATAGAACGGTCACATAATACAACGAATGGATAATAAATAACCATCGCAATTACAAAGTTGAATAACTGTAGAATTGCACCGGAAATGTGTCCGCCTGTTACAAGATAACCACTAATGATTGGTGGTGTTGCCCATGGAATCATCGCAACTGTTTTTGGAACAAATCCAAGAGATATAGCCATGTAAGAAGTAATTACTAATACAACTGGTGTCACAATAAACGGAACGAATAAAATTGGGTTTAAAATAATTGGTGTACCAAAGATTACTGGTTCGTTAATGTTAAACGCACCAGGTCCAATTGATAATCGGGATACCCCGCGCAATTGCGCACTTTTTGCCACAATTAATACAACCACTAAGAATGCTAATGTTGCACCAGAACCACCAAGATATACGAAAGTATCAAAGAATGGTTTTGTAATAATGTTTGGCACATCAAATGAAGACACGCCATCTTGGAACATCTTGATGTTTTTTTCTAATGCCGGTAAGTATAATGGCTCGATAATCCCACCAACAATGTTTGGACCATGTAAACCAAAGAACCAAAGAACGTGAACAAGAATTACAATTACAATCGCACTTGGTAATGTACCTGCTAAACCTTGTAATGGTAATTGAATTGTATTAAAGATAAATTCATGAACACTTGTACCTGCTAATTTCACTGCTAATTGAATACCCGCAACTACTGTTAAAATAACAAACGCTGGAACTAATGCTGCAAATGATCTTAAAACTGCTGGTGGTACTCCGTCTGGCATTTTGAAAGTAATTTCTCTTTGTACAAAGAAGCGGAATGCTTCAGTAACAAGAAGCGCTACAATGATTGCTACGAATAAGCCTTGTGACCCTGTCCAAGCTAAGTTCAATCCGCCCTCTTTCGGTGTTGTTGGTGTAAGAATAATTAACGCACCAAATGAAATAATACCCGCTGACAATCCATCAACACCGTAAGATTTTGCTAAGTTATAACTTGTTGTAAACGCTATAATTAGTGCTAAAATTGCGAAAGACCCTGTCCACATTCCACCGCCGACGTCTTTCCAAACTTCTCCGAATGTACCTTTCATAAAGTTTTGGAAAGCCTCGGATGGAAAACCATTAATAAGTGATGCAAATGCACCAACTAAGATAAGTGGCATAACCGCGATAAACCCATCACGAATCGCAGCTAAATGACGTTGTGACCCGATTTTACCAGCGACTGGAACAATATATTTTTCCATAAATGCGATAAACTTTTGCATTTTCTTTCCCTCCCTAATTATTTTTTAAGTGTTAAAGCGTGATCTAAAACTGCTTCTCCATTCATCATGCCGTAGTGCATTGGATTAATAACATCGATACCAACGTTCCTCTCATCAGCAAGCGCTTTCATCGAAGACAGCATATAACGAACTTGTGGTCCTAGTAATAATACGTCTGCTTCATCAATATTGTTTTTTACTGCATCCCCAGATACAGCCCAAATCTTTCCTTCTAACCCGCGAGCCTTTGCAGCTGCTTCCATTTTTGTAACTAGTAAACTTGTAGACATTCCTGCTGAACAACAAAGTAAAATATTCATTAATTAGTCCCCCTATGCATGTAAACTATTTTTGTTTATTTGTTTTTCTTTACGCCTTTTATTAATGCAACTTCCGTGCCAACTTTTTAAACCGCCTAAAATTAACGTTTTTCTCTGTGTTTTCATTGTGTGTTATCGCTTTCAAAAAGTGTGTTACCCAAAATATTGATAGTGTGTTATAAAACAACACGCTTGTAACACATATCTGTATGAAAATAGGTTAGTGTTTAGTTGTCTAGTTGTGCTTAAAACATAAAATAAAATATGTTTATAAAAAACATTCATTTTCTTTGTAATAAGAAAAAATTTATGGGAATTATATTTTTCAATATACAAAAGGATAAATTAAGAGGAAAGAACTCATATATGTCAACTATGAAAAACGAGGACTTTCAGTCATAACAGTACCATCAGTGGATTCACTGATGGTACTGTTATGATTCATACAAGACTAAATGTGATTAAACCGACTCTCGATTTATCATTGAACTCCACCAAAACAATATGATTTTCACTAAATGGCCTACTTCATTTCGATTCCTTTATTTCAAGCTATTATTCAATCCCTCAATTTTCTTTTTCCAATACATTGTCATCGCAAACCATATAATGAAGTAAATAACGATGAAGCTACCTGTGCAAATGAGAAGCGGAACGAGATGATTTGGAACCCAACCAACCCAAATTGCAGTCGGTAAAAATGTGCCTAATAAAATGATGAAGTGAATGATTGTTTGCTTTAAAATGCCCCATTCTTCTTTCTCAAATACAAAGGAAGCAAACGAGAAAATCAGCCCTACAATATTTGATACTACAAGGTGAGTAAGCAGTGTTTTTGTCTCTAATACATCCATTCCATTTACATAACTAATTCCTAAAAACAATAAGCTATAAAGCATCGCCATCGCCATTCCTGCGATAACCTTGGCACCTATCCTATCAAACAAAGTAACCATATTCCTAGCCTCCTCCCATATTCAAAGCTTCTTTAATAAACGGTACATATTTTCTTGAAACGTATTCTTTCATTCCATTTGAAAAGTGTGCACACATACTGCCGCTAAATGACATTTCAAAGTTTATTACATGTTGCAAGTTAGCGAGTGTAGACTTTGAAAATCGTACAAAGCGATCACCCTGTAATTTTGTTTCTAACTCATACAAACGAGATTTCACTTCAAGACTTCCTTTCATCGTTTGCGCCATTACCTTTCGCCCCTCTGTATAAAACCAATAAATATCTTTTGGCTCTAACAAATAATATTGTTGCTTCAATACTCCAACAATTTGCTTCACATTCCCCCCTTCTATCCTTTTTAAAAGTTGCTGAACTTCATCTGTCACTTCTTTTGCTTTAACAATAATCTCTATCTCATCTTGTGATGGATTTAATTCAAGGTGAATTTTCACTGCCTTCCACCTCCCTTACGCCCTTATTGTTACATATATTTCAAAAAAAGAAATAGATTGGTACATAAGTGGTATTCTTTACGTCATAACTGACTCTTTTTCAAACATAAAAAAACCTTGCATACGCAAGGCCTCATTCTTTCGCTAACATTTTCTTATATAACTCTACAAATTCACTCGCTAATTCCTTCACCATAATCGCATTCATTAAATGATCTTGTGCATGAACCATGAGCAGTGTAATCTCTGTCTTTTCCCCCCCAGCTTCCCTCTGTATTAAATCCGTTTGTAAACGATGTGCCTCTTGTAGTTCTTGTAAGGCCTCCTGCAATTTCGCCTCCGCTTCTTGAAATTCTCCGCGCTTTGCATAATCAATGGCTTCCATCGCACAACTTCTCGCATTTCCCCCATGTAAAATTAAATGAAAGGCTTGCGTCTCTAATATATCCATCTTAATTGCCTACTCCCCTTTTTCTTCGGCTACTTTTTGTTTATCCCACATTTTCAAGAACGGTAAATAAATCAAAAATGCAAGTATAAAGTTAACAATTTGCAAGACAACTCCTGAAATTTTCCCACCCGACCCTAAATATCCACTAAAAAGAATTGGTGTAGTCCACGGTACTGCCGCACCGCTTGGCCGAGCAACAAGCCCCCATTCCATTGCAAAATAAGAAACAAATGTCATAACGACAGGAACAAGTATAAATGGAATGAGCAAAAGTGGATTCAGTACAATTGGCATTCCAAACGTGACCATTTCATTAATATTAAAAATGCCTGGTGCGATTGATAGCCGACCCAAACTTTTTAATTGCTGACTCCGTGCAAATAATAACATCGCTACAACAAGTGCAAGCGTTGCACCAGATCCACCTGTGTAGATCCACAAATCAAAGAATTGTGCTGTTATCGTGTTTGGGACATCTTGCCCCGCCTGAAAAGCAATACGATTTTGATCCATTAATGATAACCAAACCGGGCTCATAACACCGCCTACAATTGCGGCCCCGTGAATCCCACATGCCCAAAGCACATGAACAACAATAACCGCTGCCACCGCGCCAAAAAGACTTGCTCCAAGTACACTAAGCGGAGCTTGCAGAAGCTGCCCTACAATATTATGAATACTACCAAAAGTGGTTTGCTCCAAAATTAAGCGCAGAATCCAAACAACCGTCACAACGATAAAACCTGGAATGAGTGCAGTAAATGAACGTGTTACAGCTGGTGGAACCGTTTCCGGCATTTTAATAATCATCTTCTTCTGGATAATAAACCTGTAAATTTCGGTAGATATAAGTGCTATAATCATCGCCACGAATAGCCCTTGACTCCCCATCAATGCAGCAGGTATAACCCCATCTACTACTACACTTTCCTTCGTACTAGGTATAATATGTGTCACTTGAAATGGAGTTGCTAGTAAAAAGGATACAAGTGACAATGCTCCTGCTGCTAATGCATCTACTTTATATTGTTCTCCCAATCTGTAAGCGATTCCAAAAGTAGCTATTAAAGACATTATATTAAATGTTGCGCTAACTGGATACCCTAACGCCTTCTGCCAATTCCCTCCAAATAAACTTTCCATAAAATCGTTATATCCAGGTATTGGTAAAGCGCTGATAATAAGAAAAAATGAACCGATAATTAAGAAAGGCATCGTTAAAATAATCCCATCACGAATTGCTTGTAAATGCCGCTGCTGCGCAATTCTCCCTGCTACTGGCATAACATATTTCTCTAAAAACCGGACCATCTACTCCACTCTCCTTATGCTCTCATTGACAATGCTGCCTCTAATACGGCTTCTCCGTTACAAAGCCCATAATGTACAGAGTGAATAATATCAACAGGTATCCCTTTTTCTTCACACATTTCCTTCATCTTCGGTAATAAATAACGCACTTGAGGTCCAAGCAAGAGCACATCCGCTTCGTCAATATGATTCCGTATTTCCGAACCCGATACAGCCCAAATTTTTACTTCTAACCCTTTTGCCTGTGCCGCTTTCTCCATTTTCGTTACAAGCAAACTAGTAGACATTCCTGCTGCACAGCAAAGTAAAATGTTCATTAAACTCCCTCCTTACTTTTAATCAGCTGGAATCCTATCCACATTTCTCTTCATATCCACTACTAGGTTACCAATGTATATGTCTATATTGGTTTCCATATGACGAGCATAAAAACAAAATTTTCCTCGTTTTCACTCTATTCCATCTATCTGTATTTTCCTAGTAAACTGCCTCATAAATCGCTATAATGATTCAGTATGATTTTTTACATTAAATAGGAGGAGATATATGATGAAGACTTATCGCTTTCCAATTATTTTATTATCTTCCATCCTAATTGGTGGTTTCATTGGTTATTTCATGGGTACCGATGCAGTTGCTTTAAAACCGCTTGGTGACATTTTCTTAAACTTAATGTTTACGATTGTTGTACCTCTTGTGTTCTTTAGCATTGCTTCCTCTATTGCCAATATGGATGGATTAAAACGTTTCGGAAAAATCATGTCTAGCATGGTAGGAACTTTCTTATTTACAAGTATTATCGCTGCAATTTTTATGATTATTGTTGTGAAAGTATTCCCGCCCGCACAAGGTGTTGTACTAGAGTTAACACAACCTGATAAGGCTGAAAAAAGCATTAGCGTTGCTGATCAAATTGTTGGCATCCTTACAGTATCAGATTTCTCAAAGTTACTTTCTCGTGAAAATATGCTAGCTCTTATTTTCTTCTCTATTTTAATGGGAATCGCAACTTCAGCAGTTGGCGAAAAAGGAAAACCATTCGCTACCTTCTTACAATCTGGTGCAGAAATTTCAATGAAAGTTGTTTCTTTCATTATGTACTATGCTCCAATTGGACTAGCTGCTTACTTTGCAGCCTTAGTTGGGGAATTTGGGCCACAGCTTCTTGGAACATATTTCCGGGCAGCAATGGTATACTATCCAGCTTCTCTTGTATACTTCTTTGTCTTCTTTACCTTCTACGCATACCTTGCAGGACGCAAACAAGGTGTACAAATCTTTTGGAAAAACATGGTCTCTCCTACAGTTACATCACTTGCAACTTGTAGTAGTGCCGCGAGTATTCCAGCAAACTTAGAAGCAACGAAAAAAATGGGCATCTCTTCTGACGTTCGTGAAACAGTTGTCCTTCTTGGTTCTACACTTCATAAAGACGGATCTGTTTTAGGTGGCGTAATTAAAATTGCTTTCTTATTCGGGATTTTCAATATGGAATTCTCAAGTCCAAAAACATTGGCAATCGCACTTGTTGTTTCCCTATTAGTTGGAACAGTAATGGGTGCAATTCCTGGTGGCGGTATGATTGGTGAAATGTTAATTGTTTCTCTATATGGCTTCCCACCAGAAGCTTTGCCAATTATCGCAGCTATTAGTACAATCATTGACCCACCAGCAACGATGTTAAACGTAACAGGAGATAACGCTTGTGCCGTAATGACAGCTCGTCTTGTTGAAGGTAAAAACTGGATTAAGAATAAAGTAATGTAATAAGTTCTTATCATTCTTTTAAAATAAAAAATTGCTAGAAACAAAAACCTTTTCTTTTAAAATAAAGAAAGGTTTTTCATTTAATTAACTGAATATTAAGTTAATTATTTATCAAACGGAACGCCTGGTAAAAATATTGAAAAAAGTAAAAAAAGTAAGATAATTAGCGAGAATACTTAATGAGGGGGTTCTTTTATGAAAAAAAGTTTTTGATAGTGCCTGCCGTAGCACTGCTAGCACTTCCTGCTTTCAGCTTTAGCAATGCTTCTACTAATCTAACAGCTTTTAATCCACCACCACCTGATAGAGTTTCTAGTGACTTAACGGCTTTTAATCCACCACCACCTGATAGAGTTTCTAGTGACTTAACGGCTTTTAATCCGCCACCACCTGATAGAATCTCTAATACAATTGGTTAATATATTCATGCATCATGGATCCTATTCCATTGATGTATGAATTATCTTAAATTGAGAAGAAGCTAGATATTCACTCTAGCTTCTTCTTTGATGTTACAAGTTTGTTTTATAACTACAAATTAATCAGACTATACCCACAAATTTGTTATAACTTTCACAAAGTTTCCATAGCCCTTTCCTCTCCTTCGTACTATAATCATGTATGGAAAAGGAGATGGAAACTATGACACACAGCGCCCCAGAGTTTAAAGTTTTGCAAAGCATTGCGTTCCTTGCTGTTGTTTTGCAAAGTTCCTTACTATATACAATGAATCAAGGTCATATTCTACTAGAACAATCTCTCATTATGGGAATGCTATTTAATCTCGCAAAATTTTCAGCACCTGCATTCATCTTCATTGTTGGATTTCATTTAATTCAGCAATACACAAAACAAATGGTCTATACAGAATACATCTATGAAAAAACAGCTCACTTGCTTGCTCCTTACTTCTTCTGGTCCGTCGTGTACTTATTGACAACAAACCAAGTCGTTACAGTGCAAAGCGGGATAAAAAGCCTATTGCTCGGAACAGCTGCGCCTCATCTTTGGTATGTCATTATGATGTTCCAAATCCATTTGCTGTTTCCCTTATTATGCACCTTATTTTATTGGTTTAAAAAAAGAACACAAAATCAGCAAGATATATACCGATACATGGCCGCTTTCGCTAGCATTTATTTTCTCTTAATGTGGTATTCTTCTCACTATATTTTTAACGGTGAAGTGCTAACTCAATCAACTGTTTTGCATTATACAGATCGTTCCTTCTTCTTCTATTCATTTTACTTTGTCATGGGAGGAATCGCTGCTGTAGCACTTCAAGCTTGGCGCTTATTTGTAATGAAACACATACCACTTATAACAATCTTGTTTTTTATTCTATTCTTATTCATCAACTATGAACTATTTAGCTTTTATGGTGTAGATTCCATTCACCTTACTGTATCTACCTATTTAAAGCCATCCATGTTTCTGTACATTGTATGTGAAATTTTAATACTATACGTACTATCTATCATGATTGTACAGCGGCGAGGTGCTTTATATAAAACATTACGCTTTATCGGAAACTACACGTACGGAGCCTATTTAGCACACTTTTTCTTTTTACAGCTAATTACGAAATTACTATCTCTATTTACAATACAGGCAAATACAATTCTATATAGTCTATTACTATTTCTTCTAACGGCAACATTCTCTATCATCACAATGGTTATATGTAGCACGATTCCATTCCATACATGGATTACAGGACCTTCTCCCACGCCTGTATTAAAATGGCCAACGCTCCTGCCTTTACTGCCATTATTAAGAAGTAAAAAGTAAAAGAAGCTGTCCAAAAAGATTTTTTGGACAGCTTCTTTTTAGGAAGAAACCTGCTCTGCAGAAGTTTCTTTATGCTGTATGTGACTTGTAATCCAAGCAATTCCACCAGCAACAACTAAATAACATAATAAAATTAAAATTTGCATTTGTAATTGTGACCAATCTCCTAGAGATATAACATCCTGCAGCCCTCTGAGAGAATGAGACATTGGAAGGCATTCTCCAGGGAATGTTCCGCCGCTGGTGGCAAGCTGAAGAACAAGAAGAGTCACTGCTAAAAACTTTCCAACAATGCCAAATACCATTACTAACATAAGAATAAATGTCATGAATGTAAAGAAAATAATGATACTTGATAAAATAAACAACTTACTTCTTATCCATTTTCAATTCCGTCTCAGCTAATAGCGGCAACACATTATCAAAAATATGCGTGTTGTTCTCTTTTCCAGTCACATATCCACCATAAAACCTGCTGAATACATTGTCATTCCGAAATTCACTCATGCGCTCATACAATTCTTGGGCAAATTTTTTATCTCCTACTTGTAATACATATAAAATCGTTAGCCCATATACTGCTGGTGATTCAAAATCTACTACTGGTTTTCCTGTTTCTAAATCATAGCGACCGTATAACTTCCCATCTTTGCGGAATACCTTTTTAATAAACTCTAAATATGCTTCGGAGGAAATTCCTCCTAAACTACGATGGTAAGCAATATGCGATTGATCAATGAGATTCACCCGGTTTTCATATGTAAATGTACCATCCTCTTTGTATTCTTTCGGGAATGCCCAGCCACGTCTTGGATAATCCGTTAAAAATTGAATAGCTTCCTGATACTGCGTTTCTGAAATTTTTCCGTACTTTTTCATATAAGAGAATGCACTTGGATTTATGTAAGATGTCGTTAATATGTTATTTTGCATACCCTTATCTGCGTCATAATAGTCAACATAGATTTTCTTTTTCTTATTATAGCGTAGTACAGCATCACTCACTTGATCCGCAAGATGCTTATACCGCTCTTCTTTATACATGTCATAAGCACGATATAGCTGTTCGATGATGCGGAGATCATCAATGAGAGCATTCGTACCAGCCTGTCTTTCTCCTGTTTCAGAAATCTTCCATAAAACAATATGGACTGGATGTATAAAATAATTTTGGATCACCTTTACTTGTTCATCAAACAATGATTGATCGTCCATATCAAGCGTATATTGTAACCATAGCCCTGATGATTCTGATAATGCTTCACGGCCGGTAGCCTCGTTCGTTCCTACCTTTGAATCAGCTATGCGATATGTTGCGAGCGTCCCATTCTCGTTCATCATATGTCTCATAATAAAATATTCTGTTCGATTTCCTTGTAGTGCAGTCCAAAAAACAATTCCACCTAAAACCATAAATAAAGTTAACGCAATCCATATATACAAACGTTTCCGCACTTTTTCTCACCTCTATAATAAGACTAACCGTAATCTTAGTAGAGCATACGAAAACATTAAAAAGACAATCCTTTAGATTGTCTCTCACTTTTCTATCCTTTACACACGTTAATTAGCCTCTTTTGTAGGGCGATACAATAATTGCACAAGGTGATCATATTCACGCCGTGTAATTTCTTTATTATATAACTTTAATAACAAATCTTTATGCTCTTTCGAAAACGCCATTTTTCTAATGACTTCAGGATACATACAAACATCCCCTCCGTTTTACGTGAACTTCCACATTCTGTTAAACTCTAGCTTGTCCTTCTACAAATAAAACCCCTTAGATAGAACTAACGTTCGCATAAGCATTATAAAAGATTTTGTTCTAAAACACAAATAAAATATTCTCCTCTTTATTTTCTGAAGATTTCAAAATTATAATATCATATCCACTTTTTAAAATACATATATATTTTTGGCATTTTTTTGAATAAATTTTCCAATCCAATCAGAAAATAATGGCAAAAATGAAGAGGAGTAGAATTATGGATACTGTTACATTGTCACGGGCTTTCTTTGGGTCATCACTAGCATTCCACATCATTTTTGCAACACTTGGAATCGGACTATCTTTAATGATTTTTATAAGCGAAGTATTATATCACTGGAGAAAGGATTCTGATTACGCCGTTATGGCAAAAAGGTGGACAAAGGCTTTCGCCATCCTTCTTGGTGTCGCAATTCCTACTGGAACAATCGTCGGTGTACAAATTTCACTTCTTTGGCCCGGATTCGCCAAAATTGTCGGTCAAGTGATTTCTGTTCCATTTCAGATTGAGATTTTCGCCTTCTTCTTAGAAGCTTTATTTATGTCCATTTATGTATATGCAGCAGATAAATTACCACCATTTATGAGATTAATCTCACTCTTTTTTGTCATGCTTGGTGCCACTGCATCTGCCGTATTAATTACCTCAGCAAACACATGGATGAATACACCGGCAGGCTTTTCTATGAATCCTGATGGCTCTGTTTTTAACGTTGACCCGTGGAAAGCATTCTTTAATCCAAGCTTTTTCACAAGCTCCCTTCACGTTGTCATTACGGCTTATGCAACAGGAGCGGCAGTCATTGCTTCTATCGCTGGGTTTAAATTATTAAAACGAAATCTGGGTGCAAGAGAAATCGCTTATCATAAAAAAGGATTATTTTTAGGCCTTGTCGTTACATTTATTACAGGTGCTACGATGTGGCTTTCTGGACATGAATCGGCAATTGCTTTGCATGAACATTCTCCGGAAAAATTAGCATCTGCAGAAGCTTTATTTGAAACGACATCACATGCTCCTTTGTCCATTGGCGGAGTTGTCAATCCTGAAACTCTTGAACTGAACTACGCCCTCGAAATCCCAAATATGCTAAGTATGTTAGTTGGATTTAATCCTAATACCGTTGTAAAGGGGTTAAATGAATTTCCACAAGAAACGTGGCCGCCATTTTATACCCATACGTTCTTTAATTTAATGGTTGGTACAGCTGCATTCACTTTTGCTGTAGCAGCAATCGCTCTTGTATATTGGTACTTTATCTATCGAAAAAAAGGAGCAGAATTACCAAAATGGCTTCTATGGGCCACTGCTGCGTGCGGACCGATTATGATGCTCGGCATTGAATTTGGATGGGTTTTCAGTTGTAGCGGTCGTCAACCTTGGACGATTTATGGGATGCAGCGCACAATGGATGCTGCTACGCGCGCTGATTTCGTCGGGCCTTTATTTATTTTATTCATCATTTTGTATATCGGTCTTGGCGCTTTAACGATTTTCGTACTACGAACGTTCTTTAGAAGACATCCATTAAAAAATGATCTAGGGCAGCAAGGAGGAGATCCTCGTGCATGAGGCAAGTATTGCGATTATCATCTTATGGGCCATCATCTTCGTATACAGCATTTTAGGTTCCATTGATTTTGGAGCCGGATTTTGGGGCATGGTATACGCAAAGCACCCGACACTAGCCGGAAAGCTTGCCAATCGTTATTTATCACCAACATGGGAAGTAACGAATACATTTCTCGTCTTTGTCGTTGTCGCATTTCTTGGCTTCTTTCCGAAAGCAGCTTTTACACTCGCAACAGTGATGTTTGTACCGGTGACATTAATTTTAGTTCTCGTTGCCATTCGTAGCACATTCATGGTTTTTGCATATTCCGTACCGAAGTATGAGCATATCTTGCGCTTTATTTCTGGTATTACAGGGCTCTTAATTCCAGCCTTATTAATTACAGTTTTGCCAGTAACAGAAGGTGCTTATATTACGACCTCTAGTGGAAAAGAAGTGCTATTATACGGGAAACTTCTATCAAGCCCTGTAATCTATTGGTATATGTTATTTGGGTTAACTTCAGAGTTGTTCCTATCCTCTCTTTTTCTAGCTGACTTTGCAAGAGAGCAGCGCTCAGAGGATACGTATCGACTCTACAGACGAAACGCCATCGTACTTGGTCCGGCGACGCTCGTTACAGCCATTATCGCCCTGGTTGTTATGGAACCAGAAACACATTGGCTCATGCAAGGATTAATTAAGCAGTTTCCATGGTTCACAGTCTCCATTCTTTTATTTGTAATCGGGTATTCTTCCCTTTGGTGGACAAATAAAAAATACGATTCACTTGGCTGGCCTCGCATCGCTGTTTTAGCAGTTGTTGCACAATATGCCTTTGCTAGCTACGCTTACGGCGTCGCGCATTTACCGTATATCATTTATCCGGACGTTACTGTATTTACAAGCTTTACAACGAAAGAAACATTCTATGCGCTGCTCATCCTCTATGCAATCGGCATCGCGATCTTGCTTCCAGGCTTTATCTTCTTCTGGAATTTATTCTTAAAGGATCGAACGTTCCTCAAAGAAAAATAACGATTTAAAGAGAAGCTACTCCAAACATTTACTAAAATGTCTAGAGTAGCTTCTCTTTATAATAATGACTCCCTAAATAATTTCTACATCTTTACAAACAAAAACACCATATATATCCATTTTGTTTTTCCTTCATACTAAGTCGCGGCTATGAAAACAAAAAGTGGCCTACTCTCTTTTTCTCCCTTTGTTTTAAACTCGGCATGGGGCCAAAAAAGGACCTGACCGCTTCTACACTCGGGCGGACGCTCTCTCCCATCTGAAAAATAGGTTTTAAATCGTTTTTTCAATTTGTATTTATATAGGTTCTTCTCTCTATCAAAAAGCACTAGTTATCTCTCTCGTATCTATATTTGCCTTTTAACATCAAATACACATATTCACTAGATTCAGGTACATGCCTAGTTCTTCTTATTTTTTTTTGAATATAATGCTGTATACACTTGAGACAAGCTCAAATCTATTTGCTCAAGTAAAAAAGAAAGGTAGGCTAACAATGAGTACTGAAATATTGATTACAATCGTCGTCTTCTTCTTAACCATGATCATCATTTTTTGGCGACCACGGGGATTGAATGAAGCATGGCCCGCTGCAATTGGTGCCGGTATCATTCTCCTTACAGGACTTGTATCAAAACCGGATGTTATGGATATTATTAGTAAAATAGGAGGCGCCTCCATAACTATCTTAGCAACCATCGTTATGGCCGTTATATTAGAAAGCTTCGGCTTCTTCCATTGGGCGGCTGCAAAACTGGCAAATCTAGCAAAAGGTTCTGGTCACCGTTTATACTGGTATATTCAATTACTATGCTTCCTCATGACTCTTTTATTTAACAACGATGGCAGCATCTTAATTACAACTCCAATTTTAATTTTACTTCTCAAAAACCTTCAATTAAAACCACACCAACAAATTCCGTATTTACTAAGTGGTGCTTTAATTGCTACTGCTTCAAGTGCACCAATTGGTGTAAGTAATATCGTAAACTTAATCGCATTAAATATCGTACACATGACACTTTATATGCACACTGCAATGATGTTCGTACCTGCAACACTAGGACTACTATTTATGTCATGGCTCATGTACACTGTTTTAAAGAGAAAACTACCTAAAAAATTACCAGTTTCCTCTTATGATATTGAAGAAATCTTCTTCACAAAAAATTTCCATCCTCTAAAAGGAAAAAATTCCGTTGATACAAAACAAAAACGGACAAAATTTATGTTAAAGGTATTACTTTTCGTATTCCTTATGCGCTGTCTTCTCTTCGTCGCTTCCTTCCTATCCATACCAATTGAAATTGTAGCTGTACTCGGTTCACTCGTTCTCCTTGTATGGAGATGGTACTATTTACGTACAAACCCTGTCGATATCTTAAAAAAGACACCGTGGCACATTTTGATCTTCGCATTCTCCATGTATGTTATTATTTACGGACTTCACAATGCAGGATTAACAACGTTTCTTGTAAAGTGGCTCGAACCGATTGTTAACCAGCATCTACTATACGCAAGCTTTACAATGGGTGGATTGGTTTCACTTCTCTCCAACGTCTTTAATAATCACCCCGCATTAATGATTGGTACCATTACATTAACCGAGATGGGACTCGATCCAGTCACTCTAAAAACAATTTATCTTGCAAATATTATCGGTAGTGACATGGGATCGTTATTATTACCAATCGGTACACTTGCTTCCCTCATTTGGATGTACATCCTAAAACAAAATAAAATTAAAGTGAAGTGGAAAGATTATTTAAGCGTATCCCTTATCGTCATCCCGCTCTCAACAATCGTAACATTATTCCTCTTATTCTACTGGGTACAACTTTTCTTCTCCCTCTAAAAAACCATAGCCTCCTTTGCTACCGTCTTAGCAAAGGAGGCTTCTTCTATATTTAAATTAGATACACGTGATCAATCAAGTTAAAAGGTGTTCGGAAGCCGTACATATCCCCCACTATTTGTGGGCATTCGTACCCCCATCTCAAATCCAATTATTGATATAAGTGACTACCAGCTTCTTTAAATTCTTCTGATTTCTCTTTCATGCCTTTTTCAATTGCTTCTGTTGTTTCTAAATCATTTTCTTTTGCATATTCACGAATGTCATGTGAAATTCTCATACTACAGAACTTCGGACCACACATGGAACAGAAATGAGCTGTTTTTGCTCCTTCTGCTGGTAATGTTTCATCGTGGAAATCCATTGCCCGTTCAGGATCTAACGATAAGTTAAATTGATCGCGCCAGCGGAATTCAAAACGCGCTTTTGAAAGAGCATCATCACGCTGCTGCGCTGTTTTGTGTCCTTTCGCAAGATCAGCCGCATGCGCCGCAATTTTATACGTAATAACCCCTTCACGAACGTCATCTTTGTTCGGTAAGCCTAAATGTTCTTTCGGTGTTACATAACAAAGCATTGCTGTACCAAACCAGCCAATCATCGCTGCACCAATCGCCGATGTAATATGATCATAACCCGGTGCAATATCCGTTGTTAAAGGTCCAAGTGTATAAAATGGTGCGCCTTGGCAAATATCAAGTTCTTTATCCATATTTTCTTTAATTAAATGCATTGGTACATGCCCTGGTCCTTCAATCATAACTTGAACATCATGCTTCCAAGCAATTTTTGTTAACTCACCAAGCGTTTCAAGCTCAGAGAATTGCGCTTCATCATTCGCATCCGCAATCGAACCTGGACGTAATCCATCTCCAAGAGAGAAGGAAACATCATATTGTTTCATAATTTCACAAATTTCTTCAAAGTGAGTGTATAAGAAGTTTTCTTTATGATGGAATAAACACCACTGCGCCATAATAGAACCACCGCGCGAAACAATTCCTGTCGTACGTTTTGCTGTAATTGGAATGTAACGAAGTAGTACACCTGCATGAATTGTAAAGTAATCCACACCTTGCTCCGCTTGTTCAATTAACGTGTCACGGTATACTTCCCAAGTTAAATCTTCAGCAATACCATTTACTTTTTCTAGCGCTTGATAAATCGGCACTGTTCCAACTGGTACAGGAGCATTACGAATAATCCATTCACGAGTCGTATGAATATTTTTCCCTGTTGATAGGTCCATAATTGTATCTGCACCCCAGCGCGTTGCCCATGTCATCTTCTCTACTTCTTCCGCGATAGAAGAAGAAACTGCAGAGTTACCGATATTCGCATTTACTTTCACGTGGAAATTGCGTCCGATAATCATCGGTTCTGCTTCTGGGTGGTTAATGTTTGCTGGTAAAATCGCACGTCCTTCTGCGATTTCTTTACGAACAAACTCAGGCTCTACACCTTCACGAATCGCAACATATTCCATCTCAGATGTAATGATACCGTTACGTGCATAGTGCATTTGCGTTACATTTGCGCCCTTTTTTGCACGAAGTGGTTTACGATCCATCTGCGGGAACACAGGTGTATGCTGAGAAGCAGCCTTCACGCCATCATCTTCCGGTTTAATTTCACGTCCTTCATACTCTTCCACATCTCCACGGTCAACAATCCAAGCACGGCGAGGTGTTGGAATTCCTTTTTCCAGCTCTACTTTGTACTCAGGGTCTGTGTACGGACCACTTGTATCATACACGCGAATCGGCGGATTTGGTACACCGTTTGTATCACTTTGCTCAATCTCACGCATTGGTACTTTCATACCTTCACGCGGGCCATCCACATAGACTTTCTGACTTCCTGGTAAACTCGACTTCAATTCAATTTGCTCAGCTGAAACAGATTGCTTCATAATTTGTGTTTCCTCCCCTTTATCATTTCAGGCAAATCGAACTTGCTCAGAATCTCGGGCCACCTTCTGGGCAATTCGATTCCCGCTTCAGCAGCTAGAATGATCGGTGGCTTCGCCTCTTCAGCTGAAGCTCCATCCCCTCCCATTCTGACCGAGCCGCTTTCGCTTTACTTGTGAAAAGGACAAGAACTAGTGACCAGCGCATGCCAAAATAAAAAGAGCCAGGTCCATAGTAAAACAAGGACCTGGCTCATAAAGACATAGTTATGTAAAGCCGTTAACTTCCCTACGCTGGTACGAGCCAGATCAGGTCCAGAGGGTTAAGAAGTTCTCGCACTTCTCTCTCAGCCCACGCTTCTCTTGGGCACCCCTAGTTTATCACTGATTTAATTTTCAATACTTTCCCATCATACACGATAATCAGAAAAATGCAAAGGCATGAAGTACAATTTTTACATGTCGTTTTTTATCTGCTAGTCGATACTCCCTATTGAACCACTGATTATTAACCCGACCAATCGAGCTTTTACAGGCAGTTCATCTCCCACCTAACTTCTTTGTTTCCACTGAATTTTGAGGTGGGGGTCAAAACTTACCCATGTTCAGCTAAAATCAGAACACCTAAAAAGTTAGTCATATTATTTATTCACATATGTAAAGTAAAGTTTAGATCAGGAGTGAAATTATAATGGGTTGTTTGGGATCTATCTTCCGATTTACGTTTTTCGCAATATGTATCATTTTTGTCCTCTGGTTTGGAGGCTCGTCAATTATAGCCTTCTTTTCTGCTCTGTTTTGGGGAAGTTGGATGCATTTTTGGACATTATTTTCTATCTGGATTACTGCAAATTACGGAATCGGTTGGCTGTTTGAAGTTCACTGGAAAGATGAGGACGCAGGCGAAGAATTCTTTGCAATTTTTATTCTTTTCATCAGCATACTTATTTATAGAGGGATCAATAAACTTGGAAGGGTATTTATTCGAGGATGAATAGTCTTTCATGCCGTGCGTAACCATCGGGTTAAGTGTATGTATCATTTTAGGCACAAACAAGCCAGGTACTTTCAGCACCTGGCTTGTTTGTGTTAAGTTGGTGGCTATCTACTTAAGGTATCATCCACGTTAAATAATAAGCTTGTACATATGTCATAATACCAACAATAACTACAAAGAATATACTATGTTTTACTGTGAAGCGGAATAAGTCAGATTCTTTTCCAGCGAGACCTACTGCTGCACACGCGATCGCAATCGATTGCGGAGAAATCATTTTACCCGTTACACCACCTGTTGTATTTGCAGCAACAAGCAATACTTCTTTCACACCAACTTGCTGTGCTGTAATAGCTTGCAAATTGGAGAATAGCGCGTTTGCCGATGTATCTGATCCTGTTAAGAATACACCGAGCCAGCCAAGGAATGGTGAGAAGAATGGGAATAATCCACCTGTTCCTGCTAATGCTAACGCGAGTGTTGAGGATAAACCAGAATAGTTTGCGATGAATGCGAATCCTAATACTAAACCGATAGATAGAATTGGCATTTTTAATTCTTGTAACGTTTCTGCAAATGTTTCTATAGCTTGTTTTGCACTCATTTTTAAAATAATGATAGAAATGATACAAGCGATTAAAATTGCTGTTCCAGTTGCTGATAAAATATCAAGTTTGAATACTGCCTCATAAGGCGTTGGTTTATTTACAATTGGCTCTGCCTTCATGACTAAATTATGCAGACCTGGAATTTGAAACTTAAAGACAAGACTTTCTAACGTCCCACCTGGAGCAAATAATGCTTTAAAGAAACTTTGACTCCAAATAACAACCATCACTGTCAAAATAATAAATGGTGACCAAGCCTTTACAACTTTTCCTACTGTTAATTTCGGCATGGATGCAGCCGTCGTTGTTGCTGCCGCTTCAGCATTTGCTTGATTAGATTGATAGATTTCTTTCGGCTGCCATACTTTTAGGAATAATGCTAAACATACTAAGCTGACAAGTGCTGATGTAATATCTGGAAGTTCTGGTCCTAAAAACGTTGCTGTAATAAATTGCGTAATTGCAAAGGAACTACCTGCTACAAGTAATGCAGGCCATGTTTGTTTTATACCTTTGAAGCCATCCATTAAAAATACGATAAAGAATGGAACAAACAATGATAAAAACGGCAATTGGTGTCCAGCCATTTGTCCAATTTTGTGGGGATCAATACCCGTTACTTGCCCCGCAACTGTAATTGGAATTCCCATCGCTCCGAACGCTACCGGTGCTGTATTTGCAATTAAGCAAAGTCCTGCTGCATATAACGGATTTAAACCAAGACCAGCAAGAAGCGCTGCTGTAATTGCTACCGGTGCACCGAATCCTGCTGCCCCTTCCAAAAATGCGCCAAATGAAAAGCCAATTAAAATAACGAGTAAACGATGGTCATTCGTAATCGATAGTACCGATGCACGAATCACATCAAACTGTCCTGTTTTGACAGAAATTTTATATAAAAATACCGACATCACAATAATCCATGCAATTGGCCATAACCCGTATGCAAAGCCATATCCGGTTGCTGCCATCGCCATTGTAAACGGCATTTTATACGCAAATAGCGCAACTAAAATTGTTAATACAACTGTAATAAGTCCTGCTACATAGCCCTTCATACGAAAGACTGCTAAAGCCAAGAAAAAAAAGATAATTGGAATAAGTGCTACCGCTGCGGAAATCCAAATGTTACCGAACGGATCGTAAACTTGTGTCCATGTGCCCATTGTCCTCTCCCTTTCTGTAATCCCCTGTTTTAAAATCCTTATAATCCTATCAATAGACTATCCGGTCATCATACCTTTAAGTCCAAAATAAAAAACGTTTAAGAAAACGTTTTCAATTATTGTATTTATACTTTACCATACCATTTTTATTTTAAAAAGATTTTTCTGATTATTTTTTCCATTTTTTCGTTTAATTGCACTTTCTATAAATAGGAAAAAAGTAAGTTTCATTCTTCCCTCATTATTTTAAACAAACGTTTGATTAACAAAAGAAAAGACTGTCACTCTGGCGTATTTCACTTTAAACAAACGTTTGATTAAAAGCCTTATGCCTCGTTCAGCACAACTAAAAAAGAAAAAGCACTCGCAATTCGCAAGTGCCCTACCTTCTTCTTCTTTTCTTCTTTTTTCTCATAAGCTTTTTCCGGCGCGTATTCAATCGATCCGCTATAATATGGAGTGCACTCGCAGCGATAACTCCAATTACAAATGTCGTTAAAGCAACATCATGTTCCTTTGCAATCTCAAGCAACCTTCCGTCTAGCACCATTTTATTTACTATGTATAGGAATGGAGAAAAGACAAGAAGCATATACAATATACGAATGAGATCACCGATTACAAGCGTATGCGTTAAAAAAGAACGATGCGGCATCACACATTGATACGGATACCAAAAAATACGAAGTAATCCCCATTTATTATAGGCGTTACTATGAATATCCAAATCTGGTGTTAAGAAAAACGTGCCGATTAAAAAGCCTATCGCAAAAGTGAGTAAAAAATCAAAATTTGTTAATCCATACGAAACAAGCATAAATAAAACAATCGGAAGAGAAAGTAAGTTTATTTTCGTATGTGTTTTTCCTGATGGCATAGTACACTTCCTCGCTTATGTTTGCCCTGCCAGCACATGACAGTTCTCAGCTATTGATCTAATTTTTGATCGATAAACGATGTGTCTATATCCGAACCAAACCAATCCGCTAATTTCATCTGCGCTTTTTCTTTTACATCTTCATTTACATACATGGATGCTTGCAAAAGTGCAGCTGTTAATGCCCCTAAATCATCCGTATAACCAATTCCAGCTATAAAATCCGGAATCGCATCAATTGGCGCAATAAAGTAAGCAAGTGCTCCGATAATGGTTGCCTTTACTCGTTTTGGAACATCCGGTCTTTGCATAATGTAAAACAGCAATAAACTTGCATAAATAACCGATTGTCCCGCTTGTTTCGCTACATGTTTCACTTTATTCCAAAACGCTTCAACTGAAAATTTTCGTTCCATATAAAGAGCCCCCATATTTTGTTTTTTCACTATACGCAAAAGTAGATGTGCCTTCAAAAAGAAAAAACTAGCCTCATTAGTCAATAAAAAGCTCATCAAATATACACATAACCGATCGATGAAAACTTATTGTAACAGACAACACCAAAAAGAACAAGTGTTCGAAATCATTTCCCGCTATTTACTCTAATTATAATAAAATTTTTCACATATAAATCACGGCTTCGGGAACAAAAGAAGACCTGCTCTCTTCTCCTCCCTTTGTTTTAAACTCATCATGGGGCGAAAAAAGGGCCTGACCGCTTCTATGCTCAGCCGGACGCTCTCTCCTTCTCCCTTTGTTTTAAATTCGGCATGGGGCGAAAAAAGGACCTGACCGCTTCTATGCTCAGCCGGACGCTCTCTCCCATCTAAAAAGAAAGGGTTTATATATTTCCTATCAATATTTCTCAATATAAAATGTTCTATTTCTCTTAACATTCTCTTTTATCTTTGTTATATTTTCTAGTTGACGAGCATATAAACCAATGTTAAAGTTTTCTCTGGCAGCAACAACGAAAATACAAAAACTGTAAAATGTTATAGTGTTTCTAAGAATTGAATTTTGTTGTATAATACAGAAATGACGTTATGCTTATGGATCAACAAAAGAAATGGCAGGAAACCAAAAGGGTATGCATAGTTAAAGTCGTATATGGGTGATATAGAAAACCCTGCTCATGGCCAAGAAAACTATGTATTTTTTATTTTAGCATTTTTCTCTCAAAAATCGACCAAGCCTGATAGAGAAAGGGTGGAAATGGATGAAGGAATCTTTAAAATCACAATTTCATAATGTGCGTTTTACTTTGTTCGTCGCTTTGGCCTTATGGCTAAAAACTTACATCATAACGCGTACGAGCTTTGATTTGAAACTTGAATCTTTCATGCAAGAATTTATCTTATTCATTAGTCCATTGGCAACATCATTACTGCTTGTGGGTCTTGCATTATTCGCAAAAGGAAAAAAACGTAATTATATAGCACTTGGAATTGATTTTGTTTTAACAATCGTTCTTGTTGGTAACGTAATGTTCTACGGATTCTACAATGATTTCGTTACTTTACCGGTACTTGGGCAAACGTCCAACTTTGGACAGTTAGGTTCTAGTGTAAAAGAACTACTCAACTACAAAATCATTGTTGCATTTGCTGATATTATTCTTTTCTTCGTTTTATTAAAAAAGAAGAAAGACTTTGCAAAAACGGAGCGTGTGTCACGTCCAATGCGTTCTTTATACTTCGTATCAACGGTTGCTATTTTCTTCGCAAACTTAGGTCTTGCAGAGACTGAGCGTCCGGAACTATTAACGCGTTCATTTGACCGTGTTATGCTCGTAAAAAACTTAGGTTTATATACTCACCAATTATATGATCTTGGCTTACAAGCGAAATCAAGTTCACAAAAAGCATTTGCTGATGGTAGCAAATTACAAGAAACAGAAAACTATGTGAAGACACTCAAAGAGAAACCAGATCCAAATATGTTTGGCGTTGCGAAAGGGAAAAACGTAATCGTCGTTTCTCTTGAATCCTTGCAAACATTCTTAATTGGTGCGACAGTAAATGGTCAAGAAGTTACACCATTCTTAAACCAATTTACAAAAGAAAGCTATTACTTCGATAACTTCTTCCACCAAACTGGACAAGGAAAAACATCGGATGCTGAATTCTTAGTAGATACATCACTATATCCGTTAGACCGAGGTGCTGTATTCTTTACACATGGTAATAACGAATATACTGCAACACCAGAAATCCTGCGTCAGCAAGGGTATTACACAGCTGTATTCCACGCGAACAACGCAACATTCTGGAACCGTAACATCATGTATCCTGCACTTGGTTACGACCGTTACTATAACGAACTTGACTACAAAATCACACCAGAAACAAAGTTAAACTGGGGATTAAAAGATATTGAGTACTTTAATCAATCCGTGGATATGTTAAAACAAGTGAAGAAGCCATTCTACACTCGCTTCCTTAGTTTAACCAACCACTATCCATTTACTTATGATGACGGTACAAAACTAATCGAACCTTACAACTCTGGTGATGGTGTATTTGACCGTTACATGGTAACAGCTCGTTACTTAGACGAAGCACTGAAAAACTTTATTGAACGTCTAAAAGCAGAAGGTATTTATGATAACTCGGTTATCGTATTCTACGGTGACCACTATGGTATTTCTGAAAACCATAACCGTGCGATGGCACAATTCTTAGGAAAAGAAGAAATTACAACATTTGATCATATGAACTTACAACGTACACCAATGTTCATTCACGTTCCAGGTCAAAAAGAAGGTAAAACAATTTCAAAACCAACAGGTGAAATTGATATTAAACCAACAATTCTAAACTTACTTGGTGTTGATTCAAGCAATGACATTAGCTTCGGTCATGATGTATTCTCACCAGATTATAAATCATTCGTTGTTCTTCGTGATGGAAGTTTTATAACAGAACAATATATATATACAAACAATACATTCTATAACCGCGAAACAGGCGAAATTGTAGAAGTACCGAAAGAAGAAGCTCAAGCGATGATTGATCGGGCGCAAAATGAACTGCACATGTCTGATAAACTCATTGAGGGAGACTTACTTCGCTTCTCCGAAAGCAACAAAATTAAAACGGGCGAAGTAAAAACAATTATTAAAGAAGACAAAAAAGGCGCTGAGTAATCTCAGCGTCTTTTTCTCTACATTAGTATGATAAAATTACACAATCTTCACCAAATATTTACATAAAATTCATGAAACATCTCTATAATAGAATTTGTAAACAGTGTTCTGTTCATTCCTCATGGGGAATAATAGTATCATTTTTGTAACAATTTTCCTGACGTTACCGGGAAGTAACATCCATTGTCTTAGTAAAGCCGTTTGGTTTACTGGTCACCTTTCTAAGCTATACCAAGACAATATCCCTATGAAACAAGCTACCCTCCTTATGCAACATTGTTGCAAGCAACGTTCTATATGAATGTTGCTTTTTTTATTTCTAAAAAGCAGGATTCTCATTTCTCATTTGCGAATTTGTATATGCGAAATACAATAAATTGACGTTTCCATACGGGCTCTCACCACTCATCATTAAAACAATTAAGAAAGGATGGGAAGTAAAATGGCATACGAAAGATTTGTATTATGGAATGACACAATTATTGATACAAATAACAAACAACCGTACATACAATTAGAAGAACGTGGTTTACAATTTGGAGATGGTGTCTATGAAGTAATTCGTATTTATAAAGGAAACATCCACTTATTAGATCCACATTTAACTCGGTTATACCGTTCAATGGATGAAATAGAACTAACACTACCTTTCTCTAAAGCAGAACTCATTACACTACTTTACAAATTACTCGAAAATAATAACTTCCAAGAAGATGGTACCATCTACCTGCAAGTTTCTCGAGGAGTACAGCATCGTGCGCACGCATTCTCTTTTAATGTAACCCCAACGATTTATGCTTATATCTCAAAAAAAGAACGACCCGCTTTATGGATTGAATACGGAATACGTGCCATATCAGAACCTGATACACGTTGGCTCCGCTGTGATATTAAATCCTTAAATTTATTGCCAAATGTATTGGCTGCCACAAAAGCAGAACGCAAAGGATGTAAAGAAGCCCTTCTCGTTCGTAACGGAATAGTTACAGAGGGTAGTCACTCGAACTTTTTTCTTGTAAAAAACGGGATCCTTTATACCCACCCTGCTAATCACCTAATCCTAAACGGGATTATTCGTCAATATATTCTTTCCTTAGCCCATAAACTACAGATTCCTGTTCAAGAAGAATTATTCAGTATTCGTGATGTCTATAACGCTGACGAGTGCTTTTTTACAGGAACAACTGTAGAAGTGCTGCCTATGACACATCTTGATGGAACTGCCATCCAAAATGGTCAAGTTGGGCCAATCACCAAACTACTACAAAAAACATTTGTCCAAAGTTTTTCAACTTCTAATATCTCATTACCTTAAACGCGAACGTTTTAAGTTCAACAACAAAACAACGTATGTATTTTCGTTCAAAATCAAGGTGGAGCATGCACCTTGATTTTTTTTCGTAATATTTTTGACATATTCAGATTCCCGCATAAGCCTTGACAGTAATCGACATGCCTTTTAGAATTTTTAACAGTTGGTAAATATTTCATCACTACATTACAGACAGAAAGGAATCGACAAAACATGAAAAAATATCTTGCCGGTCTTGCGGCAGTGTCTGTAGCAGGAGGAGCAGCCCCGACATTAGATAGCGTTCAAGCTGCACCTGAAAATACACAAAAGCCTGCTACACAAACTGTTCAAGCTGCACCACAAAACAATTCAAACTACACAGTTACTGCTGACGTATTACACGTTCGTTCAGGAGCTAGCACTTCTCACGACATCATCTCTCGCGTATATGAGGGTCAAACATTAAACGTAATCGGTGAAGAAAACGGTTGGGTTAAAATTAACCATAATGGTAAAACTGGTTACGTTAGTGGACAATTCGTATCAAAAAATGGTACAACACCAAACGTAAGCACAGGTGGCAAAAACAAAGTTACTGCTGATGTATTGCGTGTTCGCACAAGCCCAAATACTTCTAGTTCCATTATGGGACGTGTATATGAAGGACAAACATTGCAAGTTATTAGCATAGAAAACGGATGGATTAAAATTAACCATAACGGCAAAACTGGTTACGTTAGTGGACAATTCATATCTGGCATTTCTTCAAACGCTGGTTCTTCAAATAACAACAATGTTCAAGCAGCAAGCGGAAACTATACAGTAAATGTATCTTCTCTTCGCGTCCGTACAGGCCCTAGCGCTTCTCATACAGTTTTAGGATCTGTTCATAAAGGACAAGTTGTACAAGTTGTTGGCGAAGTTCAAGATTGGTTCAAAATTAACTATGCTGGACAAACTGCTTACCTTAGCAAGGACTACGTAACAAAAGGTGGTTCTAGTAACGATGTTGTCCAAGGTAATGATCAACAACAAGAAATCAATAATAATGTAACTGTTCAAACTGGCGGTACTTATGTTGTTAATACAACATCATTACGTGTTCGTACAGGCCCAGCTACATACCACGGTGTACTTGGTGGCGTATTAAACGGTCAAACATTAAATGTAACTGGTGTAGAAAATGGTTGGTACAAAATTAATCATCACGGTAAAACTGGCTATGTAAGTAGCGAATTTGTGAAATTTGTTAAAGGTGGCACAACGACACCGGAACAACCAAACCAGCCTGAGCAACCACAAACATCTGTTGGTGAATACTACATTAATGCGGCAGCATTAAATGTACGTAGCGGTGAAGGTACAAATTACAGCGTAATCGGTGCTCTTCCACAAGGTCAAAAAGTACAAGTTACTTCTGAACATTATGGATGGAGTAAAATTAACTACAACGGTCGCACTGGCTATGTAGGAACTCGTTTCCTATCTAAAACACCAGTCGGTGGCGCTGTAGACAATAAACCTAACAACAGTAACAATAACAACAACCAAAATAATAATAATAACGCAGGCAACACAAGTGGTAATACATCATCTATTCTTGCATATGCAAAATCAATGCAAGGCGTACCATATGTATGGGGTGGCACTTCTGCTAATGGTGTTGACTGCAGTGGTTACATTTTCCACGTATTTAACAAATTCGGTCACAACATTAGCCGTCAAACTGTAGCAGGATATTGGAGCAGTCTACCAAAAACTTCAAATCCACAACCAGGCGATTTAATCTATTTCCAAAACACTTATAAGCCAGGTCCTTCTCACATGGGTATCTACCTTGGCGGCGGATCATTTATTCAAGCTGGTGACAACGGAGTTAAAATTGTTTCAATGAATAACTCTTACTGGAGCAGCCACTTCTTAGGATATACAAAAGCACCTTAAATCATAGTTTCAGAGTCTTCTAGATTATTAGAAGACTCTTTTTATATAAAGTGAAACTTTAATCAGTGGGGGTTTTCTTCATCCCCCACTGATTATTAGTTGAACCAATCGGGCTTTTACGGGCAGTTGACCTCCCACCTAACCTCTTTGCTTTCGCCGAATTTTGAGGTAGGAGTATTACTGCCCGTTAATGCGGGATAAATCCTTTTTGATTTTTCACATATAAGTCGCTGCTACGAAGAACAAAAGGTGACCTGTTCTCTTTTTCTCCTTTTGTTTTCAAGTCGGCACGGGGCAAAAAAAGGCCCTGATCGCTTCTATCCATGGTCGGATGCTCTCTCCCTACCTATAAAAGAAAAGTCTTTATCATTTTTTCAATTTGTATTTATATAAAATAAAACTTCCATCACCCACCTTGTTTTTTGAAGGATAAGTTCCTGCCATGAAAACAAAAGGTGACCTGCTCTCTTTTTCTCCTTTTGTTTTCAATTCGGCATGGGGCGAGAAAAGGCCCTGACCGCTTCTATCCATGGTCGGATGCTCTCTCCCTACCTATAAAAGAAAAGTCTTTATCATTTTTTCAATTCATATTGCTACAAATATGTTTCTCTCCTCTTATTTCATACACTGTATTCTATAAAAACAGCTCATAACGTTATAATAATGAATACATTCCCCTAAAATAACATAACCTAACCTCTATAAGATTGATATGTGTTTTCTTAAATAATTTTCTTTCTATTTAAACTTTTCAATAGACGTTTGACCTCTGATGTCCGGTATGATACGTTACTTAAGATGTTATTTTCGTTGAGTATAGACATCTGTTATGTATACTTTTTTACTATGAGAGAGGAGATTTATACTGCATGAATGTTTTATGGGGAATTGGCGGCGTGATTGGAATTTTAGCAGTTGCTTTTTTACTATCTTCCAACCGCAAAGCTATTAATTGGCGCACAATTTTAATTGCGCTAGCATTACAAATTACGTTTTCTTTCATCGTGTTACGATGGGATGCCGGAAAAGCTGGCTTAAAAGTTGCTTCTGACGGCGTTCAAGGCTTAATCAATTTTTCTTATGAGGGAATTAAATTCGTCGCTGGTAACTTATTAGATAAAGATGGTCCTTGGGGATTCATTTTTGTCATTCAAGCACTACTTCCAATTGTATTTATTAGTTCATTAGTAGCAATTTTATATTATTTGGGTATTATGCAATGGTTCGTTAGTATCGTTGGTGGTGCATTAAGCAAACTTCTTGGCACTTCTAAAGCAGAAAGTTTAAATGCAGTAACAACTGTTTTCTTAGGACAAACAGAAGCACCAATTTTAATTAAACCGTACTTAACTCGTCTAACAAACAGTGAATTCTTCACAATTATGGTAAGCGGTATGACGGCCGTTGCAGGATCAGTTCTTGTTGGTTATGCAGCAATGGGAATTCCGCTAGAGCACTTATTAGCAGCAGCAATTATGGCAGCACCATCAAGCTTATTAATTGCAAAACTAATTATGCCAGAAACAGAAAAACCGGATAACAATGTACAACTTTCTACAGAGCGTGAAGATGCTAACGTTATCGATGCAGCAGCACGCGGTGCATCTGAAGGTATGCAGCTTGTTATTAACGTTGCAGCAATGTTAATGGCGTTCATCGCATTAATCGCTGTATTAAACGGCCTATTAGGATGGGTTGGATCTTGGTTCCATATTAAACTTAGCCTTGATTTAATCTTTGGATATATTCTATCTCCATTTGCTATCCTAATCGGTGTTTCACCAAACGAAGCTGTACAAGCAGCTAGCTTTATCGGACAAAAACTTGCAATCAACGAATTCGTTGCATATGCAAACTTAGGTCCACACATGTCAGAGCTGTCTGATAAAACAAATATGATCTTAACATTTGCAATCTGTGGCTTTGCAAACTTCTCTTCTATCGCAATTCAATTAGGTGTAACAGGGACACTTGCTCCTTCTCGCCGTAAACAAATTGCACAGTTAGGGATTAAAGCAGTAATCGCTGGTACACTAGCGAACTTCTTAAATGCAGCAGTTGCAGGTATGATGTTCTTATAATAAAAATCGAGCTGATCCGAATTTTCGGGTCAGCTTTTTTTATGAATGTATTTCACATACGCCAGCTCTTTATGTACCTATTTATCAGAAGCCCCTTCCTATACTTACGCGCTAAAAATAAAAAACAAATTATCGGATGGGACAAGACAGTCAGGTTTAAAAAGTAAAAGTGGCGGCGGCTCGTTCAAAATTAAACAAACGTTTGATTAAAAAAATAAGCACAGAGCGCCGTATGCTCTGTGCTTATTTTTACTTTAAATCTATATATCGGACAATACCCCTTAGTCGAAAGTAATTTTCACGTCCATCCCCCAACGAACGATCTACTTTCATTTATATACGAAAAAGTGACTGCTATTTTTGTAAAACCAATTGCTTCTCTTGCTGTTCTTTAGACACTTCAGTCTTTGGTTCCGTGTTTTCTTGGACACTGCGATGTGCCACACGTTTCAAACAAATATGCTTCCACTTTCTTTCGTAACGCTTCATTATTCTAGTTGTCCCCCTTGAATACGCTTAAAAACCATTTGAAATCGCTTACAGGAAATAATATAGCACATATACGCAAAAGTGACAACACATTTCCGACAAATTTTTGACAAAAATATGGATTACTTTTGACAATATATCGGCGGTTCGACACAACTTATCGACCATTCGATAACCTGCGACAACTGCTAATCAACAGGAATTCGCACAACCTACCAAAAAAGAGCTGATTCAAAATCAGCTCTTTCCCTCTATTATTTATGGTGATGACGAACTTCCTTCTGTAATTCTTTAAATAGGGAAGCAGCCATAAAGAAGATAACAAATACAAACGGGAATGCTGCGATAATCGAAGCAGTTTGCAATGCCTCTAATCCACCTACATATAATAAAATCGCTGCCAATGCTGCTTGAACAAGACCCCAAACCAGTTTAATACGATTTGGTGGATTTAAACTACCATTTGTCGTTAACATACCAAGAACAAATGTCGCAGAGTCTGCTGAAGTAATAAAGAATGTTGAAATCAGTAAAATCGCCAGAACAGATAAAACTGGTCCTATGCTGCCCATATGATCTAACATAGCGAATAATCCAATTTCTGTGCCCATCTCTTTAATTTGTCCATAAATATTTGCTCCATCAAACATCTCCATGTGAATACCTGTTCCCCCAAATACAGAGAACCAAAGCGCACCAATAATTGTTGGAACGAGCAACACACCAATAACAAACTCACGAATCGTACGTCCACGTGAAATACGGGCAATGAATGTACCAACGAATGGGGACCATGCAATCCACCATGCCCAGTAAAATATCGTCCATGATTGAATCCATTGATTACCACCCTCATTTAATGGGCTTAAACGGAAGCTCATACTTGGCAACTCTTGAATGTACGAACCGATTGTAGAAGTAAAGTAATTCATAATAAAGTTCGTTGGACCTGCAAATAATAAGATTGCCATAAGTGCAAAGGCTAAAATAATATTTATATTACTTAAATATTTAATCCCTTTATCTAATCCTGTTTGTGCAGATAACATATATAGGACCGTTACTACCCCAATAATAACTAACTGCGTTGTTAATGAGTTTGGAATAGATGTTAAGTAACTAACGCCACCTGCAATTTGTTTTGCTCCAAGTCCTAATGAAGTTGCAACACCGAATACTGTCGCAAATACAGCTAATACGTCAAACGTATGCGCGATCCGTCCGTGCTCACCACTCTTAAATAAAGAACCAACTGTTGCACTAATTGTACTTGGTTTCCCTTTTCGGAACGTAAAATAAGCAATACAAAGTGCTACAAGTGCATACAGACCCCATGGATGTAATCCCCAATGGAAGAATGAAAAACGAAGTGCAAGACGTGCACTCTCTTCTGTTGCACTCTCTCCAAATGGCGGTGTGTATAAATGATTTAATGGTTCCGCAACTCCCCAGAAAATCAAACCGATTCCCATGCCGGCACTAAAGAGCATAGCGAACCAGGTCATATAACTATAATCAGGCTTATCATCATCTTTCCCTAAACGGATCGAACCATATTTTGAAAAGATTAAAAAGATAGCTAAACCTAAGAAAACAGAAACAGAAATGATATAGAACCAACCAAATTTACTAACTAATGCAGTTTGAATTGCAGTAGTCACATTTCCTAAATTACCTTTTCCGATTATAGATTCGGGAATAATCCCCCAAATTGTAAATGCAATACATAATGTTAATGAGACAATAAATGTTTTTGTCAGTTTCCTCATAAAATCCCCCTTTTGTAGGTTTCTTTTTTTCGTAAAATGACTCTAATTCCGATATGTTAAATCGGATAAAGTGAAATATTTCTTGCGGTGATTTTCTTTCAGCTCTCTAAAATCAGCCTTCACCAATTAGAATTCTTATGGACAGTTGAGCCTCCATATAACCGTTCGGATTATAAAATGGAGATGCTACCGCCAAATCGTGCGAGATAGATGCGGATGGGAGTGTGTTTCCCAAAAAAGGTGTGTTACAGTTGAAAAAAAGCCAAATTTACGGATAGCAGCTCTTTCTTTTTGTAACAATTATGCGGTTGTTTTTGTAAGGATATAGCACTTCTTTGTGAATACACAAACAAATTATTTATGTTTATATAACTATTTTAGTCACAAATCGACGAATTACTCAAGGATTGTAATCATTTAGTAACCCTATTGTAATAACTGCGTAACATTATTATCTCAGTTGAAAAATATCCTCTATGCTATAAGTAATAGAGATATCTATCAAACCTCCTAAAAACACGGAATGAAAACTGCTTTCTATTATTTCTTTCTATATTACAGAGTATTAATGATTTGTTACGAATGGTTTGTAATTGTGTGATTTCCCAAATTCCGAAAAAAACTGTTGCTATAATGAGGACACGAAAACAAACGCAATGGAGGCTATCATGAAAAAATTAATTGGTATAGCAACGGCAGCGGTTTTTGGTCTTGGGATTTTCACTACTTCTGCAAAAGCAGAAACTGTTGTAACAACAGACGTATTAAATGTACGCGAGAACCCAACTACTGAATCACAAGTTGTAGGTAAAGTATTAAATGGTCATAAATTAGATGTTACAAATACAGAAAACGGGTGGTCAAAAATCAAATTAGATGGTAAAGACGCATTCGTAAACGCAGAATTTACAAAAAGCATCTATTACGTAACAGCAAACGTATTAAACGTACGTGCTGAAGCAAACACAAACTCAGAAGTTCTTGGTACGCTTAAGAAAGACGATATGATCGAAACAACGAACCAAGTACAAAATGAGTGGTTACAATTCGAATATAATGGGAAAACGGCTTACGTTCATGTTCCTTTCTTAACAGGTACAGCACCTGTTATTGAAAAACAAGAAACGCCTGCTCCTGCTCAAGCTGCAGCACCTGCTAAAGCAGAGGCAAAAGCACCAGCAGCACAAGAAAAACCAGCTGCTAAACCTGCTGTCAAAGCAGCAGAAACAAACACTCCTTCTGGTGGTCGTGAACTAACAGTTGAAGCTACAGCATATACAGCTCATCCGAGTGAAAATGGCGGCACATATGGTGGTCGTGTATTAACTGCAATGGGTCATGACCTAACAGCGAATCCAAACATGAAAATGATTGCTGTTGACCCGAAAGTGATTCCACTTGGATCAAAAGTATGGGTAGAAGGTTACGGAGAAGCAATCGCTGGTGACACTGGCGGCGCAATTAAAGGTAACCGTATCGACGTTCTAGTTGGCTCTGATTCAGCCGCTAACAAATGGGGACGTAAATCCGTTAAAGTGAAAATTTTAAAATAACCAATGACTGCTAAAAATTCAGCCAGTTCTCATATATTGAGAGCTGGCTTTTACTTTTTTATATAAACACAAATGAAAAAACATCCTTTTTTAGATGCGAGAGAGCTGCCGGCCATGGAAAGAAGCGGTCAGGGCCTTTTTTTAACCCCATGCAAAGTAAAAACGAGCGCAAGTCTCCTAGCAGCGACTTATATGTTGGAAAACCAAAATGGATATATATATAATGACGATAAGGAGGCTATACCATGAACCCACATGCAAAAATAGACTGGATTGGCACACCGAAGCCATACATCTACAAAGATGATGTAACATACGACGGGGCTACAATTGATTTTTCACTTGAACATGATGACAATCGCTATAAGCTGATTGTGCTCAAGCACGATCAATCCGTTCAATATAAATTTGTGCAATACGGCACAAAACCGGGATCACAAAAACCATTTCCAATTGATATACCCTTTCAAGAAGAAATGCTTCCGTTAGTAGAAAGAATTCTACAAGATCCATATGTACAAGCTTGTCGTATTTTGTAGAGAAGTCGATATATCAAAAAAAGACTACCTCTTTGTAAAGAGATAGTCTTTTCACATTTTAATGCGTTGGGCCAGATACGTCTTCTGTTTTCAATGTATTATTCGCACTGATTGAATGATACATTAGTTTCCCATCCGCATTTACTGTAACGATATGTTCATTGCTAAAGCTCTTAAACTTTACAGATCCATCACCATAGCGAATATTGTATTCTTCATATGTCGTTACTTTATATTTCGTAGAACTTTGACGTTCAACATTACGGACTTCAAATTTTAATAAATCCTCAGTAATTCCTTTTTTCTTTAAATATTGCAGATAATCACGGTCTTCTTTATATGATTTCCCGCTCTTATCATAGTCATTTTCAATTAGACTAAAGTCATTTAAAGAAATAGCGCGCACGTTGTTATAAATATGAGTGCGAACAAAGTCACCAACTGCCGTATCCGATGTTTGTTTTGGGAATTTCAAATAATAGGAGCTCCCCTCATCACCAATTTTTACACTTTCGGTTTTCACAACACCAAAATCAGTTTGTTTCTCTAAATGAACTTCCACCGTCCCATCTGTTGGTACTGGTCCGAGCTTATAGCTTCCATACTCTAGTTTCCCACGTTTTTTACCATTTACAAAGACATTAGCGCTATTTTCGTCAGAAGAGATTGTAACATATTTTCCTTCAAGTGGTAATTTCACATCCACTTTCCCTTCTTTTTCTCCAGCTAACTCAACTTCCTTTTCCGTTTCTAGTTCAGTAAGCTCTGCCTTCGCCTTTGCTTTTACAACATACGTCCCAGGGAAATAAGGTCCGATTTCTTTAGAAGATTTTTCGCTAGAAATATCAGCCGTTTTTTTATCATTTACATATACTTCTGCATTTTTTGCAGTTGTGCTGACCGTCATAAAATACGACTTAATGCTGAACTTATATTTTGGATATAAGAACCACTCTTTTCCATCCTCTACAATTTGTCCGTCCACAAAGCTTTCTTTGTTAACGAGCTTTGTATCTACCGTTTGCTTTTGTAAGTAAGATAACAATTCTTTATTGTACGAAGGACTATCCTTTAAATAACGTAAATAAGATTTAATATCTTCTATTTTAATTTTCAAACCTGGGTCATCCGATTTTATAAGAGAATCAATTGTATTTATATCTTTTTTATTGAAAGCATCAATTAATGCATTGATTTGCTTTTCTTTCGAGAATTTATATGCCCCGAATTTATATGCTCCAAATAGTAAAGCAGCGAGTACGACGAATACAATGAGGAGTACAATATTTTTCTTGCTCTTCTTTGGTTGCATTTCCCTCTGTACATCTGCTCTCGAAGCCGCTACATTTTCTTCAATCACTTCTACTTTACCTCCGCATTCAGAACAAAAATTCAAGTAATCTGCGACTTGTTTTTTACATGTTCCACAAAACTTCACGATACTTCCCCCCTACTTCCTTGCCAATTTCATTCCAGCGAAGGCAGCTGCATATGTCAGAATAAAACTACCGAGTATTAAATAGATCCAGCCGCCCTGCATAGAAAATACTGTTCCACCTACTCCAAATTCCTTTGTTAGCTTTCCTGCAATATTAATTTCAATTTTAGAAAGAAGATTCATTACAATCATCATAATTGTATAAGCACCGCTACATACAGCTAACGTTACATACATATTAGAGAATGGCACCCTCGCTAATTTTTGTCCCGCTCTAAACATAAAGAATACTGGGATCATAAGGAGCAACAAACCAAGGTGGAATTTACCATTTATCTCATCAAAACTTTCCATTGCTGATAGCGGAGCACCTTCAGCAATTAAAATATCTTTTATTTTAACGCCACCAGCAGATACACCTGATATGAATGAAAGTTCTATCATACTTTTGTCACCTGTTGTCATTACTTTAGACATTTCCTTTTGTAACGCTGGAACTTTTATTTCTACTGGTGCAAAATGAGTCATACTCCATACATTTGGTGTGAGTTGCAATGCCATCATTGCACGCGCTGAAATTGTCGGTGCTACATCTTCGAAAGGCTTTGCATTACTACCGGATAGTGCAATGAATGTCGTCACACAAAAAATAGCAGCTGTCAGTAAAAGACCTTTCACCATCGCTGCCATTCCATGATATAGCGATGCCCCGTATGGAAGTAGCTCCTGAAACGCATCTGCTATATTGTTTCGGCTTGTATGCGCAATCAATCCAAATAAACTAAAGAAAGTTCCGTAGATAAAACCACTTACTAAACTTTTCAACGAAGAGTATCCAACTGTTATCGTTCCTACTTCTGGGAATGTAACTGATTGTGAGGCAATAAAACTGATTACAAATAAAAATAATCCATACATAATACCGACTGTTGCCGCTAGTACGATTTGTTCTCCAATCGTCTTTGCAACACGTTGTTTCCCTATCCAAATCCCTACTCCACATAAAATAACAAATGGAATAATTAATAGTAAAAAGAAGGGAGTATGCCAAGATAACGACATAACAATTCCGCCTTCATCTCCTGCTGAAAAACCAAGTAAATGATAGCTTAATAGTGTAGAGGTTGTACTCGCATAAAAATCAGGTAACATTGTTAATTCCCTAGCAAATTCATGGAATATCTTTTTCATCATCTCTGAAACCGCTAAACTTCCAAGCCATCCCGCAAGTAACATAAGAGCGCTTGCAATTGCTCCGCCAATTATCCCTGTCTTCAGACCACCTTTATGTAAGCCTAATTCAACTTTATGACCTTTTTCCATACTAGGTAACTTTACGATATGTTCTTTTTTCTTCACTGTAAATAAAGAATGTCCGCACTTTTGGCAATACAGGTTCTGCTCTGCATTTTCATTCCCACAATCACGGCAATATTTAGAGTTGTCTTGCTCAAGAACGACACTGTCTCCAGACACCATTGTCATACTTCCTTCATTTGGACAGTAGTTCACTTCTTCTCCATGTTGATTCCCACACATGCGACAGTACATTTCGTTCACTCCCCACCTTGCTTAATTCCACAAACTGGACAAAAAATGGAGCCTTTTGCAATGTGCTCATTACATGATACACACGTAACCTTTTCTACGTTGCTCTCTACAAATAGCATTGGATTTGGTTTTCCGCATGTCCCACAAAACTTATCACCAATTGATAAAGAGCCTCCACACTCACACGTTACTTTCTCTCCTTGTTGTTTTTGCAGTTCAACAATTCGTTTTCGTGCTTGATAAATTAAAACGTCAAATTCTTGAATCGGAGCAACTAATTGCTTTAATACCTCTTCCTTGACCCCAGTATCTCGAATCTGAACATATACCTGTTGGCCAAGCTCTAATAAAACTTCTGTCTTCTTATGAAGCTGCACTTGTATTTCCTTTTTTAATTGCGCAATCTCTTGTGCCACTTGCAACTTTATCTTTCCCTGTTCAATTCCTTCTTGTAGCTTATTCATACCGCTTCCTAATTTCGTCTGCAAATCTGACAAATCAAATCCCCTCCTAAACAAAAAAGTCACGTATTTAACTATATATATTACCATATTTTTCTATATTGAATACGAGCAAATTCATTTTTTCTGTTTTTGCCTCTTTTTGTTTATAATGGTAGAGGAAATAAATCTTTTGTACGGAGGAAAACTATGCTGCAACATTCAATTACGAAAGATGAAATTATGATGATCGCGAATGAATTTGTTCAAGGACTCGATCCGCAGCAAGTAGCCGATCAAGAGCATGTTGCCACTGCTCGTCATTTATATCGCAGCGGTCTTGTCTACAACGTTGATTTTGATGGCTATACGTTATCAGGTACCGTAGATGCTGAAGGAAATGTGTATAGCGTCCATATTCCGATTCGTAATATCGCGGAAAGCTATTGTGATTGCTTCGCGCCGACGCAGTGCGAGCACATGCTTGCTGTTCTACTGTCTGCTGCTTCTAGCTTCGGACAAGTCGGAGAAGTATTAACATTATTTAAAAATAAAACGAGACCATCACTCCCTCCGATTCGAACAGCACGACAAGTATTACAATCGTCTGCATTTGAAGAAACGGACTTTACAAGTTGGCACGCATATTTTGAATCTGAATATGACGCATTTAAAAAAGAACAAACACGACTCTCGTATAGACAAATGTATTTTCTTATGAGCATCTTTACAGACTTTTACATGAAATTAGAACGAAAAGCGCCGCGTGTCGTTGCTATACATGAATTGTTCAAATTACATGGCGCACTTTTTTGCTTTCAAAAGCTATTAGAAGAAATCCTTGACTTTGAGACAAACAAAACGTATTCCTATCACCAACCTATTAACGTTGTCCGGCTATTTGTTGATAAAGTTGAATCACTTGTACGTGACTTGAAATCAGAATCGATTCCTGCTGAATGTGAACCAATTTTGCAAGAAACAGCTCGCCAAGTGCATGATATTTTCTTCTCTACCGATTCCTATACACAGGAGAGGTTCTTTATTTACCGGCATATATGGGGAGAGTTGCTAGCAGAAAAATCTTGGATACAAGAAGAAGAAAAACGAATTGATGCGAAGATGAATCCACTTTCGAAAGCACTCGCCTCTTCTCACCTCTTCTTTTTAAAAGAAGAGGATCATTTAGCTATGGTCTTACTCGAAACACAACCGGCTCAAGTTGTCGGTCTTTATTTCGACTGGCTCGAAGATTTACTGAGTACAATGCAATGGGAGCGCGCCAAAAATTGGCTGTCTTTCACATATAAACAAGTGAAAAAGACAATGAATGATCAGGCCGATCCCCTTTTTATAAAAGATATCGTTCGTTTGTTTGTCATGATGTATGAAACATATGCAACACACACAAATGAACAAGCAGGTCTTGAAATGATTTTGCAAGAACTATTGCCATACAGCTTCACAAACTACGAGCAATATGTACTAGCAAAAAAACAATATCATGCATGGACAGAACTTCATCTCTTGTATGGATTTGAAGCAATTGAATTGCTAAAAGAACCACTGAAAGAAATTGAAAAAGAAGCACCAGAAGCAGCTCTTCCGCTCTATCATCTTGCAACGATGCAAGCAATTGAGGAACGGAATCGCAAGTCATACCGCCGTGCAGTCCGTTACTTAAAGAAATTGCGTATGCTCTATAAACGGCTCAAACGAACAGATGAATGGCACATTTTCATTGTCCAAATCGCTAACTTATATTCACGTCTAAGAGCACTACAGGAAGAACTGCGGAAAGGAAAGTTAATCGATGATCATACAAACTGAAGTAACAATTCGGCTCCAGCACGTAAGTCAAGGTTGGTTCCTTTGGGGAGAAGATGAAACCGGCAATCTCTTACCTGCAAGAGATTGGAAACAACATGCCTTCACATGGCATTCAACTTCCTTCTATGGCACCTTCTTGAAAGAATCTACATACGAAGGACGAAGCGGGATTATGCTAACGAGCGTTCAAGCATTTGAATATATCGCCAATAAACCAATGAATTCATTTGCCAGGCTGCAAATGAATGATCCCATTACCGCACTTACGCCAAATGCAAAAGAACTATGGGATGCCTTTGTAACTGGAAGCTTTATACCTGATATGAAGCGCTGGTCCGATTATCCGTCATGGAAAGTTAGCAATGTTTCAACTCAAGATGATACGCTAGCATCACTTTTCTCTCAGGCAGTTAATGAGAGTATTCTTCAAGATGCTCGCTCTAATGATGGCTGGGAAGATGCGAAGCGACTATATGAGCACTATGATTTTACGAAAAGACAGCTTGTAACAGCAATGCATGAAGAAGATTGGCTCCGGAAAATTGGCTACATCGAGGATGATCTTCCCTTCACAATTGGACTTCGTCTCCAAGAACCACACAATGATTTTGAACTGTGGAAACTTGAAACGATTATCACCACAAAACGCGGAGCACACCGGATATACGTCTATAATGACATCGATTCACTACCAAAAAGATGGCATGACTACGAAGAGCGTATTCAAGAAACGCAGGAAGGGTTCGGTAAGCTAGTTCCATGGCTTAAGGAAGATGATCACTTTCGAACTGAGCTCTATGAAACAGAAGCATGGAACTTCTTAACAGAGGCGAGTAACGAATTATTAGCAGCCGGCGTTGATATTTTACTACCGTCTTGGTGGCAAAACTTAAAAGCAACGAAACCAAAGTTACGCGTCCAATTGAAGCAAAGTACGAATCAAACACAATCCTTCTTCGGCATGAACACTCTCGTCGATTTCGACTGGCGCGTTTCCACAGATGGCATCGACCTATCGGAGAGTGAGTTTTTCGATCTTGTCGAACAAAACAAACGACTCTTCAATTTAAATGGACAATGGATGAGACTCGACCCTGCCTTTATTGAAGAAGTGAAAAAACTAATGAAACGTGCAGATAAATATGGCCTTGAAATGAAGGATGTTTTGCAGCAGCACTTATCAAACTCCGCCGAAGCAGAAATTGTAGAAGAAGATAATCCATTTACAGACATTGAAATTGAGCTAGATGGCTATTACGAAGAGCTCTTCCAAAAATTATTGCATATCGGAGACATTCCAAAAGTTCCAATCCCATCTTCCTTGCAAGCCACACTTCGCCCATACCAAGAACACGGTGTAGAGTGGCTCTTATATTTACGAGAGCTCGGATTTGGAGCGTTGTTAGCGGATGATATGGGTCTTGGAAAAAGTATCCAAACCATTACTTACTTATTATATGTGAAAGAAAAAAGCCTCCAAACAGGTCCGGCACTAATCATAGCACCGACGTCTGTTCTTGGAAATTGGCAGAAGGAATTTGAACGCTTCACGCCGCATTTACAGGTTCAATTACATTATGGAAGCAACCGTTCGAAAGGCGATTCATTTAAGGACTTTCTTCAGAGTACGGATGTCGTATTAACTTCTTATGCATTAGCACAACTTGATGAAGAAGAGTTAAACGCGCAGTGCTGGGATGCGATCATCCTGGATGAGGCGCAAAATATTAAGAACCCGCAAACGAAACAATCGAAAGCGGTTCGTAATTTGCAAGCAAATCACAAAATCGCTTTAACAGGTACGCCGATGGAAAACCGGTTAGCAGAGCTATGGTCTATTTTCGACTTCTTGAACCACGGATATCTTGGTAGCCTAGGACAATTTCAGCGCCGCTTCGTAACACCCATTGAGAAAGATCGTGATGAAGCGAAAATTCAGCAAATACAAAGATTCATCTCACCGTTCTTACTGCGCCGGACAAAACAAGATCAAACAGTCGCATTAAACTTACCGGACAAACAAGAACAAAAAGAATACTGTCCGCTAACAGGTGAGCAGGCATCACTATATGAACAACTCGTACAAGATACACTACAAAACATTGAAGGCTTAACAGGCATTGAAAGACGCGGTTTTATTTTAATGATGCTCAGTAAGCTAAAGCAAATTTGTAATCATCCCGCTCTTTACTTAAAAGAAGAAGCGCCGAAAGATATTGTGCAGCGCTCCATGAAGACGCAAACATTAATGGATCTTATTGAAAATATAAAAGATCAAAATGAAAGCTGCTTAATTTTCACGCAATATATTGGAATGGGGAATATGTTACAAAAAATATTAGAAGAGAAATTCGGTCAGCGTGTTCTCTTCCTAAACGGTAGTGTACCGAAAATAGAACGTGATAAGATGATTGAACAGTTCCAAAATGGAACATATGACATCTTCATCCTCTCATTAAAAGCTGGCGGCACAGGTCTAAATTTAACTGCCGCAAACCACGTCATTCACTATGATCGCTGGTGGAATCCAGCTGTAGAAAATCAAGCGACAGACCGAGCATATCGCATCGGTCAAAAGCGATTTGTACACGTCCATAAACTCATTACAACAGGTACACTTGAAGAAAAAATTGATGAAATGCTAGAACGTAAACAATCGCTGAGTAGCGCTATTATCACAAGTGATAGCTGGATGACAGAACTCTCAACAGACGAGTTGAAGGAATTACTCGGTATATAAAATCCATTTTAATAATGAGATGCTGTGTCGCATATTATCGAGGCGTCGATATATTCACAAAAAAGGAGCTATCCCGAAGGGTTAGCTCCTTTTTCTATGCCAAAACCAATTGCTTATTATAATTCCTGTCAGTCCGCCCGACGTATCTAAAACTGAATCTTGCCACATCGGTGTACGGTCACCTGTAAACGATTGATGAATTTCATCGAATGTTGCATATCCAGCGACAATCAGAAGTGCGAATACGAAGGAACGCATTCTTGAACAACCAGAACGGTGCAATGCATAATACGAAAGCGCACCAAGAATCAAGAATACTGTGAAATGAGCTCCTTTACGAAGGAAAAACTCAACAAAACCACCAACGCCTTTATTTTCAATGCTAACCGGTGTTCCCCCGCCATAGTCAATCGATACACCGGAGAATTTTTCTTCTACAAATTGAGACGGAATATACTTCTCAATATCTGAACGCATATCCTGCTTCTTATACGGCTGTGCTGAAGAATAAAAAATAATCCCCATCCATAGTAAAACGGGAATCCAAACTAACCATTTACGATTCATCTTTTGAAACTCCTCTCTTATTCTTCTAAGCGTACCAAAAAAAATAAAAAATTTCACGCCAAAATATGACCGTTACCTCCTATATATATGACGAAAAGGGGGTGAAAAAATGGCGATTGAAACGATTGTAACTGACTTAAGCTTGCGCCTTGTCCTAAACGGTGGCACAGACAAAAATGGGAAAACTATTTTGAAAAACAAACAATTTAAACGAGTAAAGCCAAATGCTGATGTAGCACAGGTCCATGAAGTGGGACGTGCCCTTGCTTCATTACAAGGATTAAAGCTTCATGCAGTTCAACTTTTAAGTACATCTGACATCTCAAATCCGTAAAAATTTAGTGACAAGGAGGTAAATGACAATGACAGTACTCGAACTGATTTTCTTAAAAGAGGATGGAAAAACAGTCGTCTTCTCTATCGACAATCCTATTACACCTGTGAATGAACAAACCATAAGCCAAGTGATGGACACAATTCTCTCCTCTGCAATTTTCTTATCACTTAGTGGGAACACTCGTAAAAAAGGGGCACGCCTTGTTGAAAAAACAGTATCAGAAGTAACAGTTGCTCCTTAAACACAAAAGACGAAGCTGCATCAATTTGCAGCTTCGTCTTTTTTCTTCGGCATCTCAATCGGAATAAAAATATGAGAGAATCCGACTGAAACATATTTATAGTTTTCTTTCCCAATTGTAAATTCCGTCTTATACGTCGAGAAGAAAATATAATCGCTTCGCTTTGTATAATGGTTAATCAACACGTCAACTTGTGGCTCTACATATTTCTTTGCTAACTTCTTACCAATTGTCGCAAGTTCACCAACAAGCCCATCTGGATCTTCTTTTTCAACCTCTGTTAATTTTTTACTAATATCATTGCGATTCATAAATTGCTTTGCTGCCCATTCTGTATATTCCCCTTTACTCGGGTTGCTATTTGCTAAATATACGAAAAGAAGGACAACAAGTACCATAATTATATACTTCCGTTTCATATTCTATCACCGCCTAACTGTTTCTATTTTCATATATATGTACAAGCGATGCAAATTATATAAACCTAAATTGAAAAAGCGATAGAAACCCTTTCTTCTTAAGGAGGAAAAGAGTGTAGATTCATTTTTGTATGCAAAACAGCTTATATGTCGAAAAATTAAAATGAATTTATATAGAAGGCTTACTGTTTACAAAATAAAGTAAACTTTACAAACATTTACAAATATTTAAAATTATTTTTATATTCCATCTATATACTAAAATATGTAAACAAATACTTTTAAGGAGGCTTTTCCTTTGGACGACCTAGTTAGTCATGATACTATCTCTAGTTCTACAATGATACTTGAGCCTTACGCCCATCCTTTTCACCGTACTAAAATAACAGAAAATGACGGAAATATTAAGTTTTCATCTAAAACATCATTACAATTGGTACAGCTATCTTGCCTATTACATAACCATTCTACCTATAAAGGAAGGCGAGATGCGATTCAAGAAAATTATTACTTTAAACAAAATATCCCAATCCCAATTGATCATCGTCATTATATTTGCGCCATTCCAACGAAATCTCCTGCATCTCCAGACTGTATTTGGGTTTTCTATAGTCATATAAACAAAATAGAAATTTATAATAATCGCAAGCAATCCAAACTTCATTTTTATAATGGTACAACCATAATTGTTGCTACTAGTTTTTATCAAATGCAACAACAATTTTTGAAAGCTGGATTTCTCTTGTGCCGCATGAACATGCAAGATTCACAACAATTTCGAGATATTTATAAAGTCATGCGCCTCCTAGACAAACCATTACTTCCTTGCTAGTACAAATTTGTTATAAAAAAATGGAAGACACAGAATATTCCTGCCTTCCATTTTTCTTTTTTTCACTCTCTTATACTGCTACGCATCTTCCCCAGCGCCTGCCGATATACCCATCTCACTTGATGATATGTCATCCCCATCTCTTCCGCAATTTCATGTATCTTCTTTCCTGCATAAAAACGTTCGTAAATAATATGTTTCTCTTTCTCCTCTAACAAACTCATATAATCCTGAGTTTCTGACGACACTTCTGCTCCGCATACATTTTGTAACATTTCCTGTCCGGCGAATGTATGCCGCTTTTGAAATCGATTTTCTTTCTTTAATTTCTCTAGCAAATATCCACGTACTGTTACAAGTGCATAAGCTGAAAAAGTTCCTTTCTCCTCCTCATACTTTTCATATGCCATCCAAAGTCCAATTAAACCGCATTGATAGTACTCTTCATAATCCCGGTACAGATAAAGCTTTTTCATTTGATTTTTAATCATTTTTTCATACAACGTAACTGTTTCTGTAAAAGTAGCCGGTTTCATATTATACCTATTTCTAAAAGGTATACCTCTTTGTTATTCCGCGGTACCTTTACAATATAAGAAGATAAAGAGGATTTCATGGTGAGTTATTTGAAATTCTGCATAGGGAAATTTCAAATATCTGTAGAGGAAATTTGAAATACGAGGCCTAGTATTTCAAATACATACAAAAATAAAAAACGGCTCCTTCTCGAGCCGTTTTCTGCACATATCCTTATCCATTGAAACTTTGCATAAACTTTGCTAATACGATAACAATTAAACTTAAGAACGCTACTTTAATAATGAAGAGAACAACAATTGGAACCGCAGCTTTTACTTTTCCTAACCCAGCTGTAATTTGTAATCCAATCCAAATTAATACGATATTCCATAAATAAAATATCTCAACTACACTACCAATTGCATACCCTGTAGTACCTTGTTCAAATAATGGTGCTAAGCTTGTATACCCAGTTGCACCACTTCCAAAAATTAAACCTAAAAGAGAATTAATAAGTCCACCAATAACAACAACAATGCTTGAATATACAATAATAGCTAGCAATTTTTTGTAAGGAGTATCATTTCCAAAAAACATCATAAAGATTTTATAGACAGCTGCTACAATAAGAGTTCCAATTATTATCCCAATAAAACCTGAACCGATTGACTTACCAACTAAATATCCGATAGATTCTCCTTCGCCTGTGCCAAATTTCTTCTGAATTTCCATCATCTCAGGCGATGAATGCGCCACATATGTAGATAATCCATTTACAAGAGCTTGTAACAACGCAACCAAAAAGAACATACCCCAAACCTTATCAGTCGCTTTCATTCTCTCAAACTGTAAGCCAGGAGATGTGATCATCCCTAGTAAAGATGGTTTTTCTCCACTAACCTTTTGCGAATTAACATTCGGTTCCATTCTAAAAAACCTCCTTGTATTTTTCTCACCCGTTCTAACGGGCGGTTCACTTCCTCTTCTCCAGAGACTGTGAACCGCCCACTAGAATAATATAAAAATCGACTTGCACTCTTGTTCTCCCTTTGGTTTCACTTAGCATGGGGATAAAAAGGCCCTGACCGCTTCTATCCTCGAGCGGATTCCCCCTCCCACCTAAAAGAAATGGTTTTATATCTTTTTTCTATTTGTATGTGTAGTAGAGGAACGCCCCTCTACTACACTACCAATCTATTCATAACGAAGTGCTTCAATAGGATCTAGTTTCGCTGCTTTATTCGCTGGAATTAATCCGAAAATAATACCGAGCGTCATCGAGAATAACACGCCGCCAACGACGACTTCCCATGAAACGAGCGGTGGCCATTTCGCAAATGTAGAAACAATATATGCACCACCATAACCAAGACCGATTCCGATCAATCCACCAAGAAGCGTTAACATAACGGCTTCAATTAAGAATTGTAGCAAGATTTTACTGCGCGTTGCTCCAAGTGCTTTACGTACCCCAATTTCACGTGTACGTTCTGTTACGGATACGAGCATAATGTTCATAACACCAATACCACCAACGACTAATGAAATACCAGCAATACCACCAATAATCATTGTCATAATGCCCGTCATTTTTGAAATACCTTCTTGAATTTCTTTTAAATTCATCACTTCGTATTTACCAGATGCATCACTTGGCTTACGACTATTTAATACATCAGCAGCTTTTTTACCCGCTTTTTCTAAATCATCCACATTTTTCGCTTGAACAGAAATACTTTGAATCTCATCTTTTCCATATATTGTTGGCCACAATGTAATTGGAATTAAAGCTTCCGATGGCCCCATTCCCATAAACTCATTATTTGATTTATAGACACCGATAATTTGCATCGGTTGTCCTTTCATCTCAATAATTTTCCCGACTGGACTTTCCTTTTTGAAGACCTTTTCTTCCATACTCTTACTGATCATCACGACGTTATTACCTTGCGCAATATCCGATTCTTGTAAGGATCGGCCTTTTAACACTTTCACTTTATTTACTGAGAAGTACTCACTATCTAATCCTGTAATACTCACCATCTCTTTTTTATCTTCAATATCGAGTGGCTCCATACTTGAATTGGTTGTAAGAACATGCGCAATCTCTGGAAGTTTTTTTATTTCAAAAATATCTTCCTCAGTTAACTTTGGTTGTTCCATCATTTCCATACCATACGGATCATTTATATCCGCACTATAGTGAATTGGGATTACGTTATTACCAGCTCCAACGAATTGCGACTTTAACGCTGCTTCTCCGCCCTGCCCAATCGCAACAACAGTAATAATGGAACCAACGCCTATAATAATCCCAAGCATCGTAAGCGCTGAGCGCAGTTTATGAGCTAGAATAGAAGATAGGGCAATTTTTATACTATCTAGTAAACTCATACCGCACACCTTCTATCTTCTGTAATTTTTCCGTCCCTTAGCACAATTCGGCGCGAAGAATATGCCGCAACCTCTTCTTCATGCGTAACCATAACAATCGTTGTACCTTCTGCGTTTAACTTTGTGAAAATATCCATAACCTGCTCTCCAGATTTCGTATCAAGAGCACCTGTTGGTTCATCGGCCATAATGAACGTTGGGTCATTTGCAATGGAACGTGCGATGGCTACACGCTGCTTTTGCCCACCTGAAAGTTCGCTTGGCAAGTGATGCACGCGGTCAGACAATCCGACTTTCCCAAGTGCTTCAAGAGCTCTCTGACGGCGCTCCGCTTTCTTCACGCCGCCATATATAAGCGGAAGTTCTACATTTTCTACCGCTGAAAGACGTGGTAATAAGTTAAAATGCTGGAATACAAAGCCTATATATTCATTGCGAATGAGAGCAAGCTTTGACTCGTCTGCTGTTAAGATATTCACATCGTTCAACATATATTCGCCTTCTGTTGGACGATCTAAACAACCGATAATATTCATGAGCGTCGATTTCCCTGAACCAGACGGTCCCATAATGGAAACAAACTCACCACTTTGAATCGTTAAACTAATACCGTGTAAAATCGGTACCGCCAGTTTTCCTTGATAATATGTTTTATGAATATTGTTTAACGTAATCATTTTTCTTTCACTTCCATTCCGTCATATACATTGTCGGAAGGATTTTTAACCACCTTTTGCCCCACTGTTACGCCTTCAAGAACTTCTGTCCAGTCTCCATCAGTAGAACCTTTTTTCACATTTTGTTTACGAAGTTTTCCTTTTTCTTCTACATAAACAAATGGTTCACCATCTTTTTCTACAATGCTCTTACTAGGAACAGCAATCATTTTCTTGTTTTCTAGGTTTACTTGTAGAGATACATGATAGCCCGGAGATAAACCTTCTTGTCCATCTAAACTAGCTTTATATGTATACTGAGACATGTTTTGTGCTCCCTCACCAGCACCGGCTGCTTGCGCCATTTCTGCACTTGTCGGGAACTCGCTTACCTCTGTAATTTTACCTGTCCATTTCTTCTTACTATTTGCTTTTGCAGTTGCAGTAAATGGTTGATCCTTTTGAATTTGTGATTTTTGAAGTTCTGTTAATGTCCCTTGAATTTGGAATGAATCTTTAGAAGCGATTTGTAAAAATGATTTTCCTTGTCCACCCATTGCTTGCGCTGAACTTTGTGCTGCATCTTTATCTAACTTTTGCACAACACCAGCGAAATTACTATAAATTGTGAGTTCATCTTGTTTTTTCTTTAATTGTTGTGATTGTAATTGACCTTTTTCTTTCTCAAGGTCAATTGTTTTTTGCCCTATTTCTAATTCGCTTACTTGCTCTTCTAACGGATCTGTTACCTCTTTCCCAGCACCGCTATCTTTCGCTTTCTTAATCTGGTTCTTTACTGAATCTATTTTCTTTTTCCCTTGATCATAGCGCATACTTGCCATTTTTTGATCAAGCTCAGCTTGTTTCATTTGTAAATTGATTTCTTCATTATCATAAGAGAATAATTTCGCGCCCTTTTCTACTTCCTGTCCTTCTTTCACCGCAATGTCCTTCACTTTTCCTTTTGTCGGATCTGCGTAGAAGCTCTCAATATTTCCAGGCTTTACTTGTCCGGAAATCAATTTCGTATTATTCAATGTACGTTCTGTTACTTTCTCAAAGCTAACAGCGTCTCCCTGTGCCGCGCCTTTTTTCTTTCCTTGCATGATAAAAATATTGACGGCTGCAACGACGACAATTAATGCAATAACCCCAATGATAATCCATTTCTTCTTTTTGTTTGGAGTACGAACCGTATTTGGTAACATATTCTCGCTCCTTTTATATCTTTATATAGTGGTTCTTTAATTATGTAAGACTTTCAGAAAACGATACCCGCATCTCTTAAATTATTACGCTTTCTTTACAAAGTTTTACACTATCACTTATATTGTAACAAAAATACCAATGTTTAGAAATATGACACTTTATCTTTTAAGCAAGTTTTAAGAAACTTAAAAGCCACATGAAAAGACTAAAAAAAAACCACCTTACATAAGGCGGTTTGGACGTTTCCTCCAAGTACTCCATTTCGCTTGATCCAAATCATGCTCAAATGGAAGAGTTGTCACGTCTTTTCTCATCTCGCGCGGAATATTCTTTTCTATCGTTTGAAACGCTTCACATTCATCAGCTCGCATTGCTCTTTGAACAATGCCTTCTAGGTTATCACCTTGCTTGTCTAACATCCAGCCATTTTCACTATTTAACTGTTTACGAAATTCCTCTTTTGCATCTTCATCTGGAAACATGCTTCCATTCACTTTCAAATAGGTTTCAATTCTCATCGGAAGCCACTCTACTTCATAATCCTCTACTAAACAAATTGCAATCCCTATCGGCGTACTACGAACGACAAAATCAAATGTACAATCTCGCTGTGTGACTGTTGCGGAACAGAACAAAAACGTTTCTACTTCTGATACAAAAATTCCCACTTTCCAGCATCTCCTTCATACATATAATTTGTCTTGCTAACTCCTACTGAATTTTAACATTTGTTTTTGAAGATATTGTAAAATGAATGTTAATTTTCTATATATAATGTACTTTCACTCTATCCGTTCACTCATTCTTAATAGATATCACATATAATCTATTAATTTATAACCATAATACTGTATGTACTAGAAATAACATTATGTAATAAGTGCATCAAAAAAGATTACAAGAAAAAAATTTTGATACTATTACTATTCCAGTAGTCACATTCACATAAAACATTCATGAAATCAATTATAAATATATATCGAAATATATAATAGTTTGATAAAGTGAAACTTTAATCCGTGGGGGTTTTCTTCATCCCCCTCTGATTATTAGCCCGACCAATTGGGCTTTTACGGGCAGTTTATCTCCCACCTAACTTCTTTTCTCTCACCAAATTTTGAGGTAGGAGTATTACTTACTACCGGTTAATGTGGGATAAACCAAGGCTGTAAAGAAAGATATATTATATTTTTCATTGCAATCAAATATTCATACATTCGCCCAAGCTAATTCACGCTTGTCTGAATACTAATATATTAAATCTATTTAAAAGTGAGGTGATAGAATATGCCACCAAAACCACGTACTTGTTGCCCTGCATATAATCAAATACGTACATTCTATGTGCAAGCAGCAGCAGCAGGGTTTCAGCAGATAAGCTTTGATGTTATCATACCTTTTTCAGGAGCAGCACCTTTAACATATTTTGTAGATAGCATAGATTGGTTCGATAACAAGCATTGCGTTATTATTACTAACTTCCAGTCCCCAACGCTAGGCGTTTCAGATTCAGCATGGAGTTGTGAAATTCTTAATTTATATTTTGCAGGGAACCTTCAGAGAATAGTTTAAAATCTTTCTTATTTTAGCTAACTATCCCCCTCTTTTGTCATCGAAAAATCCCCTCACCAAGATGGGGAAAATAAAACGAAACTTCCATCATTGAGGGTTTTCTTCATCCCTCAATGATGGAAAGCCTCTACCTATCCTCCTTGCTTTTCTCTAAATCTTAAGGTAAAGGTCTTACTGCTCACAAATAAAAAGTACATCCGAAAACGAGTGCCTTTTTGATAAACTGTTACTAAGTTTCAAAAACTACACCTTATCTCTTTCATTTTATATAAATCTATACTGATAAGATGTACATAAAAGGAGCTGCCCAAAAGTAGTACTTTTGGACAGCTCCCTTAAATAAACGATTATGCTATTTTGCTCTCAGGACCTTTTCTCTCATGACCAAATTGAACGATAAATAAGAATACCGTAGATAAAATACCGCCTGCTAATAATAGAATGAAACAGCCGTCCCACCCAGAGCGATCAACGATAACACCAATCGCTGCGTTTGCAACTAAGCTTCCTCCTAAATAACCGAACAGGCCGCACATACCAACTGTTGTACCTACTGCAAATTTTGGTACTAATTCCATTGCACTTAAACCAATTAAAAATTGTGGTACATAAATTAAGCAACCAATAATCGAAACTGCAGCACTCACAACAAGTATATTCGATGCTTGCCAGTATACTACCGTTCCAATAACAACACCAACCATGCTAAACACACATAGTGGCATACGTTTCCCTTTGAATAACTTATCACTTAACAAACCTACGATTAATGAACTTGGAATTGCCATTGCTTCAAAAATTGAATATGCTGCATGCGCTTCTGTTTTTGTAAATCCTTTAACCGTTGTTAAATAAATCGGTACCCAGTTAATAACACCGAAACGAATTAAATATACAAATGCATTCGCAATACATAAATACCAAATAAATTTGTTTTTCACTACATATTTCATCAAAATTTCTTTTGGTGACATTTTGTTGGCATTATCTGCCTTCTCAAGATCTTCATAATCATTGCGATATTCATCAATTGGTGGAAGACCTGCAGATTCTGGTGTATCCTTCGCATTCACCCACATAAGAACTGAAATGACCATTGCAATTATCGCTGGGAAGATAAACACGCCGGCTTGCCAATGACTTTCACCGAAAATACCAACACCAATTCCAACAAGCGGTGGTACAAGCATCGCACCAATATTATGTGAAATATTCCAAAGTCCTGTTTTTGTACCGCGCTCTTTCTTCGAGAACCACTTCGTCATTACGGTACTACAAGGAGGCGCTCCCATTCCTTGGAAAATATTATTGAAAACTAATAACGTTAAAATCATGCCAAATGAAGATGCAAAACCAAAACAAATATTTATAATTGCTGATAAGAATAAACCAACCGCAATAAAACGCTGCGCATACGCTTTATCTGATAAATTTCCCATAAAGAACTTACTTAGTCCATACACAATCGCCGTAACGGAACCTAATAAACCATATTCCGTTGTACTAAAACCATATTCTTTTATTAAATACGTACTAGATAACGTAAAGTTACTACGAACTAAATAATACGCTGCATATCCAACTGAAATTCCGAGCAGCACACGAAGACGTAGTAGTCTGTATACTTTGTCAATCATATTCGCTGGCAAACGCTCAATTACTGGTGCAGGCTTAAGCCAATTAAACATATTATCTCTTCTCCTTTTTTCACTTTTGAGAGAGACGTTGTCTATTCCATATCTCGATTACTCCACTATCTGATACATTTTTGTTCGTTCTTCTAACAGGCTGACCTTCTATTTCTTTCTGATTCTTCGCAAGCATTGTTGGTACGCCAAACGAAACTTTTTCTAAAATATGCCCTGCTTCTTCTGATAAACAATAATCAATAAATAAATCCGCTATAATACCACTCGGTGCATGTTTCAGTTTCGAAATCGCATTGACAGATAACCCCGTTTGCTCAGGCACTTTACTCAAAATCGGAAAGCCTTGTTTTTGAAGCATCCGTTGGTCTCCCATGAAGTTAATACCAATCATATATTCACCGCTTGCCACATACTCAGCAGGCATATAACCATTCACCGTTACCTCTGCAACTTGCTTGGCAAGGCTCCTTACATACCCCTTCGTCTCTTCTTCACCAAATGTATCAATAAGTGATTGGAACAACGTATAAGCTGTTCCTGAAACATTCGGATCAGGCATGACAATCTTTCCGGCATACGCTGGATGTAATAAGTCTTTCCACTTCGTTGGATATGAAAGTCCTAGCGGTGCTATTTCCTTATTCCATCGCTCTTTATTAATCGCGATGGCAAGCTTCTCTACTTCATAACCATACCAAAAGCCATCCTTATCTTTAACGGCTTTTGAAATGCTACTTGCATGCTGGCTTGTAACAGGAATAGATAGATTTTTTTGTTTCATCATTTGATGCGCATCCAATGTACCGCCAATGATAATATCTGCCTTCGGGTTTCCCGCTTCTTCTTCCACTCTTCTAAGCAGCTCTTCTGTAGAAAGACGAATAAATTCATACGTACATCCGCGCGGTTTACAAAACGATGATAAAAGCGCTTCACCAACTTCTTCACGGGCCGCGACATACGCGACAAGATGGCGATCTTTCAAAATCGGAAGACCATTTTTACTATATTTGATAGAGGTAGTATCTCGAGAGCAACTAGACATCGCTCCTCCAATTACTAGCAAAAAGAAGAAAAAGGCTATCTTTCTCATGAAACATTCTCCTTTACAAATAGATTTGCTAGGGAGCCTTTCATATACATCACATTCCCATTATTATCGCCAAGATATTGCACGACAAAGTAAGAAGGATATATAGAAATCGTTAAAATATCCTCACGTTCATTCTTTACATGTTTACCATTTTGATAAGCAGTAATATAAGCGATTGGATCCTTCTGCGATTGCAGCAACTTCTGAATTTCTCCATAGTCCGTAATTTGCTTTGCTTGCCGAATCGAATCAAGTATTGGCGTAAGATTCGTAGTACGCACTACATCACCTTCTCGCAAAACAACTTCCTTTGCTGATGCAAAGAAATCGCTAATACGCTCTGGCGTATAATATAGGCCCAGCAAATATGTTTGAAATGCGGAAATCATCGGATCTGTACCATTCTTCCCATATACATTTGCCTCGTACTGGAACAAGTCACCTACTGCAAAAGTACGCCTATGTCCATTCAAGTACGTTACTTCTCCAGTAAATACTTGTTCGTGGATCTTCGCTTCTGTTTGCTTCATTCGAATCTGGTCAAAGAATGAAACAATTGCATGCAGACGAACTTCATCTGTTACAACTACTTCTCCCCACTTCTCATGTCTTACTTTCACTTTAGTAGGAAGAGATTCACTTGCTCTTTCTAAAACAGCCTGCTTGTCATCTAAGGTTGTAACGTGGTTATACAATTGCTTCTCTATGGCAAAAAACAATACAAAAGCAGCAATCGTGCAAAAGACAAACAAGAGAATTTGAAATGATAGCCTTTTCATTTCTGCCTACCTCCAAGATAAAAAAACGTTGTTTCGAAAATACCGCATAATTGTTTCATAAATGTATCATTTAATCGCTTTCAAATTTTTTATATCTTCCATGCGTCTTGGTAATAAGAACGTGATCATCACCATCGTTCCCATTTCCTCACTACTTTCAATTCGCATGCTTCCGCCTTGCTTCGTCATAATCTCCTGACAAATGAACAAACCGTATCCATTTCCATAACTAGAAGAGAGTACTTTTCCTTCCCGAGAACGATTCCACTCTGCAAGTATCGCTTCATCCATACCAATCCCATCATCATGAATGAAGACTTTCGCTTCCTCTTCATTTTTAGCGACATTCATCCTCAGTTGCGTGGCATCACTATATTTAATCGCATTATCAAACACATTCAAGAAAATCTGCTTCGTCTTATCAAAGTCTGCAACAACATGTACCTCTGTTAATTCATTTATAACTTCTATCTCGTATTGCTGAAGACGAGGCTTCACGATCGAAATTGCCTCTTCTGCAATTTGCTTTATATCCACAATCGTCGGAGAAACTTCAAACGTACTCGTTCCATACTTCGAAGATTGTAATAACTCCTCAACGAGTGATAATAGACGCTGACTTTCAATCGAAACATAATGAAGACTTTCCTCTATATCTCGCGCAGATTGCAGTTTCGGAATTAAATCTACATATCCAATAATTGCAGTGAGCGGCGTTTTCAGTTCATGTGTAATTCGGTCCAAGAAATCCTTTTGCTTCTCTTTCTCCTCCTTTAACTGCCTCATATGCAGCTCAATCGCATCAGCCATCGCATTGAAAGATGCTGATAACTGGGCAATTTCCACATACTCATTTAGCTCAATCTTACTTTTATAATCCCCATTTGCGAGCCGCTTTGCCATTTGTCTTAACTGATCAATTGGCTTATGAAGAGACTTCGCTAAACGAATCGCAAAGAAAATACCGCCTGCTACTAAACAAATCGATGTAACGAGAAATGTCCAGCTCACATTCGTTAAAACTTCTTTCTCATCTTGTAATTCATTAATAAAGCGAATTGCCCCTATGACATCGCTCCCATGATAAACCGGACTCGAAAATAAAAGAAGTGGTGCTGGATCATCATTTTCAAACACATATGCCTTCTTTCCTCGTAAGGACTGATCAATATCTATATTCTTATGAAGCAAGGCCCCTTTCTCTGTATCGGCAACGACCTCTCCATTCTTTCCAATCATCTGCACACGAATATCCATCCGCTTCGCTAAATAAGAAGCAATCAAGAGTGAATTCGACCCTAGTGTCTCCACTTCTGCTTCCTTCTCTAAATAATTCATCGTGTAAATTTGTGCTTCTACACTTAACTTCTCTAAAGAACCTGCTGCATTATGATACATATTCTTTTCCAGTGCAATGTAAATCACCGTATAAAGAAGAAACAAAATCGGAATCAATAATCCTACTATACCAAGTACCATATTTCTTTTTAACGACATCTTATCACCTTTTAACAATCCAACTTATAACCAACGCCATAAATCGTCTTAATATGTTCTCCGCTTGCTCCAAGCTTCTTCCGAAGGCGCTGCACCATAATATCAACTGCTCTCGTATTTCCGCTATACTCAAAGCCCCATACTTTCTCTAATAGCTCATCGCGCATAAACACACGCTGCTTATTAGAAGCAAACAACTGGCATAAATTAAATTCACGGTACGTTAAATCAATTTCTTCTCCATTCACATGCACTTTTCGTTCCTTCGGATAAATGACTAATTCACCGGCCCGAATGACCTTATCATCCTTAGGTACCCCGTGCTTCATTACACGCCGTGCCATATTCTTCACCCGAAGAATCAACTCTGCATAATTGAATGGCTTCGTCACATAATCATCAGCCCCAAGCTGAAGACCAAGCAACTTATCATTCATCTGACTCTTCGCTGTTAACATGAGTACTGGAATATCTCGGTCCTTCTCCCTGAACAACCGAAGCAACTCATAACCATCCGTATCCGGAAGCATCACATCTAAAATCAATACATTCGGCTCTTCATCCCACCTTTGCAGCGCCTCTTTTCCATCAGCGGCCGTAAGCACTTCATATCCTTCCATCTCTAGCTGCATCCGAATTAAATTCCGAATGCTCGACTCATCATCGACTACAAGTATTTTCATGGTTCCCCTCCTTTCGCAGTACATTTTAGTATAGCAAATATCCCATACAAAAAAAGAGTGCACTATCGAACATATGTTGAACGACAATACACTCTCTTTTATAAATCACTCTTACTTCGTATATCCATGCGGCTTACTTTGATGCCAATCCCACGCATGTTCAATGATTGTTTTCACATCTGTATATTGCGGGCTCCAGCCTAATTTTTCTTTTGCTTTTTGAGACGATGCAACAAGGCGCGCTGGGTCTCCAGCTCTTCTTGGCGCAACTTCTGCTGGGATTTCATGATTTGTTACTTCGCGAACTGCTTCAACAATTTCTTTTACACTAAATCCGTTACCGTTTCCTAAGTTATAAAAGTCACTGTCTCCGCCATTTTGTAAATCTTTCAGTCCAAGGAAATGAGCCGCTACTAAATCATCAACATGGATATAGTCACGAATACATGTACCGTCTGGTGTATTGTAATCATCACCAAACATCATGATTTTCTCACGTTGTCCTAAAGCCACTTGCAGTACAAGGGGAATTAAATGCGTCTCGGGACGATGATCTTCACCAATAATACCGCTTGGCGTTGCACCAGCTACATTAAAGTATCTGAAGATCTTATATTTTAAATTAGAGGCTTGGCTATACCAATGCAACATTTTTTCAATCGCTAATTTTGTTTCTCCATATGTGTTCGTAGGATTTGTTGGTGTTTCTTCTGAAATTAACTCAACATCTACATCTCCATATGTTGCGGCAGTTGATGAGAAGATAAATTTATCAATTTTAAACTCATCCATCACCTCTAGTAAGCATAGCGCACCGTATACGTTATTATTATAGTATTGAAGCGGTTTTTCCATACTTACACCAACTAAAGAATCCGCTGCAAAATGCATGACTGCGTCAATTGTTTCTTGCTTAAAAATGTCTCTTAAGAAACTTTTATCGCGAAGATCACCTTTATAAAATTTCACGCCTTCTGCAATAGCATCTTCATGACCTGTTTGTAAATTATCAACTACAATTACAGATTGTCCTTCATCAACTAACTTTTTTACAGCATGAGAGCCAATATAACCAGCTCCGCCGCACACTAAAATAGAACTCATGTTCTCCACACCCAACTTTTAATGAATTATTTTACCCTGCTATCTGCGGACAGAAAAACCTCTACATCAAAGAAGATAGGTAGAGGAGCACTGCCTGATCGATAAGAACCTTCCATCATTTTGGGGATAAAGCGCCCTACTGATGGAAGGTTCACTTTATAATACTTTTTAACCTATAAAATAAGCTTATCTTCTTTTATTTTATAAGGCAAGTTAAATTCCAATTATTTCATAAAACCATCAACAATGATTATTTCGCTAAAACAGCTAGTTTTTCTTCTACTTTCTTCAAGTCCAGGGCAGAATCAATCTCAAAACTATCATTGCTACCAATTTTGTACAAATAAACATTTAAATTTTGAATGTTATCTTTTACAATATTATCCCAGTACAGTTCACGGAAATCTTCCTGATTTACTACTTCTTCTAGTTTCTTCACAATATGGATGCCATCTTCTTTTGACCAGTATGAAATACCACATAAGATGTAGTCATCGTTACCATCACCAATTTCAATATCATATACTTTACGATTTTCGTCATGCTTAATGATCCATTCATTACGGAAATCTTCCTTCTTCGCACTAAAGTATAGGGATGACTCTGGGTTCTCTATAAAAATATTACGGTGTAAATAAACATCCGCATCCATTACATATGCATCTTGTAAATATTCACGAACTAAATACATCGTATAAATGTTGTTGTACACATTATATTTGTCATTGTGCACAAGCTTCACATTATACTTCTCAACAAGATAATCAAATTTCTCTGCTAAATAGCCTGTTACGACAATAATTTCTTCTACACCAATTTCCTGTAAATATTCAATTTGACGCTCTAGCATCGGCTTGCCATTTACTTCTACTAATGATTTTGGAGTCGTTAACGTTAATGGACGTAAACGAGTTCCCATACCCGCCGCTAATAAAATCGCTCTCATGTTACTTCACCTCTATATTTTTTCGCTTTTGTAAATTCAGTTATATCTGCAACTGTTAATATAGCTCCTACAAGGATCGCAATACAACAAATAATTAACTTCCATGAAAACGGTGATCCTAATGCTAACATAGAAATGACAACCGCCCATGCAGAATACGTAATGTTAAGCGCCATCGCTTTTGTCGGTCCAATTTCATGAATTGCCTTATAGTAAAACACATAGGAAGCTGTTCCAACTAATGCAACCACAATGATTAAAATAAACTCGCTGCTCATCACAACTTCTTTTGTTAAGAAATGCCCTCCAACTGAAGGTAAAATAACAAGTCCATATGTGACTGCTGAAACAAGCTGACGAATTTGAAGTGCCTCTTCTGGAGATACTTCTTCATCTTTCATACCGTACGCACAGATAACACATTCTAAGCCCCAGCCAACGATACAAATAAGGACAAAAATAAATCCTAACATATAGTTTTCCGTTGCAAATCCATCGCCTGTAAATCCAAGTACGATAATAAATGCAATACTAATGATAAGTCCAAGCCAATTCCATGAACGAAGACGGTCTTTCAAAAACACAAATGCAAAAAATGCACCCACTGCTGGATATACAGCTGAAATCGCTGCTGTATAAGAAGCCCCGATATACTTTACAGCTAATACATAAAACGTCATCCCAATTGGTCCACCCATAAGTGCTCCTAACATAACGAACCGTCCACTTCTCGTTTTCAGCTTAGAAAGGGCCGTTTTGAGTTGACCCTTTATCGCCATATAGATCATCATCCATAATGTGGACATAAAGTCGTGTAAAAACGTACTAACTAGAGGAGCAAGAAACACAACTTGTTCTGTTGCTAACATCAGTTGTGAGGATAAAATAATCCCAATCAATACCGTATCTACAGCCCAAGCAAAACCAGAAAATATTCCATAAAATATGCCTTTACTTTGCACTTTTCTCATCGTTATATCCCCCACTACAACTCTAAGAAGAGCTGTAAGTTTTTCTTAGCACGATTATAGCGATCCATTCCATATGTCCCAAAATCACTGCCTGTTGCTTCTTTAATCTTCGTCCAAATACTCCATAAGAAATCTTGGAAAATCTTATTCATCAATATTCTTCTCTGGTAAGACTCTTCTACTTCCTCGTTAAAATAGTAGGATAAGAATAACTCCTCCTCTTCTGAAGAAAAGTCGCACTCTAAACTATGTGCTGCAATATCCCACATCGGATCGTTCATACCGCCATATTCCCAATCGATTAAGTATATTTTGTCTTCTCCACTCTTAACAAAGTTTTCAGGAACCGTATCATTATGACAAGCTGTTAACGTAATATCCATCGCCTCATACATATCCTTTAACCGCATTACTTTGTTCTTCACTTCTGCATAATCATCAAAGTTAGAGCCGTTTACTTTATTTAAAAGCCCTTCATAATGCTCTATTTTTTCAAACACATTGAAAGTATTATTCATTTCGGCATTTGAACTGTGTAATTGTTTTAATATATTCGCCGTTAACTTCATATTATCACTGCGTTTTGCCGTTTTCGGATTCAATGTTTCTGCGTTTGGAATTAACTCCGCTAATTTCACACCAGTTTCTTCATTAAAGTATAGAAGTTCTGCATCAATTCCTAATTGGCTCGCTAAATTAGAAGTTACCATTTCATCACGGCGACTAATCATATCTTCTGTACCGCTTCCTGGAATACGTAGCACATATTCAGATTTTCCAACACTTACTTTGAAATTCGTATTCGTCATACCACCAAATGGCTGAATATCTGTAATTTCATCTTTTGAAATAGAAAGTGCTTCCGAAACATATTTTTTAATTTGTCGTTCTTTAAACTCTGCTTCTTTTTTCACTAAGCGAGGATAGATTTTATTTTTCACAACTTCATATTGCTTCGTTGTATCAATCTCTGCCCATACAATATCTGGTAATTTTGCATAGCCGACATCGTACAACCTTGCAGCATCAAGAAGTAAATATTCATAGTTCACATATGGATTTTGATTATGACGGAATGTTGCTAACATGTTCATGAACACCTCATACGAGATTTTAGAAATCCCAACCATCTCACCATCAATACGATTTAACTGATGAATGTCCTTTGAAATTTTATACAGATAGCCATCTTGAATCTCAACAAACGCTTCATCACCAGATCCGCTCTCATTTGTAATGAGTACACAGTCCGGTTCTGGATGATGTAACACTTGCACAAGTGCCTTCTCTTCGATTAAAATATCATCTTCAATTAATAAGAAATCATCTGTAATCAGTTCCTGAACCTCTGCTAGCGATGCCATTGATCCTGTCCACTTATATTTCGGATTTTCCACAAAGTGCACATTATGACGACCTGTCCAGCCTTCAAACTGCTCCTTCTTATAGCCAACAACCACCACAATTTTTTCAATGCCATTATTTTTAAGGATTTCTAAACTGCGATCTAACAAAAGCTTTTCCCCAACCGTTAACAAACCAGATGGTTTTCCAAACTCATGACGCTTACCAGCCGCAAGAACAACAGCTTGCGTAACCTTCTTGCCCTCTTTGCGATGGACTCTAAGCTTCTTCCCTTGGTAAGCCGCTAGCTCCTGTCGCATGTATTCAAAGCCTTTCTGGTACAAATAATAATTCATGTACTTCCCTGACTTTTTGCTATAGATGTATTGATTCTTCGTTAAATCATTCATAATATAATTCACTTTACCAACAGATATATTGCACTGCTCTGCAATCTTTTTTTGGTTCATCTGTGGATTTTGATTGATAACCTCTAATATATTTAATACTTGTTGCATAGAGCTCCCCTCCATCACCCGATTTCATCCGTTCATTTTTTGAACATGTTATTATCATATCATCTATGGACATAAACGTAAATATTTTGTAAATTTAATGTATGCTTTGTAAAGAACATCCTTTATGAATAATATTAACGAAAAAACAGAATCAATAAAAGTATAAGGAACAACATATAAAAAGACTGTAGTTGCGTGTCAATTTATCACTGATGTATACTTAAACTTATGATTGTAATCTCTTTCCATGCAATCTGAACCATAAAAAATTTGTCGTATCGATTAGAACAATGGAGGAATTTATTTTGGATTCAACACAGTTAACACCTTTAGAGCAAGCTCAAAAAGTGATGCTGGATATGCTCATAACGGTTCATAAAATCTGTAAAGAACATAATATTAAATTTTGGATCACAGACGGTACTTTACTAGGGTCTGTTAGACATAAAGGATTTATCCCTTGGGATGATGATGCAGATCTTGCTATGCTAAGAGAAGATTACGATAAATTTTTGCGCATTATTCCAAACCATTTACCAGAGCCATATAAACTAGAAACAGAAAAAGTAAACACACACGGCAAACATAACTGGACGAAAATTCTCTATCTAGATGATTTTGAATGGCAAGAAAGCGATGGTACACACCGAAAAGGAATATCCATTGATATTTTCCCATTTGACTACGTTTCAGAATCGGCAACGCCGTTAGAAAAAATTGTCCGAAAACTTGCCGCAATCAGTTATCCTTCAAAAATAAACGGTCCTGCAGATGTAGCAAGAAGAATTCTAAACAAATCGAAATTCTTTAAACTATATGTAAAAGGCCTTAAAAAAACAAACACTGTAACATACGGAATGGAAACCGGCTATTACAGATGGCATAACTTCGAGCTTAGTGAAATCTTCCCGTTAAAAGAAGGAATTTTCAATGGACACATGTTCCCTGTTCCAAATGATGCAGATCGCTACTTATCAGGAATGTATGGAGACTACATGCAAATACCAGAAGAAAGTAAACAAAAAGCTCATATGCAAAATTTAAAAGTTGGATAGGCTACACATATAAGATTTGGACAAAAATAAGGCGCTACCTATCCTTTATACATAAAGGGTAGGTAGCGCCTATTATTTACTATATAAATACAAATTGAAAAACCGACATAAAATCCTTCTTTTCAGGTGGGAGAGAGCATCCAGCCATGCATAGAAGCGGTCAGACCCTTTTCCTGCCCCATGCCAAGGAAAAACAGAGAGAGAAAACAAGTAGCAGGTCACCTTTTGCTGTTCTTAGCAGCTTATATATGAGACATCAAAAAAAGTCTAATGTCCCATTACAGGATCATTAAGCTTATTCCTTATACTCAACTACTATTTTGTTAACTCTAAATGAGCTTTTAATTTATTAGACAAATCTTTACGATCTTTATCAGGAACGAAATAGTACCAAACACCATCCTGCTTATGACCGTCACCAGGAATTTGAATTTCCTCTTTTTTATTCATCGCAGCTTTATAATTACTTTGAAGATCCCACATTTGATCTTGATTTAAATTTGTTTTTACGTTTTTCTCAACAGCACCTAACATCGTGCCAAGTTTTGTAATAGATGATATGTTCGCGCCTTTACTAATAACCGCTTCTAGCACTTGACGCTGACGCATTTGACGACCAAAGTCACCGCGTGGATCTTCCTTACGCATACGCGTATACTTCAGTGCCTGCTCGCCATTTAGATGAATGTTCCCTTTCTCAAATGACATACCTTCAAGCGTAAATGCCAAGTCATTATTCACATCGATCCCGCCAACAGCGTCAACAATATCACGGAAACCTTCCATATTTACTTCAATATAATAATCAATTGGAATATCTAAAAAATTTTCAACCGTCTTCACAGACATATCAATTCCACCAAATGCATACGCATGGTTGATTTTATCTTTCTTCCCTTTCCCAACAATCTCCGTATATGTATCACGAGGAATACTTACAATTTCCATCGAACTTTGCTTCGGATTTAATGTTAATAACATAATCGAATCCGAACGCCCTTTATCTGCCCCACGCTCATCTGCACCTAATAATAAAATAGAAACAGGTTGTTTATTTCCTAACTTCACATCAGTAGAACGTTTCTCAGAATGATCTCGTTCAAGCGGCGTATACACTTTATCTATTGTCCCCGAAACGGATGAGTACAGATAATACGCATAACCGCCTCCTGCAATGACAAGAACGCCGATAATACCCAGTATCCAAAATAGAATTTTTTTCATTATGTAACCTTCTTTCTTGAATCAGCTTTATAGGTTTTTAAGGAATAAAGTACCACACCCATTATACATGGGATTAGTTTCTATATCCAAATTATTCTATAATTTCATACATATATGTTTTCTCATTAGATACCTTACCATACACAAAAGGCCTCGTCTTATCTAGCATAGGATAAGACGAGGCCTTTTCACGTTTACATTATTTCTTCAAAAAAATTGATGATATGTCTAGCAAATCATAAAGAAAGCATTTACAAGATCATATTCACTTCATACATTCTGCTTCTTGGTAGCCATCCTTATTATTCGACTGCCATTTCCATGAGTCCGCGCACATTTCTTCAAGCCCGCGCTTTGCTTCCCATCCTAATTCACGTTTCGCTTTAGATGCATCTGCAAAACATACAGCAACATCTCCAGGACGACGCTCTGTAATTTTATATGGAACGGACTTTCCTGAAACTTTCTCGAATGCTTGTACCATCTCTAGCACGCTATATCCAGTACCTGTACCAAGGTTATATGTATCTACACCTGTTGTATGTAATACTTTTTCAAGAGCCTTCACATGTCCATTCGCAAGATCAACAACGTGAATATAATCACGGACACCTGTACCATCTTTTGTCGGATAATCGTTTCCAAATACACTTAGTTCTTTTAACTTACCAACTGCTACTTGCGTTACATATGGCATTAAGTTATTCGGAATTCCATTTGGATCTTCCCCCATACGCCCACTTTCATGTGCACCAAATGGATTGAAATAACGAAGTAATACAACACTCCACTCAGAATCAGCTACAACTACATCACGCATCATTTGTTCAATCATCAACTTTGTTTGACCGTATGGGTTTGTTGCATTTAAAGGAAATTCTTCTGTAATTGGTGATGTTTCAGGAAGACCATATACCGTTGCTGATGAACTAAAAATCATTTTCTTTACATTATGCTTCTGCATAACATCGCATAATATTAATGTACTTGTAATGTTGTTATGATAATAAGTAAGCGGAATTGCTACTGATTCTCCAACTGCTTTTAAGCCAGCAAAATGAATGACTGCTTCAATTATATTTTCTTTAAAAATCACATCGATTGCATCACGATTTAGAAGATTTTCTTCATAAAATTTAAACTGTTTTCCTGTTATTTCTTTCACTCGATTCAACGATTCTACTGAGCTATTAGAAAGGTTATCAACTACTATAATATCATAACCATTATTTAATAATTCCACGCATGTATGACTGCCGATATATCCTGCTCCACCTGTTACAAGTATCGCCATAATGAAGACCTCCCAGGGTTATTTATTTCTTATTTATTAGCTTTTCATTACTTCTCTTTGTGAATTCCAAACAGAATGAGTTCCAACACATTATATCTATGTACTTCCTATTTTTCATTTTGCATCAAGAAAGCCCAATTGCATAAAAGGGAATTGGGCATGACTATTTCTCTAAATCCGGCTTAGACACAAGCTTCGTATACACAATAAAGCGATCCGGAGCATCACCAATATACTCAAACGGATAACATGTCGTTAACGTTAATGTCTCATAATCAGTTGGAACGATAATCGTCTCATCATTCGCTCCCGTAATTTTGAAATCTGTTATTTCATAAACACACTCACCATACGGCGTTGCAAATTTGATTTGATCACCTTTCTTCACATCTTCCAGCTTACGAAAACTCGTATTCCGGTGTCCGCTTAACACAACATTCCCGCCTTGTCCTGGCAACGTACTCCCAGCAAAATGTCCGACTCCTGATTTCAGCTCTCTCGGGTGCGTCCCTTCTACAACAGGAACCTCATAAGAAAGAGAAGGAAACTTCAATTCACCAAGCTTCTCTCCTGGATCAGGAATTTTAGACCAAATTTGTTTAAACTCTTTTTCAGCCTCTGCAGGCTTATACGGTGTAACAACTGTATGAGCTAACAATGTTGTTTGCTTTGTAAGCTCCCAGCCGAAAAAAGCAATAATCCCAAGACCTAACAAAATAATGGAAACAGGAATCCCGATAATTACCCATCTCCATTTTGACTTACGCTTATGTACTTTCTTTCTTTTTTCCATAGGGCGTATTACGCTTGTTCTACTTTACGAGCTAATCGTACTGCTGGAACTAATGCAGCTGCACCTAGAAGTACAATTAATCCCCCAATTAGCATGTAAGTTTGTTCATTAGATGCTGTATTTGGCATTTCAGCATTTGGCATTGGAACAAAATGACCAGTTGCATTTAGCTCACGCTTTGCTTCCATCGCATCTTTCAATGAATTTACCAAGCTTTTAAAGTTAGCTGCTTGTACCATTCCTCTCGTTGGGTCAATTGTCGCAAGTAACTTTCCATCTAAATCTTTTAATTGAATTAATAAGTTATTACTCTTACTAATTGTATAGTTTAAAAGATCCAACGAATTTCCTTTTTCATCTACAAGTGCTACTTGTAGATGTGCAAGTTTCGCACTATCCAAGAATAAGCGAAGCATTTCTACTTTTTGCTCAGTTTTTAAGCTCATTAACCCTTGCTGCACGTGCAGCCGGTGTAGCGAATGCTGTTCAACCGAGAGCAAGTGCAGCGACTAATGAGCCTGTTTTCATGACACCTTTGAAATTCATGGCTATTTCTCCTTTTTATAACAATTTATTAATTTAAATATATCATAAGCAATCCTATGTAGGACAACCTAATTACAATTTCTCAAGATGAACCTCTTACACAAGGTCTAAAGACTAAACATTTTCTGATACAGATGATGAAAAAACAAAATGTTTAATTTGATACGTGATCATTGTTAGTAACGGTGGTAAAATCCCTTATAACAACTCGATGTTTTTGTGATAGCAGTTCTTTCACAACATGACTCCCGATATAACCCGCACCGCCGATTACCAGTATCACTTACCTACTTAAAATAAAAAAGTGCATTCAAAAAAAGAATGCACTTTTTATAATTTATTTCGTTACAACTTGCTTTGCTAATACCTCTTTAACAGTAGCGATAACTCTTTCTTGATCTTCCACTGTCATACTTGAACCAGAAGGTAAACATAAACCTTGACTAAACAGCTTATCAGAAATACTATCTGTATCACCATGAGTATAATATTTAGAACCTGCGAAGACAGGCTGTCTATGAAGCGGCTTCCAAACTGGACGCGCTTCAATATTTTGTGCCGCTAAAGCTTCAATCACATCTAAATACGTAACACCTGTTACCTTTTCATCAATTAATAATGTAGATAACCAACGATTTGGAACTGCATCTTCGAATTCTGGCATAAATGTAATTCCAGGTAATTCACCTAACGCTGTTTTATAGCGAGTAAAAATATCACGACGTGCTTGCACACGATTATTTAATACTTCCAACTGCGCTCGTCCTACACCAGCCACAATATTACTCATACGATAATTATAACCAATATGACTATGTTCATAATGAACTGCTGGATCACGTGCTTGTGTCGAAAGGAAGCGTGCTTTTTGAATCGCCACTTCATCATTAGAAACAAGCATGCCACCACCAGAAGTCGTGATAATCTTGTTACCATTAAAAGAGAAAATACCAAACTTACCAAATGAACCAGTTTGCTTCCCTTTATAAGTTGTTCCAAGTGATTCCGCAGAGTCTTCCACAACTAGTACACCATACTTATCACAAACATCCATAATTTCATCCATCTTTGCACTTTGTCCAAATAAATGAACAACAATTACTGCTTTCGGAAGTTTTCCTGAAGCTTTTGCATCTTCAAAAGCTTTCTCAAGTGCAACTGGAGACATGTTCCATGTATCAGGCTCTGAATCTATGAAAATTGGTTCGGCCCCTTGATACGCAATTGGATTTGCACTTGCTGCAAACGTTAATGATGAACAAAATACAGTATCATCTCTATTAACACCTAACAGTTGAAGTGCTAAATGGATCGCTGCAGTACCTGCGCTAACAGCAGCGGCACTTTTCACTCCAATATACTCTGCAATTTGATGTTCAAATGCATCTACGTTAGGTCCTAGTGGCGCAATCCAGTTTTGCTCGAATGCTTGATTTACATATTTTTGTTCATTTCCGCTCATGTGTGGTGGTGATAAAAAGATTCTTTTGTTTTCCATGCTTCCATTACACTCCTTATGGTAACGTAACTTATTTTATAACTCTTGCGGGCGAACCTACTGCTGTACAAGAAGATGGTATATCATGAATGACTGTTGCTCCTGCACCAATTATACTCCATTGGCCAATTTTTCGATTCGGGATAACAATTGCCCCTGCACCTATTTGTGTACCTTCATTAACAAAGACTGTTCCCGTTAACGTCGCATTTGGAGAAATATGTGCAAAATCACCAATCTGATTATCATGTTCTATCACTGCTGCAGTATTAACAATAACATGCCTTCCAATTATAGTATCCGCATTAATAACTGCTTTAGGCATAATAACAGTTCCAAATCCAATGGAAGCAGACTCACTCACTACAGCAGTTGGATGAATAATTGTCTCATAACTTCCATCCTTCAATTCTAACTGCTCAACTATCCTTTTTCGTACAGCATTATGTCCAATCGCAAGCACAATTTTAAATCCAATCTCTTCTATTATTTCTTTAATAGAAGAGATTGGTCCATAACATATGCCCTGGTCCTCACTTAAACATTCATATTTATCATCAAATATAGCAACAATCTCATAACCTGTATTTGCATGAATCATATCTATAATAACTTTCGCATGCCCACCTTGACCAATTAAAGCTATCTTTTTCATTTCACCACTTCTTTATTTGAGTTTAATCCTGTAAATTTCTGCATCGTCACATGACCTTGTTGACCAATCCCTTCTGATTTAAAAACCTTTGCAACTGTTAAAAATAAAATCTTTATATCTAACCAAAGGGACTGATTATCCACATACCAAACATCTAATTTAAATTTATCTTCCCAAGAAATTGCATTTCGTCCATTTACTTGCGCCCATCCAGTAATACCAGGGTGCACTTCATGACGTCTAGCTTGTTGGGAGGTATACAGTGGGAGATATTCCATTAGTAATGGACGAGGTCCTACTAAACTAATATATTCTTTTATTACATTAATAAGTTGTAGTGATTCATCTAGACTTAACTTTCTAAGTAATTTACCAAATGATGTTAAACAAACATTATCTGGTAAGAAATTACCCTCTTCATCTTTTGCATCTGTCATTGTACAAAACTTGTATACATAGAAGGGTTTTCCATGTAAGCCTGGACGTTGTTGTTTGAAAATAATAGGACTACCCAACTAAATTTCTTTTAAAATTCCATATAATTTTTGTGATAACCTCACAGAATCATAGTGTGTTTGAGCTAATTCTTTAGCATTTTTACAAGTTTTTTCATACAAATCTGTATTTTTTTTTAGCTCTCTTAAATAAGAGTAATATTCTTTTCTATCTTGATATCTAAATCCTTTTCCCGCACTACCTTTTCTTAACACATCATTCTGCCAACCTAAATAATTTAATATAATAGGTTTTCCAGCAGCAAGATAATCAAAAAATTTATTGGCACTATTATCTTGTAATATTGAGTAATCACTAACTGACATAATACCCACATCACTAAACTTCACTAATTCTAAAACCTCTACCTTAGACATTTGATCTAAAATATACACATTATCTAGCCCATAATCTTTCTTAATCCTTTTTAAGTTTTCTTTTTCCTTTCCTTCCCCTATTAATAAGTAAACTATGCTATCGTCTCTATAATTATTTGCAATCTCTAAAATATGTTCTAAACCATTCACAAATCCCATTGTTCCAGAATGAATACATACAAACTTATCTTTTAAAAATGGATAGCGCTTAAGAATATTCTCTTTATTCACATCAATCTTTTCAACCAAATGATTATTAGCTAAATTAGTAATTACAGATATTTTATCTGAAGGTATCCCTTTTTCAATTAAATTATTTCTCATACCTGTTGATAGGACAATAATATGAGCAGCATGCTTATAAATTAACATTTCTAAATTACTCAGCATTTTAATTACAAGCTTATTTTTTATAAACCCTAACTGGATTGGTATATCCGGCCAAACATCCCTTACTTCAAAAACATATTTTTTCTTTAAAATTTTTGAAACCAATAAACCTGTTATCCCAATAGTTAAAGGTGTTGATGTGGCAAAAATTATATCGGTGTCCTTTTGCTTAATTCCTAATAGAATGCTTTTTATCATAAAATGTAAAAAGGCATATACTCTCTTTATAAAGGAATACCCCTGTTTATACTGCGTATTTGTTGAAATAATATCAATTCCATCATACTGATTTATATTAACTTTGTTACCTGTTAGTATGGTTACATTATTACCTTTTTCTGCAAGGTATTTTGAAAACTCAAACGATCTTGTCCCACCAGAGTTCACTTGAAAATATTGATGTATATACAAAATATTCATTAGTTCCCTCCTAAAATGCTCTTATATAACTTTATTAATTTTTTTTCTTCAACTTTCCAATTATATTTTTCCTGATAAGCCTTAAAACCATTTTCTCCAAGTTGTACACTCAATTCTTTATCATTTGAAATTTTATGCACAGCCTCTGTTATCTCTTCTATATTAAAAGGATTAACAACTATACCACTTTCACTACTTTCGATTAACTCCTTCCAATCGGGAAAATTAGAAGCAACTACTGGAATACCAAACGACATATATTCAAATATTTTTGTTGCTAAAGATTGAAGATAATTTTTTTCAGGATGTAAAATAGCTAAGCCTATATCTGCTTGTGCATAATAATCAAATACTTTGTGTAAAGGCAACCTCCCAGGTAATTCAATATACTCATTAAGATTATTCACCTTTATAAAATCTAAGGTATCTTGCTTAAGTTGTTTAGAAAAACTTCCAATCAAAATCAATTTAAACTTAAAATCTTTATTCCTTAATTCCCTTGCCATTTTCAACATTTCATCTAAACCTCTAGTTTTACTAATAGCGCCTGCATAAATAATATTAGGTACTTTATTTTGGGTAATATGTAGAGTATTTGTATTATCTAATGGGTAGTTTAAAATATCTTCTTTAACAATGCTTATATCTGTATAGTTATTTTTATAATATTTTTCTGCATAAATAACAGCATCACATTTTTTTATTAGGACTTTTTCTATATACCCTACTAAACTAGATAATTTCCCTCTAATAAATTTAGGTATCCATGGCTTACTTTTTATAGCTGCCGGAAAGTCTTCATGCATATCATAAATAACTTTAGAATTAGTAAAGAGTTTTAGAAAATACCCTACTAGTAATAATTCTGGATCATGAAAATGATATATATCTGCTTTCTCTCGTAAAGCTTTAAAAAATAGACGGAACCACAAAACTGGTCTTGCCAACCTTTTTACTTTAGGAAGATATTCAATTGTTAAATTTCCATACGTCTCTTCATATTTCACATCATTTTGAACTGCACATAACTTTACTTCATAACCCTTTTTGGCTAAACTGATTGTTTCTTTATAAAATACTCTTGTATCATTCCATGGATGAACTGAACTAAAAATAAACACTTTCAAAATATCCGTCACTCCCAATAAACATAACAATATATATTATTATCCTAATAAAAGAAAGAGGTATTTTATTAATAAAATACCTCTTTCTTAATAAATTATTGCATTTGAAGAACTTTTTTGGGTTTCTCATTAGCACCTAGCTTGATAATTTTTGTATCATCAAACTCTTTAAAAGCATTTCTTGTATCTACAATTAATTTACTGTTTTTAACTACCATAGTATCATTATAAGCTTTATGGTTTGTAATTAAAATTACACAATCATATTCTGCTAAACTTGAATAGTCTAATGCAACCGAATCAACTTTTTCTCCATATTCATCTTTAAATGAATGCGCATATGGATCATTATATTCTACACGAGCTCCACCATCTCTAAGTAATTTATAAATTTCTAAGCCTGGTGATTCACGCAAATCATCTATATCTGGTTTATAAGCCATACCTAATAATAATAATCTTGAACCCATTATAGACTTTTGATGTGTATTCAAAGCATAACTCACTTTATTATAAACATATTCTGGCATATGCTTATTAATTTCTTGTGCAGTTTCAATGAATCGACTAAAGAAATTTGAACCTTTCGCCTTCCAAGCCAAATACATAGGATCAAGTGGAATACAATGTCCACCAATCCCTGGACCTGGAGTGAATTTCATAAATCCAAATGGCTTTGTATTTGCTGCATCAACTGTTTCCCAAATATCAATACCTAATTTATCACATAACATAGCCATTTCATTAATAAATGCTATATTAATGCTACGGAACGTATTTTCAAGAAGTTTACTCATCTCTGCAACCTTGGGAGATGAAACTGGAACTACAGTATCAATAAAACTACTATATAAATTCACGCCCAATTCTGTACATTTTTCAGTAGTTCCACCTAACACTTTAGGTGTATTTTTTGTATTATAGTGCTGATTCCCTGGATCTACCCGTTCTGGAGAAAAACATAGGAAATAGTCTACTCCTACTATGTACCCTTGATTCTTTAATTCTTCTTCAATTAATTCTTCAGTAGTTCCAGGATATGTAGTACTCTCTAATGTAATTAGCAAACCTTTATGCATATAGTTCTTAATTTCATTCATCACAGCAATAATATAATTCATATCAGGTTCTTGAGACTTAGTTAAAGGAGTTGGTACACAAATACTAACTGCGTCTAACTCTTTAATAATTTCGAAATTACTAGTAGGAGTAAACTGACATGATTTATTAATAAATTCAATTTCTTCATTACTAATATCAATAATATAAGAATTATTATTTAGCAGTTTATCTACCTTTTTATTATCTAAGTCAATTCCGTATACATTATATCCAGCTTTTGATAACTCCACCGCTAAGGGTAGCCCAACATAACCTAATCCAATAACGCCTACTTTAGCATTACGATTTCCTATTTTTTCTTTTAATCGGTTATAATAGTTATTCACTTTTATTTCCCCTTTATATTAATATACAAAAAAATAAACATTTATTAATTCTCATTTAAACTGTTTAATCTCAAATCCTGCCTTACAGTAAATTCCTATAGACCTCTACCAGAAATCCCCATAATACAGCTGGATATATATGATAAAGACATAAAGCAAAACATTACCCTATTATCATTTAAGTCCCCTGAGATATTTGCATTTAAAAAATAAAATAAAAATACTATAAATATAGAGTAACTAAAGCTATCATCCTTACCACTTCTATAAAAGTAAGGTGCAATGCACCTAAATATTAATAAGAGAAAAAGAACAAGCCCTACAAGACCTAATTCTGCTATTATTTCTAAGAAAATATTATGTGGATAGCCTCTAGCGTCTGTATCATTATAGTTATAACCAAATCCACCAATGCCCTCTCCTACAATGGGGTTTTCAGCAAATAATTTAAAGGCAAAATCATATCTATCAGTTCTTCCTTCAGCTGATTCTCCGCCTCCTGAATCTGTTAAAAGCACCTGAAACCTGTATATCATGGTATCAAAAACACCCGCTTTAGCTAATGTTCCCAATACACAAACGCTCAATAGTATGACGATAAAAAACAAATTAAATCCTTTTCTAATATAAATCTTCTTTTTTATTTTAATAGATGAAATCGCTATATAAACCAACATACAGACTAGTGCTACTAAAGGCATCCTTGAACCTGATGCAAATAATGACACAAGGTTAAGTATGATTCCTATAAATGCCATAATTTTAACCATTAGATTTTTATTACTAATAATATAAAATAGTAATATCAATAGAATTCCCATAGCACTAACTCTACCTAATGATAAATAATTGCTCCCATTCACAGAAACAAAGCCAATATATGCGTTTCCTAATGACGACTTTAAATCTTTTACTGCATAACAAGACATAATTACAGAAATAAGAATAGAATAGAATAGAAATTTCTCTATATCTCTTTTATTTTTAAATATAAAAAATGGCCCAATAAATGCCCAAGCAGTAAATGATATAAACCGAACTGCTTTATCAAGACCGTATAGATGGCTACTACTGTAAAATAGACTAAGCAAAATGAACATAGCTAATAAAATATAGATCCCTATAGGCTGGATAATACTTTTATTAATTTTAGGTTCATTAATAACTTCTATTAGCACTAAAGTTGCTGATAATAATAGGCCTAACATAGACAAATCTAAGAAAAAAGCTCCTGTCGAAGCTTGTTTAAATGCTCCTGCGAATAAAAATAGCGCAAAATAAAATTCTTTATATACAGGAAAGCATAGTATTTTTTTCATTTTATCCCCTCTAACCCATACTAATTCACTCTATGTATTCAATGTGTTATCAACATTTTTTAATTTAAAATAAATTAAGGTCAACAATACAATATATGATATAGCCATAAACATCCCATAACATAATAATGTTAGTTTAGGATCCCAAAACAAATTTTTTGCTGCGAAAAAAATAACTATTACTCCAATAAGTCTAGATATATCCCAAATTAACTGATGTTTTTGTAATTCTAATACTGTAAGGGTTTGAGAAAGAGGAAAAGCAATAAAATATACTAAATACATAGGGGCCAAGTATTGAGAATAAACCCCAGATTCAATCCATTGCTCACCAAAACCTACCTTAAATATCCAAGGACCTAAAAGTAAAACCCCTAAAAATGGTACCAACCCTAATATAAACAATTTTTTAACTAAGCGTAGAAAAAATTGTTCTAAACCTTTTTTATTATTGCGTATATCACTACTCAACTGCCCTAAGTAAACTTGAGCTATTGATTGACCTAATATACCTAAAGGGGCCATAATCACCTTCTGAGACAATGCAAACCACCCTATTATACTTTGATTGTAGATTGCAACCATTATAATAGGTGGTATTTGTAAAGCAGCTATATTAATGACAGCTGACCAACTCGATATTAATGGGAATTTTTTATACTGTTTCAGAACTCTCCATAACCCATTTACAGAAATACCCTTCGGAATATTAACATCTTTCAATGTACTCTTTAGTAAAGTTCTTATACCAGCCCCTTTTCCAATGATATCTCCAATGATTAAACCCATTGGACCATTAAATTTAATACCTAGAATCACATAAGAGGTTACTTGTCCTATACTCTGATTAACTTTTGTTTTTGCTATTGTACTAAAATTTTTTTTACGGATAGCCCAATAATTTAAAAATTGATACACCCCCATAAAAAAAATACTTAGAGGTAATACCCATAAGAAATTTACTATTGCGCTAACCTTATCTAGATTTAGAATAATATCTTTCAGTGAAAATATACCAATAAATACAAAGGAACTTATAAGACATACAATAATAAATGACAATACTACTAAATGTAATGCTTCTTCATCATTCTTTGCTATAGGAATAGCTGATTCATATTTTAAAGAAGCTAGCACTAGTACAAATGAAAGTAATGAACCATATATCCCTGCTAGTCCAAAATCATTAGGGCTATAAATTCTAGCTATAGTAAATGACGATGCAAAAACAATAATTTGGCTTAAAATTGTTCCACTTAATAACATAAGCAAACTAGAAAGAAAATTTCTTTTTGCTAACTTATTTTTCAACACTTTATACATATCTCGATATCCTCTTTTGAGTATCTAAATTTCTTTCTAATTTATTATTTGCAAACTTTATTAAAGTATCTCTTGTTTGTTCCGGGGAATATAATCCAAACTCCTTTAAAATACCTTGTATATCCTCTATATTAATATCAATAGTTTTTCCAACAAAGATTTTAGGATATATTTGTTTTTCATGTACCTCGTTATCAGTCAATAATTCTTCAAAAAGTTTTTCCCCAGGGCGTATCCCAGAAAACTTAATTCCAATATCCTCGACCTGATAACCAGATAGTTTAATAAGATTTTTAGCTAAATCAACAATTTTAACAGGTTCTCCCATATCAAGAACGAAAATCTCCCCACCTTTAGCTAAAGATCCAGCTTGAATAACCAAACGTGAAGCCTCTGGAATTGTCATAAAATAACGAATCATATCAGGATGTGTAACAGTAACCGGTCCACCCTTTTGAATTTGTTTCTTAAATAAAGGAATAACACTACCACGACTTCCCAGTACATTGCCAAAACGAACAGCTACAAAACGAGTATTACTGACTGTGTCCATATGTTGCACAATCATTTCTGCAATACGCTTCGTTGCCCCCATTACACTTGTTGGGTTAACAGCTTTATCTGTAGAGACCATAACAAATGTGTTTATACCAAAAGTAGCCGATGCTTCCGCAACATTTTTCGTACCAATAATATTATTTTTTACAGCTTCCTCTGGGTTCCTTTCCATAAGTGGAACATGTTTATGTGCCGCTGCATGATACACAATGTATGGGTTATGCTTCTTCATCACTTCAAACATTTTATTACGGTCTTGCACATCTGCAATTTCTGTTGTAATTTCGATGGAATCTTTATATAGTGAACGCAATTCCATTTCAATTGTATAAATGCTGTTCTCACCGTGACCAAGTAATACAATTTTACCTGGTTTAAATTTCATGACTTGGCGACACAGCTCGGAACCAATTGATCCTCCAGCGCCAGTTACTAAGATTGTTTTTCCTGTAATCTTTTCGCCAATATCTGCATCATCTAATTTCACAGGCTCACGTCCTAATAAATCTTCTACTTGTACATCACGAAACTCATTAACAGAAACTTTCCCATCCAGAATATCTTCTAGCATTGGCACAATTTGTGTTTTTGCCTTCGTTTTTGTACATGCTTCAAAAATTCCATTCACTTCTTTACGACTAAGGGAAGGAATAGCAATAATAATATGTTCAATTTGATAACGATCAACAACCCGTTGAATGTCTTCTCTTGTTCCTACAACAGGGATATTGTATATTTCTAACCTTTGTTTCCTTAGATCATCATCAACAAATGCTACCGCTTCTAAATGTGCCTCATGACTTTTTTGAAGCTGACGTACAATCATCGCTCCTGCTGAACCCGCTCCTACAATTAATGTACGAGCTTTATCTGTTTTCTTTGAAATGTATGTATCACGGAAAATAAGCCATATAAATCGTGAACCACCAATAAGTAGCATATGGAACATCCATGCGATTGCTAAGATGCGGAAATAAATATCGTGATTAATAACTTGCTGAACGATTGCAGTCACGATAATAGAGAATGTAACGGCTTTGAAAATATTTTCTAACTCTCCTATACTTGCATACTCCCAAGCTTTTTTGTACAACTTGTAAATTGCAGCAAACACATGATGACTACAAAGTAACGTAATTGAACTAATAATAAGTGTAGTTGGAATATTGTCTAATGCATTAGGATGAATAAACCAGTAACTCAAGTATACCGATGTTAAAACAATGAATGAATCTAATAATACTAATAATGAGAGCCTATTTTGATAACTCAAGACACACGTTCCTTTCTTTTATATAACTTTAAAATAAGAGTCCTTCCCACACCTAACATTTTATAAACCATGCCCTATATTTAAAAACAGCCTATTTTTCAGTTATATACAATCTATACGTTTAAAAGTTCTTTCTGTACAAGTTCATTCATATACTTCACAAGTTCATCTTTTAATTCATCATGCTGAAGCATCATTTCAATCGTTGTCTGAATAAAACCTAATTTCTCCCCAACGTCATAACGCTTACCTTCAAAGTCATATGCAAATACACATTGAATTTCATTTAATTGCTGAATCCCATCCGTTAGCTGAATTTCTCCACCCGTACCTGTTTGTTGGTCTTCTAGGAACATAAAAATTTCTGGTGTTAATACGTAACGCCCCATAATCGCTAAGTTCGATGGTGCTGTTCCTTGCGCTGGTTTTTCCACAAATCTGCTCACCTGATAACTGCGTCCCTTTTGTTCTAATGGATCGATAATACCGTAGCGATGTGTTTCATTTTCCGGCACTGTTTGTACACCGATTACTGATGATCTCGTTGCTTCATATCGATTCATTAATTGACGTAAGCATGGTGTTTCCGCTTGAACAATGTCATCACCAAGTAAAACAGCAAACGGTTCGTTGCCAATGAATTTACATGCGCACCATACAGCATGCCCGAGTCCTTTTGGTTCTTTTTGTCTTATGTAGTGAATGTTAATTTGGGAAGACGCTTGTACTTTTTCAAGCATTTCGTACTTCCCTTTTTCTAGTAGATTTTGTTATAGTTCAAAGGAGTGATCAAAGTGATCTTCAATTGTACGCTTTCCTTTACCCGTTACGATGATGATGTCTTCAATTCCAGATGCAATTGCTTCTTCCACAATGTACTGAATCGTCGGTTTATCAACGATTGGCAACATTTCTTTCGGCATTGCTTTTGTCGCTGGTAAAAATCTTGTCCCCAGCCCAGCTGCTGGAATGATGGCTTTTTTTACTTGTTTCAACTTGTATTGCCCCTTATTCTTTATTATATTTATATATGGATATAATAAAGGTTCCAACAATTTTATAATCATAACAGGCATCTAACCCGACCTCACACCATGCTTTTGACAACAAGCGTGTCTAAGGTAAAGCTTACTCTACCCACAGCATAGTCGAGTGTCTCCATTGATATTGGTTAGGAGGCATCACCAAATGTTTATACTTAAAAGAGACCCAGTATTTTCTTACGTCGCACCTGTTCTGGTTCTTCTCGGTAAATTATCTTCCCACTTATTAGTGAATATGTATTTTCTTTGAAACAATCAAGTGTAGAGCTCCCAAATGACTTCTCTATTACCTCATATGCTGCTTGTAAGTGAAATGAGCGCGTTGTTGTGTTATGGGCATCTGATGATATGACATGTGCTAAATGGTGTTCGATGAGTTGTAACGAAAATTTCTTGATTTTCTTTCCGAACTTTCCTGTTACACTCCCCGCAGTAATTTGCGTGAGTACGCCTTGAGTTACGAACTTATACAATACTTGAGGGCGTTCGATGATTTCCGTATTTCGCTCTGGATGCACAATGATCGGCGTGATTCCTTTTATACGCAGTTCATATAACATTTTTTCTGCATAGCGCGGGACATGATTTGCTGGGAATTCAATTAATATGTATTTATCCGTACGATTCAATGTAACAATTTTACCCAATTCGTAGTCTTCTAACAATTCTCCATATAACCTGATTTCTTGACCAGGTAAAATGGTTAAATTAATGTCTTCTTCTTTCAATCTATCATTTAACTGCTTTACCTGATGAAGAATGCCTTCTGCTGGATTAATATAAACACCATTTTGATGATGCGGAGTGGCAACGATTGTATGAATACCTTCTTTACATGCTGCCTTTGCCATCGCGATACTATCTTCGATTGATTGTGCCCCATCATCGATACTAGGCAAAATGTGACAATGTAAATCAATCATTCCCTTACACCCCTTCTCTATCTATTCTTCATTTACTCTTCACATTGTGAATATAAGAGGAAAAGAAGATGTCTCCTCTTTCCTCTCATTTAGTTAGTTAGAACTGTAATAATAATACTCAGATCCTGTTTGTTCTTTATCATTTAGAATAACGCCAAGTAATGTACCCTTTGCGCCATCAAGTGCTTGTTTTGCTTTAATCGCCGTATCCTTTTCTGTTACGCCACTTCGGACAACTAGTACAGAAGCATCACATTGATTTGCCATGACTTGCGCATCAGTAACTGGTAAAATCGGAGATGTGTCAAAGATAACGAGATCATACATGCCATATGCTTCTGAAAGTAAATCTTTCATCGAGTTTGACCCTAATAATTCCGCTGGGTTTGGTGGGATTGGCCCACATGGCAGGAAGTTTAAATTTCTAATTTTTGTATTTTCTACACATGTCTCAAGTTTTTTACTACGTGTTAATACACTTGTTAAGCCAAAAACATTCTCAACTTGTAACATGTGATGTAGTGCAGGCTTACGTAAATCCGCATCAATGAGTAATACTTTTTTACCTTGCTGTGCAAAGACTATTGCAATGTTAGCAGCTGTTGTTGTCTTTCCTTCACTTGAATTAGCGGATGTAACTATAAGAGAACGAATTTTTTTATCAACGGATGCAAATTCAATATTTGTTCGTACATTTCGATATTGTTCGGAAACAAATGATTTCGGTTGTTCATATGCAATAAGCCGACGACGTGCGCGTGATGCTTTTTTCTTAAGAACCAATTGTATGCCCTCCTACTCTCTTTGCCCTTGACGGACTTCTGCTTTTCACATTATCTTCTTCTATATGAGAAATCACTCCAAGAACTGGTAGACCTAGAAATTTTTCGATATCTTCTTCTTTTTTGAATGTGTTATCTAAATATTCTAGTAAGAATGCAAGTCCGACAGAAGCCATTAAGCCAACGACAAATGCAATAGCTACATTTAACATCTTATTAGGCTTAATTGGAGATTGCCCTTCCGCCACTTCTGCTTTTGATAAAATCGTTACGTTATCTACACTCATAATTTTTGCAATTTTACTTTTGAATACTTCCGCTGTTGTATTTGCGATATCACGAGCTAATTTTGCATCTTTGTCTTGTACTGTAACCGCAATAACTTGCGAATCTTTCTCATTAGCTACGTTAATTTTGTTATTTAATGCTCCAGTTGACATATTCAGTTTCAACTTTTCTTTCACTTGATCTAAAATAACTGGGCTTTTCACAATAACTTTATATGTATTTGTTAATTGAAGACTTGTTTGTACTTCCCCAGGTTGGAAAACACCCTCTTGTTTCTTTTGGTTAACAAGAATTTGCGTTGAAGTTTGGTAAATCGGCGTTATAAAGTAGAAACTTACAATTGCGCTTACAAGAGCTGCCCCAATCGTAATTGCGATGATCATAACTAAACGTTTTCTTAAAATAGTAAATAGTTCTTTCAAACTTATTGTTTCTTCCATGCCTTCCTCCAGCTTCCAATAATTTGTCATAAATTCCTTTATAAATAAATAAAATGTCAGATTTGCGGCTGACAATAAGAATCTAGTATCTAGTCCTAATCATGTTTAGTCCTAGGGAACTATTTAACATATTACATAACTTACATTAGTATAACAATAATGGTTGAGAAATTCATTTAATAAATTGACAAATATTATAATGACAAATTCGACAAATTTAGATATCCTTTGTCGGGTATAGGTTTACATTCACCATGTATTGATAATATGTGAATGTAGTTAGTATTATTAGTGAATATATTATAAATTTACCTGTATATTTATAATGACTCGTTTAAAAAACACTTTCCATTATAAATTTTTATTCTATTTTTCAACAGCGTTTCTAGATGCTAAGTTGAGAAAGTTTTCCCGAAAATCCCTTATGTTTTTTAATCAAATGTTTGTTTAAATAAAGAGAACCTACCTATCAACAAATTCTCTTACTTTTCTTTTATTAAAAAGGAGGTGAATGAAAAGTTTATTTTCATTCACCTCCCAACTTATCATATCTTTATTCTTTCTTATCACCAAGCGCGAATGTAACCTCAGCTTCACAAGCAATTTCACCGTTTACAGTTGCAACTGCTTTCCCTTTTCCAATTGGTCCACGTACACGTGTCATTTCCACTTCTAAACGAAGTTGGTCACCTGGACGTACTTGACGCTTGAAGCGGCAGTTATCAATACCAGCGAAGAATGCGAGGCGTCCACGATTCTCCTCTTTTTTTAATACCGCAACAGCACCCACCTGCGCTAATGCTTCTACAATTAGAACACCTGGCATCACAGGATAATCTGGAAAGTGTCCATTAAAGTATTCCTCATTTGCCGTTACATTTTTAATCCCAACCGCACGCTTTCCTTCTTCTACTTCTAGAATTTGATCGACTAGTAGAAATGGATAACGATGTGGAATAATTTCTTTAATCTGTTGAATATCTAGCATATCATTCTCTCCTTATATACCAAATTGGTCATACCACCAACACACTGTCCTTATTATCCCATTCTCTATTGTTTTTGTCACGAAAAACAAGAAATGCTTTCTACCCAAAATATCTATTAGGACTATTCATACAAAAAAGATACACCCTTTTCCCTTCGCTAATCGGTATAACAAAATAATAGCAATTAACACGGAGGTCGGAAAAAGGTGTATATCAAAGTTAGGGAGAGGCAATATACATTATTTGCCTCATGTGTCGTATTCATAGCTCATTATAAAGGACAAAAATAAGAAAGAAAAATTTAATATTTACTGTTTTTTACCATTATAGCCTTAATTTTCTACAAATTTCTACAAATTTCTTCATTTTTCTTATATTATCTTAAATAGCATATCTAGAAATTAAGATTCGCAATCCAGAACACTATGCTTTATAAAAAAATAAATCTTCGTGGATTAGCCTTTAATAAAAATCCTATAAAATATCATCACAAAAGATACATTTACATTTTACAGAAATATCCAATACCACATATAAATTCTTTTAAATCTATTTAACAATACATGAAATAATATATAACTAATTAAGAAATTGTTACTTTTCCTTGTTTATCTGTTAACTAAGGCATCCTGGAGGATTTGAGAGAAAAACTCAAATGAAATAAAAAGAAATACTTATATAATATTCTTCACTATCTCTCTTTCCTCTCCTCAAATCGTTTCCCTTCTTAATTACTTATATAAAATTAGTAGCAATTCAAAATATATTATCACAACTACACTAATAAACCTTTATATACGAAAATAGAAAAGACCCCTAGTCCTAAAGACGAGGGGTCTCGCTGCTTTTGTTATATGGTATAAATAAAATCAGGTTCCATGTTAAATTATAACACGGATATTTATACATGTATATAGATGGTATATTAATAAGTCACAAAAAGTATTTCTCATTTTTTTACTGGTCACACAATTAAATTAAGCTCATATTTCCATAAAAAGACCAGTACACAAATACCATTTATACCCCAAACCATAAATAATCAAATTGTGTTACCGACCCGAAAGAAATAAAGGCAGTGTATTCCGTGAATTTATAAAAAACAATTATAACAAGCCATATTTAAATGTTTACTTTGGCCTGTTGTCCAAGTAGGCTACTAAACAAACCACTTTCATCTTTCGCCAGTTGTGTGAAACTACCATGTTGAATAATTTGTCCTTGATCCATTACAATTACTTGGTCAGCTTTACGTATAGTAGATAGTCTATGTGCAATGACAATAATTGTCATGCTTCCTTTCAATCTTTCCAATGCTTCTTGTATTTTCGCTTCATTTTCAGCATCCAACGCACTTGTTGCCTCATCTAATACTAAAATAGAAGGCTTTCGAAGTATCGCTCTAGCCAGAACAAGACGTTGTCGTTCTCCCCCTGAAAGTTTGACTCCCCTATCGCCAATCATTGTATCCAATCCTTGTGAGAGCCTACTAACAAACTCAGCGGAAGCAGAAAATTCCAAAGCTTCCCAAATCTGTTCCTCACTTGCATTTGGTTCAACCATTCTCAAATTGTCTCTTATACTGGCATTGAATAGAAATGGATCTTGAGGAACATAGCTAATAGATTTTCTCAATGATAATAGGTCCTTACTTATCAACGGTTTGTTATCTATTAATAGCTGACCGCTCTCTGGCTGCATAAGTCCCATTATGATATCAATTAATGTACTCTTTCCAGCACCAGAACGCCCTGAGATAGCTGTCATACAATTTGCAGGAATACGCAAATTAATATCTTTAAGTGAGTACACAGCATTTTCTTTATTGTAGCGGAAAGAGATATTCTGACACTCAATAGATTGTTCTATCTGCATAGGATTTATACAATCATAATCCTGCTCTATATCTTGCAATTCTATACTTTTCTTACACTCTTCCTGTAATTGCAGCAAATCTTTAAAAGCGGGAAGATTCGCTGCAATTTGTTCCATGTTTGATTGTATACCTGCAAATCGTGGCCACAAACGAGAAAATATAAGAATAATTAATAATAATTGCTCCGTTTTCGTCTGAAACAACTTAACAGATAGAAAGATAAGAATAGCAATGAAAACAGCTGATGCAATTTTATAAAAGAGTTGAGAATTATTTCTCACCTTAATATATGCAAACTGTTCACGTTCCACATCTTCCACCCAATTACGTAACCACATATAACGAGATCGTTCTAGTGTATTGCTCTTAATATCCTTAATTCCATTAAAATGATCAGTTATACCTGCAAGATACGCTTTTGAATTCTCTGAGGTTCGACCACCTAATCTTTTTGATTTTTTAATAAATCTTCGTGAAAGAAAGGCAAGTACCACAGCGCAACATAGTACAAAAATCGTTATATCTGCCGCTAACCAAAAAGCGAAACCAATCTGTATAAATGTAAACATTAAAGAAGTGAGCAACTGTAAAAATAAATTAGTGCCTGCGCTAACACGCCCTAATTCCGTTGTCAAAGAATTGATAAGATCTGATTTTCTCTTTTTCACAAAAAAACTCCAGTTGGCCTGCAACAATCCACGATAAGTTTCCAATCTCAAATGATTAATAAAACGTATCTGGATTTTCGCATTACGAACTGTTATATTCCTTTGCAAAAGCGCTTGTCCCACGACCAATATAATATATATTCCTAATACAAGTGGTAATCCTAAAGTAGTTGGAAACTCACCTAGGAATCCAAGAACCCCTGAAAGAGGGCTTGCCTGTTCATTCATCTTCGCAATACCACTAATACTTATCATAGGGATTAATAGTAAAATACCGATCCCTTCTACAAGACTGACCAATACCATTCCCAAGAGATTAACAATGAGAATGTTTCCAGTAAAAGAGTATAACTGCTTTGTAAAATATAAAATATTTCTCATTTTCACTTCTCCTTACGGTACCTCATTCCCCTCCAAATCCATAAAACCGGCCGCAAAGGGAAATATAAAACATGCAGTTGTTTTGGCAGTGGTAAAGTTTCCACATCCTGAGGATAAGGATACAACCAACTAAGATGAAACAGTAGCTTTTGAGAGCTTGTCTTTAACAAATATAAATATCGCTCATGATATTTTGAAACTTCTTCTGGGACGGGATCTGTATGCAGGTTAATCATATTTTCCAAGTAATATATAGCAAGCTGCGCTAATTGCGGTACCCTTCTCCCTGACATTAATACTTTTGCCTCTTCTTCTATTATAAGAGTATCTAAAAGCTCAGAAGATAAAATAAGCGCCTGGCCTACCAGTTGTTTACATCCATATCTTTCCAACATAGCAGTGAGTTCTTTCCAATCTATTTCTTGCCTTACCATACGGTCAATGTCTGTTAACCATCGAAGCCTGGACCAACCATGCCTAGTCCCATGAGTCACAAGAAACATAAACAAATCCTCTCTACCTAAAAAATAGACAGGATAATTTGTGACAGGACTCGTCCTCTTTCGCCCCCATAACTCATCGAAGCGTGGTTCCTTTCCCGGTCCTGGGTGTAGTCGCCAATGAATCTCCAATTTCACCTTACTTATCGGATGCATGTAAGTTGTATGGTGGCGTCTCCACTTCCATTCATTCATAACCGTCGGAAAATCATCCTCTTTGACATAACCATTCTTTACAAGTAATTCGTTCACTTTTCCAAGATCATCTATAGGAACAAGGGCATCCAGATCCCCTGATGTTCGAAGAGAAACATCTCCATATAGATCTGCGCCGAGAATAGGGCCCTTCAAAAATAGAAGTCGAAGTTGATTTTCAGCAAATAATTTACTTACCTTTCCCATTTCTCCACTTAAATGAAGCATATGGAATGTATTCCTTTTAAAATATGTACTTAATACTTGCACAACATTTGATGGAACTAACTGTTTATCAATAGATTTCATTTTTGGATAAATGAACGCGTACATACGATGATGCAGCGCCAGTTTCAAAAATTTGTTCCAATCAATATTTATGAACCAGTCTCCCGGGATTTCTTGTATCTCTTTATCTTCCTTCTTTATAATTTCAAGTAACAATTTTAGTTCTTTAGGTAAATGACTCAAATCAAGATTACAACCGGTATACATCTCATTCTCCTTCAAGATTTTTTTACCCTATCCTTTTTGCAAATTTACCAACAACAGTAAATCTCTTCATTTCTTCTACGCCAGTAATATAAAAGGGCCCGCTACGTAACCACGCATGGGCAATCATATTTCCTGTCTCATCTTTCGCGGTCCCTAAGTAAAGGGTACTTTCAATTTGGCGCTTCTCCAACATTTTCATTGCAGCGATAGCTTTAACGAGACACTGGCTTTCCCAAAATGTATAACGGCTCATCATATGCACTGCTTGAGAAATTTTCCTTAATGTAACCTTTTCCGATTCATCATGGCTTAAAGACGTTTCTGCCATATGAATTCCTAATATAGGAGCAGCTTTAGAAAACGGTATACTTTTAAGAATACGAGCCCAGCCTAAATAAAAGAAAGCTTCTATAAGTAATAATTTTGTTCCCATATCGAACGACAAGAAAGCTTTGGCTTTATTTATGATATTCATCGATCCTACTCCTAATCTATTAAATCTGGAACGTTCAATTAAAAATCAAAGTTTTTCATCAACCGAGATTAACCCTTCTGCATACAAATGATTTAAGAAAGAGAGTACTTGTTCCTTACATTCTGCCTCTTCAATCATATATCGAGACAATAATATATCAATCACTTGATTCACAGATATTAATTCATTAATTAAACTCCAAATTTCACCACCTATACCTCCCAAGTTATAGTATTTCCCATTATGGATGCTCATCATCACTTTCTCCCCATCCATATCGCTCACTACATTTTCCTGACCTTGTACAACAAAACTGTGTAATGAAATTGTTTGTTTACTACTCATTATTTTTCCTCCTCTTTTAAAGACTCTAGAATTTTGGATACTAAATCATGTGCCGTAAACTTTGAAATAGGACGTCTCAATTGAAACATATCTATTTTGTTTACGATATTTGTAGAATGCATAAAATGCCATTCCATCATCCCCAATCGTGGGATTAATGAATTCCTATATGTATGACGCAGCAATGTGCGTAGTCTCTCCAGTCCTTCAATCTGCTGAAGTTCAACATCCCCATTTTCTACTTTCACTAATTCGAATACACCTGCCAATGGTAATGGCTCCTCGAAAAAGTTAGCTGTAACGGGGACAGCATATTTAGTTTCCCTTTCAAATAATGGCTGATAATGCGCTGTCTCCATTCCAAACTGATCAAGACTCTCTTTCCATAACTTTTGTTGCGGGTAAGATGGTGTAACAAAAGGAGTATTATCCTCAGAAAGAGACACAGCAATTACATCATCGCTTAAAAGCTGATAGCCTTTGCTTAAAAGGGCTGATGCAAGAGTGGATTTTCCAGCTCCCGATCTTCCTACAAAAGCATACGCCTTTCCATTGATGGCTATTGCACTTCCATGCAGAGGGAGTATTTTTCTCTGCATCAACAATGCCCCCATACAAGTCCCAAGAATATAAAGCCGAATCTTATCTTGATCAGACCCTTTCATAGGTGAAACAATAATTTTTTCTCCATTTTGAATACAAAACGTAGCAGTTTCGGGGATTTGAAACATAATTAATTCTTCTTCAACTACAAATACTGACTTCGGAGAAGATAACTCTCCCCATAATTGGGACAAATCTGCAGTTTCTATTTTTACGTCTACTTCATTTTCGTAATTACTTACTTGAGGTAATTCCGGCAGGGGAATCTCACTTAATAGGGCTAATCCGAAGGCTTTGTAAATCTCTTTCTTTACAGTATGTATCATCTTTCTCACTCCAAATAGTTGAAAAATTGATTAAAAAAAACCCTTATACCGTAATTAAACTATATAAGGGCTGTAAAGCATATAAATCTCATTTAAATATTAGTGCATTAGCTGTGGTGAAGTGCGCCTTGCTCATCCTCATCTTCAAAAACTTGGTCAACAAGTCTCTTTCCAGGTCCAGCCATTGTCATGTTGATATCAAGCACTTCTAATACTGGTGATTGCCATTCTTGTTTCATAATTTCACCCCCTTTCAAATATATTTTTTGATAAATCGATAGACAATAAGACTACGCATTAAAATTCTAAAATCCGGATCAAACACGTATTCTACTCGTGGTTCTCCTTGAATTTTCAAAATCGCACTCTTAATAATCTCTATATTAAAAAAGTTAGAGGCCACTGGGTCTTTACTAAGCTGCTGAAGTTCCTCGATAAACATTTTCCATGAAGGAATCATGCGATGAACCACATCAGCTGCCTGTATTCCTCGCACACGTTGATTTAATCTTACTTTGTCAGGAAGAAATCCTTTTGTGGACCTCCGGACAAGTGCACGATTTAAGCCATTTTGAACAAATTGTTCGAGTGGTAACGATAAGCAGAATCGAATTACCCGTAAGTCATTCGTTGGATCATGCCCTTGTAAACCATAGCGCAAGGAGAGCTTTGTTCCACTTGTACCCGTTGTATTCCACAAGTTTAGCTGTTCAAAATGTTTCTGCCTTATTTCATATATATTTGGGATAGAAGCCCCTGTTACTTTCACACCATGTTCTTCAAGCTTTCTAAATACATCAGTACGTTTTGCAAGTTCTGGACTAACTAACGTTGGCAATTCGTATTGCTGTTCCGAGGAAAACATGTTTTTTATCGATGGAAATGCTTTCTCCCCTACAACTTTCAGTATTCTCGATTTTTTGACCCCAACGTTCTTACCATACAAATCAATTTCACGATAAAGCTGCAACCAGCTGAATTTTTTAAGTAAAGTCGCATAATAATCTAAAGCTGGCCCCCAAGAGATTGTGAAATTTCCTCTCGCTCCATTTAAGAGCACCCCAATCCCTTGTTGTTGGGCTTTTTCATAAATTCCTTTCACCCAGACGGAATTTTCGAAAAATTTATATGGCATCTCCATAATCTCAAGCCAATCATCAATTTCTGAGAAAGAATTTTCTCCCGGGAAATTCAAATAATTCCCTTTAATATTCCCTACATGCTGTACTGTAGTTTGGATAAATGGCTTTTCATCAGCAATCGTATGGCCACGAGTCCAATCAGTAAATCCTTCTGCAGGTACTGAGCTGAATGTATATAATTTTTTGTTCTCTTTTTGCAGAGCTCTCGCAGCAAAGCTAGCAACAGCACCTGAATCTAATCCCCCACTTAAATGAGAACCAACATTACGATGAGTACGTAACCTTGATGTTACTGCGCTTTCAAATACGTCCCTGAACGCCTCTTCATAATCTTCATTTGATTTGAGTTGCAACTGCTCCTCTACAAATAACGTGTCGTATTTCGCAATACTAACTCTTCCCTTAACTACGGAGATAGTATGAGAAGGGGGGACTTGCTCTATATTTTTATGCACTGTTGAAAATGCATCTATTGTATCAAGCATATTAGGTATTGCTAAATATTCAGCTAACCATTGCTCATTCAATTCCTTCCCGACGTATGGTAAAGAAAACAGCGGTTGTATGCTAGTACAAAAAGCAAATTGATTTTGATTGCGGTAAAAGTAAAAAGTCCGACTTCCTGAAAAATCACGTGCACCAAAAAGTAATTGCTTTCTCTCATCCCAAATCATAAAAGCAAAATCACCAATTAGATACTTTGGTACATGCTCTCCCCACTTTTGATAAGCGAGTAAAATCAACTTACTATCAGGCATCTCTCTTCTATGTACCTTTTCTACTTGCAATCTATCGAATAATTCATTGCGATTATCAATAATAGCATCAGCAGTTATAACCAACTGTGTTTCATAATCATAGTAAGGTAATTGTTCATTAATAGATTCAGATGTTATCCATTTTGCATGGGAGCCCAAAAAAATATTTTCCTTGTGCCATATATCGGTATTGTCACCTGGATAACGAGATAAATCCTTCATGATTCCAATCCTATGTTCAGGCGGTATCGGTTCTCCATTTAAATGATAAATTCCGGTTATTGCACTCATTTTTTTCCTCCCACTACGAGACAATTAAGGGAAAACCCGATGGATAAGCAAATTACCAGATATATCAAAAAAATGTTATTAATATACCAGAAAACCCTTTCCTCAAACTACCTCGTTTACGCATAACAGATTTTAAAACCCAATTTTATAGCCTTAAATCTTTTTTCAGTTGAAGTATTCAAGCTTTCAGGCTACCTATCCTAATGTAAACCCTTGCATTTTAATTTTCTCAAAAAAAGAACAAAGGTATGATCTTCTTAATCCGAATCAAAATATTACCATCTGAATTTTATATGAATAAAAATCCTCGAATTTAATATATCAATAAAACGTTTATATTCTTTATAAAGAATATAAAATCAGATTACCATTTCACTATTGTATTGTCAAGCATCTATATACTCAAAAAAATGAATATTTATGTATCTTTTTTAGTAACTGTCAGAACAAATAATACAGTAAAACTTTAATCGGTAGGAGACTTTACATCCCTACCGACTATTAACCTCACCAATCGAACTTTTACGAACATTCCATCTATCTTCTTAGTTCCCCTAAAATCTTAAGGTAGTGCTCTTAATGTTCACAAATAGCAGGATAAACGTTATATCTTACAAATACACAGCAAAATTTTCATCTTTTTATATTTTAAAAATTTCTGTGCTATGATATTTTATATAATTTATTATTAACCTATTAATTAAAGCTGATTTTTATATTTTATGTTCTCTATTACTTTATTCTTCTGCTCCTTTAATCGAAACAGGAGAATAACCTTTTTATATTTATACCATTTTCACAAAGGGGATGATATAATATGCGTTCACCACTAATAATGCTAGCAAAGAATATAATTCGCATTTACCACAAGATTATGTACGCTTACTATTTCACTCTTTATAGGGATTGCCGTGACTTTCATTCAAAAAAATTTTTTTTCCGTAAAATGAAATTTCACAAAAACGGCACTGAATAAGATATTAAATCCTCCTAGTTCATTAACGCCTTTCTTAATTGAAGCTCTTTCTATTTTTTATCTTTACATGCCAGCACTTACCGTCAATATATTCTTAATACATGTAATAACTCTTGTCTGATCTTGCTCTGTCATACCTGATCCAGATGGAAGACATAGACCGGTTTCAAATAGTTTTCTAGCAATATCTTCACGTTCACTATGAGAATAATAAGTTATTCCCTCAAATAGCGGTTGCATATGAAGAGGTTTCCAAACAGGACGCGCCTCAATGTTTTCATTTTCCAGTTGTTTCAGTAATGTCTGAATCGATACTCCTATTTTTTCTTCATCTACAGTAAGAACTGTAAGCCATCGGTTTGAATAAGTATCCTCTAACTCAGGCATAAACTGTACCCCTGGAATATGAGATAATTCTTGATAGTATCTATCAAATATTTTTCTCCTTGCCTGTACTCTATCCCGTAAGACTTGCAGCTGCGCTCTACCTACACCCGCTAAAATATTACTCATACGATAATTATATCCAACCTCACTATGTTGGTAGTGTGGAGCCGGATCTCTTGCTTGAGTAGCTAAAAATCTTGCTTTTCTCAATGCCTCGACATCATTCGAAACAAGCATACCTCCACCTGAAGTTGTAATGATTTTATTGCCGTTGAACGAATAAATACCAAATTTTCCGAATGTCCCGCTTGCTTTACCTTTATAGGAAGAACCGAGCGATTCCGCTGCATCTTCTATCACTGGGATATCATATTCATTACATAACGAAAGAATTTCATCCATTTTAGCGCTTTGTCCATATAAATTTACAACAATGACTGCTTTCGGAAGTATTCCTTTCTCATTTGCATCACGTAATGCACGTTCTAAAGCTTGTGGCGACATATTCCATGTTTCAAGCTCAGAATCAATAAATACTGGTTTAGCCCCTAAATATAAAATTGGATTTGCGCTCGCTATAAAAGTAAGACTCGAACAAAATACCGTATCTCCATCTCTTACATCCAGTAAGCGAAGTGCCAAATGGATAGCAGAGGTTCCTGAACTAACTGCAGCCGCATCAAGAACTCCAACATGGGATGAAAGTTCACTTTCAAACGCATCTACATTTGGACCAAGTGGAGCAATCCAATTCATATCAAATGCTTCCCCTATATATTTTTGTTCATTACCGCTCATATGTGGAGCGGAGAGATAGATTCTTGTTTTTTCCTGTGAATATACCACTTTAAACACTCTCCTATAATTCTTTTTTTATTACTCTAGCTGGAATGCCAACTGCTTTACAATTCGCTACAATGTCACAGATCACTGTTGCTCCGGCACCGATAACGGACCAATCGCCAATTGTAATATTTGGAATTACATTAACTCCTGCTCCTATATGTACTCCTGTTCCTACAGTAACGGATCCTGTAAGCACTGCATTTGGGGAAATATGTGCAAAATCTTTTACCTTATTATCATGTTCAATAATAGCGCCTGAATTGACAATAACGTGATTCCCAATTTCAACATCTGCATTAATAATTGCACCAGGCATCACAACCGTACCAGCTCCAATCTTTGCACTTAAACTAACAATAGATTGTTTATGTATAAGCGTCGCATAGCGATGACTGGGAATCTCTAACTGCTCCATAATTATCTTTCTTGTTCTGTTATTTCCTATAGCTATCACGAACTTTGTATCTACATGCTCATCCATTAACTTTACAGCTGCAGAAATAGGTCCAAAATAAACGCCATCCTCAACTTTTAACTCTTTATACACATCATCTAATTGCGCAATGATTTCATAATTTCCATACGATAGGATAATATCTCGGATTACTTTACTATGACCACCTGCCCCAATCATAATTATTCGCATCCATCTCACCTCCTCAAGAATTCTTTGTACCATTAAATTTTTCCACAGTTACATGCCCAACCTGATTGATTCCTTCTGACTTAAATACTTTCTTTGCCGTTAACAACAAAATTTTCATATCAAGCCAAAAAGTCCTATTATCGACATACCACACATCAAAATCAAATTTCTCTTCCCATGAAATTGCATTTCTTCCATTCACTTGAGCCCATCCTGTAATTCCTGGTCTTACCATATGCCGCCTAGATTGTTCTTCTGTATATAACTCCAAATATTCCATTAATAGTGGTCTGGGACCTACTAAACTTAAATCGCCTTTTATAACATTGAATAACTGTGGCAACTCATCCAAACTACACTTTCTAAGAAATCCCCCAAACTTAGTAAACCTTACATCATCAGGCAACAGATTGCCGTTGCTATCTTTCTCATCAGTCATAGATCTAAACTTATAAAGAGAAAAAGACGCACCATGTAATCCCGGGCGTTGCTGCTTAAATATGATGGGGGAACCTAACTTACATCTAACTAATACGGCTACTATACTAATAGGAACTAACAGTAACACCAATAATGATAAAGAAACGAATAAATCAAAAAATCTTTTCATAAATAATTATACTCCAATCGAAAATTTTTTAGAGAGTTCCCCACAGAACAGGATTCCAATCTTCTAATTACTTTTTAGTAATTCTCTCCAATTTAATCCTACCCTCAGTTTCATATACATAACATGAAAGTCATTTGCAGTGTATATTCTTCTATAAATTTCTTCACTCAGTATGTTATAGATACAATCCTTCGTTTCCTAAAGTACCGGACGCCTAAGTCCATAATAAAACCGCTATATTTTTATACAAAGATAGCGGTTTATTATTTCTACATTCAGTTAATGATAGTATCATCTATTAATCTAGCATTTGTACTTGCATCAATAGATACATCATTGAATACATATTTGGCCGTAGTCACCATCTTCTCCCTAATCAATCAGTATGAACTAAGAAGGGCTTCATTCCATAGTCTATAGTTCACAGGGCTTTCCCTAAAACGTATGGTAATAGAATTTAACAATATCTTAGTTAAAATTAACAAGAAATTTTCTTGTTTAAATTGAATTTTTTTAATAACTTTTGTGAAATCCCTCTAATAATCCCAAATAAATATTTAAACTCTGTTGTTTTATGAAAAATCAATATATAAATCACATTAGGAACTATGATACAAATCATTCCCTTTAACAATAACTCCAAGAAATGGTTTGATAACGTGAAATTGCTCAAAAAACTTGTAATAAAATACGTTCCTATACCTATCGCTGCGTAGTAGGAGTATTTCAAGAAATAATCCATTACAGACCTATTAAATACATTTTTGTATACTAAATAAGGAGTAATCCAGAAAGGAACAACAAGCACACTTACAAGTGTACCAATAAAGACACCTATTATTCCCATATACTTAACTAATACAATAGAAATTACTAAATTAACAGCAGCTTGAACCAAAGGCGCATATCTATCCTCATGAAAAACACCCGCTGTAGTTTTTACAGTCGTTATGGAATTCCTCATGCCCCTTTCATAAAAAATAATTATTAATACAAGCAACACACTTTTGCTCATAAGATACTCGGTTCCAATCCATAAAGTGATAAAAGGTTCTATTGTAATGCATAAAAGTATAGAGAAGAATGAGTATAACCAAAAATTTAAAAGCATATAGACTTTATACACACTATAAACCTTCTCTACACTTTCCTCTGCTACTAAATTTCCTACACTATGATATGTATTATTAAAGATTTGATAAGTAAAGTTTCTACAAATATCTATTAACATATTATAATTAGAATATAATCCGACTGCCGCCACACTGATAAATGAAGATATAATAATGTTATCAGTACCCAATACTAAATAATTCCCTATGTTTTGTAGTACAATTGCTTTCACATTCTTAACAATTTTCTCTTTAGTTTCAGCATCTAATACACCCGAAACTTTCTCTTTTAAAAATGGATACATCCTGTTGACTATAATTGCCAAAACAATACTAGTAGCGACTGTTATCACACTATCAATAACTAAGTATAGAATATAATTTTTTGTAAAATGAAGTATTCCAATCTTGAGACAAGCAGATGCAATTGAAGATATAGAATATATTCCTGTTACAATATAACCCTTTTGCGAAACACTTAAGAATGAATTCTTATGCATGTACAAATAAGGTACAACTGTATTGAATAGAAAAATAAGATAAATCCAATGGATATTTTCGACATTCGAATCTTTAATGAAATAACCAAGAAATGGCATCAAGGACAATCCAAGTAACAAGACAATTAAGGCGATTACCATATATGCTTTCCGATACAATCTCATAAGTACGTTAATCTTTTCTTGATCGTTCTCTGCAACCGGCTTATAAAGACTATACATTATACTAGCACCTATCCCTGCCTCAGCTAAAGAAAGCATGGATAATATATTAGTAAGGAATCCATTTATACCTAGATATTCAATACCTAAACTATTGATAAATACAGTTCGTGAAATGAAGCTTAAAGATGTAACAATGATTTGGTTTCCGATCCCAGCAGATATATTAATTATGGAGTTTTTTATCCTCATTTTAAGACCTTCTTGATATAATTTTTTTACATTTAGCTAAAAAGATAGCCGCCATTAAAGTAACCGGTTGAATACCTAAGTATTCTGCGGCCTTCTTTACATTTAAATTAGACTTAACAAAATCGTAATATAAATTATAATAGGATAATCTACCCTTTGGACCACACTTATAAAATTCAATTTGCTGCTTCATATAATATGCTGTACCTTTAGGACTTCCGGCGAATATCTCCTTCATATTTTGAGTTAAACCATCCTCTAGATAATTACATATATATATTGTTTTATTAAACCATCTTATTTTATAACCTTCATAAGCCATTTTATTCCATACTGTAGCCTCTGTCATAAATTTTTCCCCTTCAAACTCACGAAACTTGTATTTCCTTAATATATCGGTATAAAAAACCTCAGCCTTATCTCCCGTTATATTATATGTATTCCGTTCAAGTGAAGTTGCATCAATATATTTACCTTCAAATGTTGTCCCTACGAGGTCCTCAATACTCCCCCCTTTATTACCCGAAACACCACAAAATAGCTTTTTATCTTCTAGGCTATTTTCCCAACTTACTATACTTTCTAAAGCATCTTCTGTAAGATCGTCATCAGAATCTACTATAAAGAACATTTCACCTTCAGCCAAATCGACAGCCCTGTTAATCGCTCTATGTTTCCCTCCGTTTTTGACTTTATAATACCGTATGGGAAATGGGTTTTTTTCTAGTTTCCACATCTTGAATAATTCCTCTGTATTATCACTTGACCCATCATCAATAACTAGCCATTCAAAATCCGTATATGTTTGTTCTTGTAACGATCTATATAATTTCTCTATGATATAACTCCTGTTGTATGTTGGAGTGAATACTGTTATTCTCATTTAATCCCCTCATTTTTATCCTAACTTTTTCTTTCCATCTATTCACAGTAATCATTTCAGTTAATTATTTGCCTATTTCAAGACTTAACTTCTACAAATGAAAATATATCTTTTAATATTACAAAAAGAAAATCCATTTATACTCCCTCTCGTTTACGTACTAAATCTATTACACTTTATTCTACTTGTTATCTTAAGATATTAATTTTTTCGAGCTATGAAGAAGAAAATGTTTGTTTTCTAGGACTACATTTAACAATAATCTTTTATAAAAATCTCTTATTTAAGGAATTCTTTTGGTAAAGGCACTTGTATCTTTTGATGTTTTTTTTGAAAACCAAAACGAATTTTCTTACGTAACGGCTCTTCATAAAATTGATAAATTACTGCACTTAACAATAAAGAAACTATTAAACAAACCACAAAACTATATGTATTTTCTAACTTCAAGAAATCCAAGTATCGTATCACTATTTGGTGAATCATATAAAATGAGAAACTAATTTCACCTAAGTAAACAAATAGCCTTTGTGATAATAATTTTGAAAATATACCGCATTGAAATGAAAAGGTGAAAATTAACAAGCACCATAGTGGGACAAAATAAACACCACGAACAATTCCTACATCTAATTTTATCGAATACGATAATAAGGCAATGGATAAAAGTAAACATAGTAGTTCTAAAACAGTAAATATGTTTTTGTTAAAGTTTGCTTTATCGGATTTTTCAATATAAATCAATCCCAGAAGTATACCCGTTGAAAATTCGAACAATCTAGTAACTGGAAAAATATGTAATATCCAAATAAAAAATGGATTATCTTCATCCAAGTTTTTATTCAATAGAAATAAAATTATCCATACTACCAAGAATACCAATATGGATGTAATGATGTTCTTTTTAACTTTAAGTTTCATAAATACCCATAGCAGAAACGGAAACATAACATAAAAGAAAGCTTCAACCGATAATGTCCACGAAACGCCGTTAAAATTGAAATAAGTACCCTGACTAGGTACGAAGCTTTGTATCAATAGCAAATTAATGATTGACATAAAAGCAAGTTTTATAAAATATAAACTATTAGGGTGAAAGTATAAAATAACTAATGGTGCAGAAAGAAGAAAGGTTAATACATGAACTGGATATACTTTAGAAAATCTTGCTTTATAGAATTTTTTGATACTGTGTTTATTTAGCTCTGTAAATTTAGAATGATAGTTATAAGCTAAAATAAAGCCAGATAAAACAAAAAAGAATTGAACGCCCGCTGAACCTAATTGATATTGGCTAAACACACCCATATGAAATAAGAAAACCATTAGCGCAGCAATAAACCTAAATGACGTTAAAGAGTTTAACATATGATTCCCACCTTTCTCATTTCCCCAAAAAATAAATGGTTCGAATTTCCAAATCATTTATTTTCTTTATCAATAAAGTTGCCTCATACAAATATGAGTAAAGGGGATGAAGGTTTAGTTCCTACTTAAATATGAATTGATTAATCTAATGCAGAACCCTTGAGTAAACGGCAATATATTGAACAGTGTGGAATACACCCCTATGTCTTTTGTATCGCCTTGAGAAAAGTCAACTGCCCCATCTTTCCTCGTAACTTTCATTAAATAACTCATAGCCTTTTCTGTGCTATCTAGGCATTCTTTTGATACCTTCTCTATCTTTGAGGCATTTAACATAAACCAGCCTAGCGTAGCTGTAGCGGAAGAGTCAGACCTACTCTCATTTCTAGTTACAGTCCAATTCCAACTACCATTATCTTGTTGAAAGCTCATTGCAGCTTCCGCGAATCTTTTAACACTTTCTTCGAAAGCAAATTTATATTTACTATCTTGTGGCAATTCATTCCACGCATCTATAAGACCTATAGCAAACCAACCAAGTCCTCTTCCCCATCCGTATAATCCAAGGGGAACTTTATTCTCAATCTTGTAAACATGACATGGTAGTGAATGTTTGTCTAACATTCCATATTGCTCATACTCTTTAATTTGTTTCACTGCTAAATCTATACAATCATCTTTGTTAAATTTAGTACCGTAACAAACTAAAAAGGGGCATATAAACCCTATAGTATCTACATATCTGTAGCTTTTCATAAACTTCCTATATTCTACCGTGCCGTCCTCACCTATATGATCCTTAATCATTTCCCATGTATAATCTAATGCTTTTTTGTATTTGTTTATATCAATATATTCCAACTTCATAATAGCGTAAGCAAGTATAGCTCCGTCTATATGCTTAGGTTTTTCTAACCATTGACCATTACTATCAAATTTCGAATTCAAAAATTTTTCAATCTCAGATTTCATTTCCTTATCATCATTATGTTTTAAATACTCAGATAAGCCTAATACTAATGATGCTTCTTGCCAATGTTGTATCGTGCTTTTCGTATAATTCCCTTTCAACATATCTATTACAACTAATCTTGTATTGTCTGTTACTTTTATTTTTGGTGTGTTTAGTAACCACTTAGACCCTTTTTTAGTTATAGTCTCATTCCATATGGATTTATCTTCATATCTCCCCATATGAATTCTCAGTACCCAATCTTTTATTACAGGTACTAAGTCTATGGTAATAACCATTAAAATAATAAAAATTACAATATAGCTCAAAATTTGAAATATCATCTTTATATTGCCCTTTCAACGTGAAAATAATTTAAATACTCATTTAACATATCCAACAGTACTACCTAATTCTTCTGACATTTTAGTACACATGTCTGGTGTGATATTCTCACCTATTGTCCAGTTTTCATCATAACGATTTGCTGTCTTTAGATTTAATTTGTGCTTATTGATATAATCCTTTGTTTTCCCTATAATTTTCGCGGGATTTCCTCCAACTATGCACCCTTCAGGAACCGATTTTGTTACTACACTTCCCGCGGCCACAATAGCATTTTTCCCTATTGTAACCCCCGGCATAATTAAAGCCCTTGCCCCTATAAATGCATGGTCTTCTATTTTTACTTTCGCTATTTTGGTATAATCTAAATACCGTTTCGTACTGGCGTCATGTGCAAGGAGATAAACTTGAGGTGCAAATGTAACATTATCACCTATTTCTATTAGCCAACAATGAGCATAGTCAATTGTACTTCCAGCTAATCCACTACAATTTTCCCCTACCTTCATACCTCTTTGCAAACACGCTTCTACCGTTAAATCCTCAAGAGATACCATTCCTAATCTTACCATTAAAGATTTTTTTATCCGATTAAACATAATTGCCTCCAGTGAATGTATTTCATTATTTAACTTATTTTTAAACGCTACACTTAACTGTTCATTAAATTATACAAATGATTCACTTCATCCTCTGTCCCTAATTCTTCTTTCTTGAGATTATCGATAAACTTAATTCTTAATTTTTCTTCTTTTATTAATAACTCAAGATGCTTTGCCACTGACATAGGGTTCATCTCTGCAATTACTCCATTGATATTATTTCTTATATGATTATTAGCTGTCTCAAAATTAGTAATTAATATTGGTTTTGCCAGTATTTTTGCCTCATCTATAGAAATAGATTTACCTTCATATCTGGATGTCTGTATATATATATCTGCTTGCTTTATGTATGGATATGGATTTTCTTTTATACCTAATAAAATTACTCTTTTTTCTAGTTTTTCTTCCCTTATACGTCTTTCAAGTTCTTCTCTTACGTTGCCTTCTCCAATCAAATACCATTTAAGATCGTACCCTTTTTTTACGAGTATATTAAATGCTTCTAAAGAGATATCTAATCCCTTTTCTTTAGCCAATCTTCCTACCGAAATGAATGATATACTTCTATCGTTCTCTTCTTTAAAATCAACTTTCTCTAATGACATTTTCCTTATCATTCTTGAAGAAACTATATTGTGTATACATCCAATTTTCTTTCTATATTCAGGGAAATTATCCCTTAAAATATTAACTAACTCTTCTGATACAGTCACTATATGATCTAGTTTACCAAAATAAAATTTTTCTTTACTATAATCAATCCCTAATTTATTATAATCCGTGTGTATCCATCCAATCTTTTTTTTCGCTTTTACCTTGTCTACACAGAAATATATAGGGTTTTTTTCTTGAAATCCTATCGCTACATCATATTCCTTATTGATTTCATCTATTGATTTCGACATGTATTTCCATATTTTTTGTTCGATTATAGCTCCATTCGTTTCTGTCTTAGCCAGATACCCTAATACTCCTCTAGAAAATGTCGTTTTAAAATCTCCTATTTTCATTAATTCTGTCAAAGACCTTTTTATAGGCATATCAAAATATTTATACTTTATTGGTTCAGGTAATAGAGTGACTTCTTTTGGTAACTTATTTATAAATATTCCTTCATGCTTAAATAAAAATAAATCCACTTTGTATTTAGAATAATCTATAACGCCTAATAAAGAAATTAGGGCTTTTTCAGCCCCACCACAATTTAAATTATTCATTATAAATAATATTTTTTTTTTCATGAACCTCACCCATTATAGAATTTCATATAACTTATATATTTCTTCTTCCGTTCCTAATTTCTCTTTCGAAAGGTTATTTACTAATTTTTTTCTTAATTCTGTATCTTTTATAAGCCTCTCAATTCCTTTTGCAATAGCCTCCGGCTTCATATCTACAATTAATCCATTTATTTCATTGTCAATTTGATCTTTCGCGGTACTAAAATCAGTAACAAGTATAGGCTTATTCAATATTTTCGCCTCATCAATTGCTATAGATTTCCCTTCAAATTTAGATGTCTGTGCATAAATATCTGCTTGTTTTATATACGGATAAGGATTAGATTTTAATCCTAACAATTTGAAATTGTTTTCTAATTTATTTGCTTTTATCAAATTAGTCAGCTGTTCTCTTTCCTCGCCCTCTCCTATAATATTCCACTTTACTTTATACCCTTTATCTATTAGTTTCTTACAGGATTCTATAGCCATTTCAAAGCCTTTTTGGTAGTGCAGCCTACCTACTGAAAGTATAATAATTTCATTATCTTTCTTAGTATAAACATCCTTATTTTCCTGGTTAGCCATTTTATGTATCATTGTCGGTGATACAATATTATAAATAACGCTTATCTCATCTTTTTGATTAGGAAATCTGTTTTTTAGGATATTGGCACACTCTTCCGATACTGTAACTATATTGTTTAGCTTTCTGAAGTACAAAGCATCAAAGTTCGAATCCATCCCTAATTTATTATAGTCAATATGTACCCATCCTATTTTCTTATGTGCTTTCACCTTATCTACACAAAAATATGTAGCGGTTTTTTCTAAAAACCCTATAGTAGCATCATACTGTTTCTCAATTTCATTTAAAGACTTAGCGATATATTTCCAGCTGTATTGTTCCTTTATCGATGTATTTTTTCCTGCTCTATTCTTTATGGTGAACATACATCTATTATAGGCTAGCGATATTTCTCCTTTTAATAAAAACGTTTTGACCGATTTAAACAAAGGTAAAGTAAACGTCTTATATGTTTCTGGTATAGGTAAAATTTGTACATCTTTTGGTACAAATTCCATAAATATACCTTCATGGTTAAACAAAAATAAATCTACATTATATAACTGATAATCTATTTGAGATAATAAGTTTACTAGACTCTTTTCTCCACCACCAGCAGATAGACTAGGCATAACAAATAATAAATTTTTTTTCATAATATACCTCGATTTACTTAGCTAATTCTTGTAAGTATTCTACCGCTTTATACGACATTTTTTTAATATTAGGCATAGTTTGCTCTAGTTTGCTCTTCAATTGATCTTCTTCTCTTACCATCTCATCGAATTTAGCTTTTAATTTATTACTATTAGATATTTCTTCTATATTTAAGACTAATTTCTCTTCTCCAAATAAGTCTTTAGCTATTCCCTTCGATTTTATACTGTATCCCAATACCATAGTTGGAACACAATTTGAGTAAGCCGCTATCGTGGCATGTGTTCTAGCTCCTATAAAGAATCGCATCCTAGCTATATACCCTTTATATTGTATTGCATTTAAATTGTTTGGTAATATAATTACCCTACCTGTATTTTTAAATTCCTCATAATATGTATACAGAACTTCATAATCGTTATTCCCATCCTGCATAACATGCGGTGTGAGAGCAATTGTTGAATCTGTAGTATCTAGTATATGGTTAATTAAATCTCTTACTGCAACTTGTGAATCCTTGTTTCTATTCCATACAAGTGGACTAAAATTAAGACCTATTGTATTGCCATCTTGCCATCCTTTAGGTAATTCCAACTCTTCTTTCTCCATGGTAAATGCAGGATCTGCACACAATTTAACGTTATTAAGTCCCTTGTTTTTCAACATATTATAGGTAAGAGTTTCACGAGCTAATATTAAATCAAACTGTTTTAAGTCTCCTAACTTTCTCTCAGACATATCCTCTTCACCTATAGAACATCCCCATAACACTAACTTCTTTCCTGCTGCTTTTACTTTTTTATTTATTTCATACAATGCAGGCTGTTCCCCGTAACAATAATTATCTCCACCTATAGATAAACATACATCCATATTCTTTATATGTTTAATTATATTATCTTCCATTTTAGCTATTGCATAAGATTCATCATTAAACAATTTTACTTTAAGTAAAGCCATCCACCAATCGTATGAGTACTTCGCTATATTCTTAGTAGAACCATCATATATTCCATCTAACTTTGTTATAATCTTATCTGTTTCAGGCTTACTTGATACCAAATATATCTTTGTTTCATCTACCTTTTCTTTTATGATATTAGTAGAGGAACGAACAATAGCCTCACATCCCCTATTAAGACTTCCACCATGGGCAAACATCATAATTTTCATACTTAAACTCCCTCACTATTATTTATTTCTGAATCTACTGTAAGCTGTAACGCAATACAGCCCAACAGTTGATTGTCTCTTTATTAAATTTATTATTAACCGCTCATATCTTCCTAGCTTGTTATAAATTTCACTATAATATATAGGTAGTGCCTCTCTCACATGTTTATTTCGTATCATACTTTTTACGTATTTATACCGCTTATTGAAACTTACATCTTTAGATGGTGTAAAATAAACATGTATATAGGACATTACACTATTAATAAACTTTATTGACCTTAATTTACTTATTCTTACTCTATCAATTTTATCAGTATATATTTGGGGTAATTCCATAGTATATACTTCTACAGCCCTCTGAAAATAATCTTTTTCGGATATGTTTCTGGTAGCACTACCAGCTACCTCCTTGTAATGGTAACCTACATAATCTACATATTTCATACGAGTTGCACCACTAAAGAATGCAACGTTAAACATTCCATCTTCCCCCAATGCAATTCCGCTTGGGAATTTAACGTTATTTTCTTTAATTAAATTATTTCTATAGATCTTATTTACAACAGTATTTAAATTATCTGCCTTAAGGAAATAAGGTAATACTTCTTGCTCTATATAATCTTTTTCAAGAACAATATCTATAGGAAATGGATATGTTGTAATTACCTTATGCCCTTCCGTCTCGCCCTTAAAATTTGATATAACTACATCACAATTACTTTGTTTTACTGAGTTATATAGTGTTTCATACATATCCTTTTCTATACAATCATCAGCATCAACAAATCCCACATATTCTCCAGCGGCTAAATGTAAGCCCTTATTTCTTGCAATACTTACACCTAGATTTACTTGATCTATAAGTATTATCCTGTCATCTACTTGTTTATATCCCTCAATGATTTCTCTGCTATCGTCTATCGAGCCATCATTAATAAATATAAACTCACACTCTTGGAGTGTCTGATTTAAAAGTGACTCTATGCACCGAGTGATATATTTCCCTGCATTATAAACTGGTATTATTACACTTACTTTTTGGCTCATGCCTAAATCACACCTTTACGAGAAATCTCTTACGCTATCATCATAAATACACCTTTATTGTTGTCTCCTATACTTGATGTATTGATTGTTTAGGCGCCTATAAAGTGAAACTTTAATTAGTTGAACGAATCGGGCTTTTACGGGCAGTTGATCCCCCACCTAACTCCTTTGTTTTCGCCGAACTTTGAGGTGGAGGTCTTACTACCCGTTAATGCGGGATAATTTTATATAGCTTATTCAACTCAGCGTTATTACTGTAATCTCTATCTCGCAAATTATTAATTAATGTTTTCCTTAGTTCATCATCTCTATATAAATTTTCGATGCCTTCGACTAACCCCTCTACACTTGAATCACATATAATGCCCTCAATTCCATCATCCAATTGGCTGGCTGCAGTAGGATAATTAGTTATCAATATAGGCTTTTCAAGGATTTTAGCTTCCGTAACCGTAACTGCCTTTCCCTCATATCTGGACGGTTGAACGTATAAATCACATAACTTCATATACGGATATGGGTTAGTTTGTTTGCCTAATAGTATAAAACTGTCTTCTAACTGTTGTTCCTTTATCAATTCCTTAAGATTAGATTCATCCGATCCGTATCCTATGACATACCATTTTATATTGTTTAACCCCTTATTATGTAATGCTTTAAGGGCTTTTATAGCAACATCAAACCCTTTCGCATATGACAACCTTCCAACCGATAAAATATTAAAAGCACTGTTACTTTGTTTATTAAAACTTACAGTATCTTCAGCCATCTTCTGAATAAATTTGGGTGAAGTAATATTTTCTATTTGTAAAATTTTATCTTTTAGCGATGGATATACAGTTAAAAACGCTTTTGTGCATTCATCTGATATAGATGCTATGTAATCAAATTTATTCCACATAGCAAAGTCAATTTTATTATCAATTTCTAGTGTGCTATAATCTGTGTGAATCCAAGCTATCTTCTTATCAGCACTTACAGTATCAGCCAAAGGATCATGTGGCCATGCGTAACTAATCGCAAAGTCATACTTTTTTTTCTGTTTAGGCAAAAAATATGCTGCATACTTTGACACAAGCTGCATCTGAATATATCCCGAACCTTCCTTTAACTGTCTTTTTTTCGATATTCTCCCTGCCATATACTTACTTATTATTCTTGTGATTCCTGCCCCAAAATATCCTTCACGTATACATTGCACAATTGACTTCCTAAAGACGGTATATCCACCTATCTGTGGTAGTACGTTAACTTTATTAGGTACTAAATTTAAGAACTCTCCAGTATGATTAAATATCAATAAATCTATGTTGTATGTATCATAGTCGAAGCTTTCCAGCATATTAATTAAGCTTCTTTCTACTCCACCAATTTCCATATCATAGATAGAGATTAAAACATTTTTTTTCATACGCTTCCTCACGTTCATGTTTTGTTTTGATGTAAGTAAATGAAAGCAATCGCAGTATATGAATTCATATGGAATAAACTTTTTATTAGCTGCTTAAACTAGTGCGATCAATACACATATTCTCTCTTTTATTCACAAATAACGTATTAGAAGGAATATGCCCTTTTACAACGCTTCCGGCGGCTATTACTGTATTATCGCCTATAACAGTATCCTTCAATATAACTACATTAGAACCAATCCAAACATTCTTCCCTATCTTTACCTCACCTTTTACCAGATGGCTATCTGCAGGGTTTTTATAATTATGATCGTGGTCATTAATACTCACATTTGGCCCTATTTTTGTACTTCTTCCAATCGATATTCTATTTACACAGTTGATATTACAGTTATCATTAATAAATACTTTTTCTTCTATATCTAATACTCCGTCAAAATCCAGTCTAATGCTGGCATTCTTTCTTACAAATACAAACTTTCCAACATTGACTTTTGAACGCTTATTGAAAATCTCAATCTTGCTATTTGCTTGAAGAAAAAAAATTGAACACTTTATATTACGAAAATATATTACCTTATAGAAGGCACCTCTTAATGCACCAATTACATGCGAGATATTCATTAGTATAGTAAAATACAGTCCTCTATTACGGCTTTCTGCAACTATCGTTTGAACTATTTTCTTGAATACCTTAATCATGTGTATTCTCCTTAAAAGCTTCTTTTCCCATCACATATTTTCTTAGCCTAGCAATGTTATTTCCACCTATGGTTTTCGCTAAAATCAATTTTATATTACTCTTGATTCTTACTTTAGGAGGCAACCAACTTTTATAAAAATGATGCATTGCATATGTATTTTCAGTTATAAATTTTCTGCAATTGATATAATCATATGGAGAAAAATAAGTTTGTGGATAAAAAGCTCCCATACCGCTTATTTCTTGATATTCTCCATTTAATTTCAATCCTGCATTTTTTAGTATATTAGTTACAATCGCCACATTGGTTAAATCATCATGTTTTCCATCCTCTTTGATGAATCCTTTTCCTTCATATGAATCCAAAAACATTTTAATCAACTTATTTCCTTTCATAGCTCCTATAGTACTTGTCGCTATGTAATTTTCTTGTTCAAATCCCCAAAATGAATCATGATGGAGCATATTATCAAAAGGTTTGAATACCTCTACATCGGTATCTAAATAAATACCTCCAAACTTATAAAGAACATATACCCTTACATAATCACTTACAAATGCAAATTTTTTCGAATCATAGGCTTCTTTGACATATAAGTTACATTCTATGTCAAAATTATTTTCATTCCACTCAATAATTTCATATTCTGGGAGGTTCTTCTTCCAGCTATCTATGCATTTTTGTACAATCTCAGGTTTCTCTCTACCGCCAAACCAACAATAATGTATGGTTGATGGAATTTTCCTCACGTTCTCCAATTGATACACGCTCCCCCCGATATGCTTAAATTTATACTTAGAAGTAGTGTTACTGAAAAATCTATAAAGATAGATATTTACTTGTATAAATGATGCCTAAACTTATTACACTCTCGTAAAAATAATAAATGAGATAACACAATAAAAGTCCGTAATATACGAAATTCCTATCCTTTTTAGAAAATAATACAACAATCCATGAAATTAAAATTAATTGATATAAACTGAAATAAATGGTGAATCTTGCAAATATCCAATTTTGCGTTGAAATAATCATGAACACTAAACCAATTAAAGACATGTTTACAATGTAATCACTTTTCGGAAAGACTTCTCTTAATTTTTCTTTTCCAAGATATGCAAGAACTATTGGCACAGCACTAACTGCAACACGTAATACATTTGCTCCTCCCTCTGCAAAGTCCTTGTAGTGTCCATACTGAGTTGATTCTAATGCCGAGAACAAAGCTGATGAGAATTGGTTAAACCCAATTACTATAATGACCGAGAAGAACAGCAATACGTACGTATCCCATGCCCAAGCCTTTCTCCTAACCAAAAAATAGATTGGGATTAAAACAAGCGCTGACTTATGAATCATAGCTGCTAAAAGTACAATTAAAATATATTTTTTCCAATTTCCATTAAAAATATATTTTGTGGCCAGAAAGACAATAGATGCTGCTAAAAACTGCCTGATTCCATTCATGGATACTAAATACATTCCACCTGTAATATATACAAATAAGGCTAATTCAAGCATCCGGGAGTATTTATAAAGAGTTATTACAATTAATACATTTGTCACTAAGGCGACAAAAAATACCATTATCTGCGGATCTTTTGAGAAGTGTTGCAGAAACATCTGTAAAAGATCAAACCCAAAATCCCCTGAGAAATCAATATTGCTCCAACTGAATTCATTGTGGGCATAGGAATACATGTAAAAATAAGTATCACCAATATTATTTCTAAGTCCCGATACAATAACAAGCGATGCCATTGCCAAGAAACTAAGCATTTTATTTGGTTGAACTGGAACGATCCCATTGCTCATGCTCTTTGCAGAATATCTTGAAAAAAAAGATAAAATGTAAACTACAAAAAGGTTTATCCATAATATAGTCATTCCTTAACTCCTTCCACACAGCAAACAAGCAAGTAACTTAGACATGCAAAAGCACTGAAGAAAATAGATATATTTACACATAAATATATTAACAGATTCATTAGCCAATTATTGCAAGCTTACACAACAATTACCGGTATACCTTCAGCTTCTTAATGACGCTTTGAAACGGTTTTATTACTTGTATTCTGTATATAAAGATAGAGAAGAATCCCGAAAGGTATCGCCAGGAAAGTAGTACCCTTACATGGTGATTCTTTAAGAAAAGCATAATTTCTAATCATCAGATTACTAGATACATAATGTATGGATTCTCGAAATCTCTCCTTAAAAGAAGGAGCATACTGCATAGCAACCTTTCTAAAGAATAAAAACCCACGCGGATTTTTCTTATATTGTTTAATCATGTTCATACTCGAACCATCATCTAAATATTCCACATGGCATAAGACTTCATTCATAATAAGTAAAGGACATTGTTGATCAATTAAAATATACTTATAACTGAGCGGACAGTACTTTTCTCCTGAAAATATAGGATATGGCAAAGAATTTCTTGTCAATTCCGAACGATAAACTAGTTTCTTATCGCCTCTGACCCCATGAAGACCATACAAACCTGACAGTGTGGAAGATTTAATATTAGATGGCATTTTAGTTCCAATAATTTCTCCATTCTGTTTCGCATCCAACCCGACTATTCCAGCACACTTCTTACTTCCATGTGCCTTCCAAAATGAAGCAATCTTTTCAACAGCATCTTCAGCCATATAATCATCCGAGTCTATACACACATTTAATTCTGTATCAATTAATTCATAAGCGGTATTGTGTGCTCCATGCATACCTTGATTTTCTTGGTAATGATAACGAATGGGAACGACATCTTCTACAATCCAAGTATCAATAAGTTCCTTTGTGTTATCATTAGAGCCATCATCAATAATTAACCAAATAAAATCTTTACATTTTTGCCTCTTTAAACTTTCATAACATAAATGAAGGGTATATGCACGATTATATGTAGGCGTAAAAACGGTTAAGAGTGGCGTCATTGCAAACCCTCCTGCATCAAATTTTTATTATTTATAGGCATGTGCATAATAGTAATCTGTCAACCAGTTTGCCATAGTAGCCGTATCATAGCCACTATTTTGCATTACATTTGTTGTATCCTCATGCTCCAATGGTGAGGAAAGAATATAATCTGCCCATAATTCCGTTGAACTCTTTAAGCTCATAAATTTCATTCGGTCAGTCAAGTTAGATTCACTAGTAATTGCATCAGACACCACACAATTTAAACCTGCAGCCTGTGCTTCCACTAGTACAACTGGCAAGCCTTCAAAAAGCGAAGGAAAAAGAAAAATATCAAATCCTTGCATCAATTGCGGGATATCGGTTCTAGTTCCTAGAAATCTGACTTTAGAAGACAATCCTAAGTCAGCGACTTTTTTTTCAATGCTTGCACGTAGGGTACCCTCTCCTATGAGAGTCAGTATGGATTCTGGGTTCTTTTTATGTACAGCATGGAAAATATCTATTAAGAATTCATGATTCTTTTGCTTATTAAATCTTCCTACATGCCCTATAACTAACGTATTATCATTTGCCCCAATTTCTTCTCTTACTTTATTTCTTTTACTTTCATTATATTTAAATTCTTCAACATTCACTGCGTTATTTAGAACCGTTACTTCATTAGAATTTGTCTGTTTCTTTCCAAACAACCATTCTCCTGCTTTTTTCGAACATGCAAAATATGCAGTCGGATTGTCTTTCATCATAAATCTTGCATATAGTCGAAAAGGAAGTTTTATATCAATACCTAAATCACTTAAATGACTATGCGCAATACGGCATGGAACACCTGCATTTTTCGCTGCTCTTAATACAAAACTACTGTTCTCATTGATATGGGAATGTACTACTTTATATTCAGGATTAGTAGCAAAGAACTCTTTGAGTAATTTAAAATAACGGCGATAATTTCCAGGTCGTATCTGTGGCATTCGATAAATCTTCCCACCAAGCTTCATTATTTCATCATCATAATGTCCCTTATCTGTTCTATGTACCATAAAATCAAATTGAATCTTACTACGATCTATTCTTCGATAATAATTCATCAACATAGTTTCAAGCCCGCCGCGATTCATGACGGTAACTACTTGAAGTATACGAATAGGTTTCAAGAGTACCACTCCTATCTCATCATCTTTCTGAGTGAATCTATTGCCACTAACATAAAATAATACCCTGCGGTAAACCTATATTTTACGCAAAAGTAAAACGCCTTCCAAACAATAGGGAAGTGATTCATCTCTAATTGTTTAAAAGAACGCCTTATCCGATTATCATTTAGTATTTTACTTAATCTGTTAAATTTCGTTAATGGAGATATGCCATTACTTTTACTCATTGTATTTAAGCCAAGTCCGAGCGTATTAAGACAAATACGATTATTTAAGGCTAATCGAAAATTTCCTGATAGCTGCTTATCTTCTAAAAATTGCTCAATTATGTCATAAAGGTTAAACCATTGGTTCATCAATTCCGGTTTGTAATTAGACGTGACGGAAGCTGCATTTGTTTTCCAGTAATGATAAAAAGGCTTATTTAAAAAAACAAATTTATCAATATAATAAAATGTCTGTATATTAAATAACGAGTCCTCATTTGTACCAATAAAACTTAAATCCACAAACTGAATCGCGTTTTCTTTAATAACCTCAGAGCGATAAAGCTTTGACCAAACAGTTCCCCAAGCATCTAAGAATTCTGGATTTCCTATTTCTTCATCTATAGGACCGATTAAACGTCTCATTACATTTACTTTAATTTCTTCACCTTCATAACAAACTTTTTCAGGAAGATCAAATTTCTTCTCTTTTGAATGACTTCCAAATTCACGAGTATATGTACACATAACAACGTCTGCCTTACCTTGAACTGCTTCCTGATACAAGGTTTCATACATGTCCATGTCTATCCAATCATCCGGATCAACAAACCCAATATATTCTCCGCTCGCGATTTGAATACCTGCATTTCTTGCTGAAGAAACACCACCGTTTTCTTTTTCAATCACTATAATTCTTTTATCTTTCTTTGCGTACTCATTAAGTATACCTGCACTCTTATCTGTTGAGCCATCGTTTACCATAATGATTTCGATATCTTCGAGTGTTTGTGACGTTAGGCTGTTTAAACACCTTCCTAATAAAGTTTCAACATTATAGACAGGAACTATTATACTGATTTTCGGTTTCATCTGTTTCCTCCAGAATGTATTTCCCATAAATAGAACTCAATTCAGATTCAACTTGAATAATCGAATATTTATGCATTTTCTTTTTGCTTTCAATACCCATTTTTACAAGTAAGTCTTTTGATTTGTTCATCTCTAGTACTCTTAAACCAAACATTTGAGCATCTTGATTGGAAATGATATAGCCATTTACTTTATCTTCTACAAGTTCCAAATGTCCTCTGTTCTCACTTGCAATTATCGGTAACCCACAAGCCATGGCCTCCATAATATTAACCGGTAGACCTTCGCGAAGACTCGATGCAACCGCAATATCGCAGGCGGATAAAATTTTCGAGATATCATTCCGATAACCAAGGAAGTCCACCATTTCAAATACGCCAATTTGTTTAGCCAGATCTTTACAATCCTCTAGTGAGGGACCGTTTCCAGCCAATAGAAGCCTTGCGTTTGGGACACTATCCTTTATTAAAGCCAATGATCGAATCAAAAATTGTTGATTTTTATTTTTATTAAACTCAGCCGCATAGAACATCAAGAAATCAGTGGGCTTATATCCCATCTCACTCCTCAGACAAAGCTTTTGAATCTCATCAGTTGGTTTAAAGTATTCTGTGTCTACTCCCACTCCGTGTACTTGTTCAATTTCAACTGCTTTGAAACGCCGCTGAACAGCCAGATCATAATCCTCTTGATTTATTGTGATCAGACAGTCTGTGTAATTTGCCATTACTTTTTCAATAGGATAATATAATAACCAATTTATTAGCGGGGCACCTTTACAAAAGTGGAATCCGTGAGCAGTATATAAAACCTTTGTTCCATATTTTCTAGCATGTCTTGCTGCCAAACGTGTAAGGGCTCCCCCCATTGGTGTATGGCAATGAATAATTTTATATCCATTTTTATCAATGATAGCTTTCAACTCTTTATAAGCCTTAATGTTCTTGAGCTGCAAAGGGGATCTTTGAATAGAAAGTTCATACTTCTTATCCACGTATGGAAGGTCCATGTTGCCGGCAGCAGCAACATGAACTTCCCATCCCTGTTCTTTAAACCATTTCATATACGGCAAGTGAAATGCTTTAAAATGAATATCTACTGTTGCACAGAACAATACTTTATTTCCCACATATATCACCCTACACTCGTTATAATCTGTCTAACCAGCCTGTAACCTGTACATACTTCATTTTTCTAAATAGTAAAATACGTATCTAAACGCACGTATTCAAATCGACATTCACACTATATTTTGCGAAGCTATACGGTTATTTGCCAATGCCAATACCTGTTCTCTCAATTCTAATTTCTCAAGATTAGGGTATGTTTGAATAATTTCTTCAATTTCTTTTATATAAAGATTTGATGTTTTACCTATGTAAATTTTAGGATGGATTTGTTGCTCATGCACTTCTTCTTTTTTCAACAATTCTTCAAAAAGCTTCTCTCCAGGTCTCATTCCAGTGAACTTTATTTGTATCTCATCTAATGAATGTCCTGATAATGTAATTAAGTTTTTCGCAAGATCCACTATTTTGACAGGATCACCCATATCCAAAATGAATATCTCCCCACCTTTAGCTAATGCCCCAGCCTGTATTACAAGTTTAGATGCTTCTGGAATTGTCATAAAGTAACGAATCATTTTTGGATCAGTGACAGTCACTGGTCCCCCTTGCTTAATTTGCTTTTTGAACAGTGGTATAACACTACCACGGCTTCCTAATACATTTCCAAATCGTACAGCCACAAATTTCGTACTACTTGTTTTGTCTAAGTTTTGGATTACCATTTCAGCAAGCCTTTTTGTCGCTCCCATTACACTCGTAGGATTCACAGCTTTATCTGTAGAAATCATTACAAACGTCTCAACTCCATGCCAACTTGCTGCTGTTGCTACGTTTGTTGTCCCGATCAAATTATTTTTTATCGCTTCTTCAGGATTACGTTCCATTAAGGGTACATGCTTATGTGCAGCAGCATGATAAACAACTTGAGGATGATATTGACTCATGACTGACATCATTTTCATATCATCCTGTACATCAGCAATTTCTGTAGTAAAGATAATATCGGTGTCACTGTATAGCTCTTTTAATTCCATTTCAATGGAATAGATACTATTTTCACCATGACCTAATAAAATCAATTGTTTTGGGTTAAAATGTGCGATTTGACGACAAATTTCAGACCCAATTGAGCCACCTGCACCAGTTACTAAAATAACTTTATTAGTTATAAAATCTGAAATACTTTCAATATCTAATTCAACCGGCTCACGCCCTAATAAATCTTCTACCTGAACATCACGAAATTCATTTACTGAAACCTTTCCAGTCACTAAATCCTCTAACATCGGAAGAATTTGTGTTTTCATTTTTGTCTTAGAACACTCTTGGAAAATCATATTTAATTCTTTCTTACTAAGTGAAGGAATTGCTATGATGATACTGTCGATGCCTAATTTCTGAACAGTAGATTCAATGCGATTCACTCCCCCGACCACTGGTATTCCAAGTATATCCAGTCCGTGTTTCTTTATATTGTCATCAATAAAAGCAACTGGTAGTAATTCTGTTTCATTATTATTCAACAACTGCCGTACAACCATTGTACCTGCAGAACCTGCACCAATAATTAGCGTTCGTTTTTTATTGTCACCCTTTTGGATATAAGCATCTCGGAACATTCGCCATAAAAAACGTGATCCTCCGATCAATAAAACATGGATCATCCAAGTAACAACAAGTAGACGGAAATAAATATCATGGAGTAATATTTTTTGTACTACTGCTGTTGTGATAATAGAAAGTGTAACTGCTTTCAAAATAATGAGTAGTTCGCCTATACTTGCATACTCCCATGCTTTTTTATATAGCTTATAAATAAAAGAAAAAATATGATGGCTAAGAAGCAAGGTCATCGCACTTGCTACAATAGGCAATGTTATAACGTGGAAATCAGCACTTACTAAAAAGCGACTAAAGAAAATCGTGGTTAATACAATTAAGGAATCTACTAAAATTAATAGAAACAATCTTTGATGATACGTCATAATAGGCCCCTCTCTCAATTTTTTGTAACTAATATTTTTATCTATATATCTAACTAAAGATTTAAGGAAGGAAATAAATGACTAACTAATATAAAGTTCCTGTCTACAAGATCCTTCAAAAAGACTTTCTAGACAGAAACTTCAAATAAACACGGGCATTTAACCCTCCCTCACATCACGCTCTTGACGACTAACGTCTAAGGTGTTTTAACCCACAGCATAATCGAGTGCCTCCATTGATAGCGGTAAGGAGACATCACCGTACCATATACTTTTTTTATAGGTGACCTTGCATTCTCTACCGAAGAATGTCCTTCCTCCTTACCCTATGAGCTAAAAAGTACTGTATGAGCATCGTCCACATAACTGATTTGAATAAAGCTCTTATACCTTTTTATTCAAAATAGCCCCTAGAAACCTACTGTTGCTTAAACCTAACACTCTTTCTGCTTCAACTACCGCTTCACTAGCAGTTTGATTGCAACTTAATACCAACAATACGCCATCACACTGACTAGCTAGTATACTCGTGTCTGTTACTTCCAAAAGAGGTGAAGAGTCAAATAAAATAACGTCATATTGTTCTATTACTTTGTTAATTAAATCTTGCATGGATGGTAAGCTAAGTAGCTCAGCTGGATTATTAACTTCAGAACCACTTGTTAAAACATGTACATTTTTGATTTCCGTCTGAATTACCGCCTTCTCTAGCGTTACTTTTCCCTCTAGGATATTTGTTAATCCCGATCTATTTTCTATTCCAAAAATTTTATGTAGTTCTGAAGTTCTTAAATCCGCATCAATGACTAAGACCCTTTCATCCTGCTGAGCCATAGAAACCGCCAAATTTGCCACAGTAATGGTTTTCCCTTCCCCATATCCAGGAGAAGTAATTATTATAGTTCTTTTTTTATCTGCTTCAGATACAAACTGAAGATTAGTACGAATTGTTCGATATTCCTCAGCAACCTTCGAATTCGGAGCTGTATGCGCAATTAAATTACTATTATCAAGAGGACGACTTTGTTTTTTATTAAGAATCAAATGTTTTTCCTCCTACCATTACACTTTCTTTCTGACTGTTTTTATCTACTATATTATTTTTTTTCATTTGGGAAACACTTCCTAAAACAGGGATCGGTAGTAACTTTTCAATATCACGTTCCGATTTAATTGTTTCATCAAGGGAATCCAATAAGAAAACGATCCCTATACTCAATATAAATGCGGCAGCCATGGCCAGCTCTATCGTACCTGCATGATTTAAGTTTATTGGCGAAGGGTTTCCTTGTGCGTTTGCTTCTGTTAAAATACGAACACTTCCGAAATTCATAACAGATTTTGCTTCTTCTTTATAAACATTTGCTGTAACATTAGCAATTTGGGCAGCCTGCACTGGATTAGTATCTATAGCTGTTATAGTGACAATCTGTGATTCTTCCACCTTTCCAACACTTATCTGTCCGCTTAATGCGCCTGCTGATTTTTTCAAATTTAGTTGCTGCGCTACTTTTTCTAAAACAACAGGTTCTTTAATCATCACTTTAAGTGTACCCATTGCTTCAGGATTTGCCGGAATAAGGATCCTTGCGGAAGATGAATATAAAGGCGTTTTCATAAAAAAACTGTATATCCCACCAACTAATCCGGCCAATATTGTGATTACTGCCATAATCCAAAATCTTCTTTTTATAATATTAAACAAGCTTTTTAAATTTATTTCCTTCTCCATACTTCCCCTCCACTATTATTTAATTGATTAAAAATGAAGTTACATATATATTGAACAACATCATTTAATTTACATCTGAATATATTTACAAATCACCATCCGAATATACATATTTCCACTTGTTCAAAGATGTACAAAATCACTCCTGATTTTTATTACAATGACTGACCCTAAAGCATGAATAAATCCTCAAAAATTCCTTTATAGTGTTACACTATTTCATGTAACACTATAAAGGAATTAGTGTTAGTATCCTCCACATAGAACATTGCACAGTCTTTTTAACAAAGCCTTACTCTGTAAGGTTTTAACTATATACCTATGTATATTTACTTTTCATAGTCAGGGGAAATCAATCAAAATTATACATATTTATCCTAGCGTTAACACGTATATTTAAATTAACATTCATATATTTAAATTAATATTTATATATTTAAATTAATATTTATATATTCAATGTAATTTAATGCAAGACAAGAAAATTGAACTTTTCAAGTATAGATTTGATTAACAAAACAAACGTTTCGTTTCATTAATCATAATATACTCATGTATTATTCATTTTAGTTCTTGATAATACCCCCGTCAATATAAATTTATACGTCCAATTCACTCTCTACCTAGAATATCCCATTCAATTATCTTCATATAAATTCACACATAATCTCATAAATAATTATTTCAAGGAAGTAAAGATCGTATAGTCATATGCATATTACCCAATTAAATTCTTGTGACGGTATCTATATGTCTAACAACCGCTTATAAAAGAGTTTAAAAACAATTGTTGAATTATAGAGTTGAGGTCCTCTTATTAAAAAATGAAGCAAAATAGTAGCATACTATAAGTAGCCGATAACCATTTATAAATAAATGAAACAATATTATCCTCTTTTGACGATTAATGAAAGAGAAATAACATTAGAAAGTCCCATTCCAAAACTAACATAGACTTAAGTTCTTTTTTGTATCGTTAAAGCTTAGTTACAAACCATTTCGCTTTCCACTAACTTTTTCATATAATCTAATAGCTCTTTTTTTAACTCTTCATGTTGTAGTGCCATTTCAACAGTTGTTTGAATGAATCCAAGCTTTTCTCCAACATCATAGCGTTTTCCTTCGAAATCATATGCAAATACACGTTGAATTTCATTTAAACGCTGAATCGCATCTGTTAACTGAATTTCTCCGCCTGCTCCAGTTTGTTGATCTTCTAAGAACATAAAGATTTCTGGCGTTAACACGTAACGTCCCATAATCGCTAAATTAGATGGTGCTGTTCCTTTAGCAGGTTTTTCAACAAATTTACTCACTTGATAACTGCGATCCTTTTTCTCTAACGGATCAATAATACCATAGCGATGCGTTTCATTCTCTGGAACAGTTTGAACACCAATTACCGATGATTGTGTATTCTCATATTGATTCATTAATTGGCGTAAGCACGGCGTATCCGCTTGCACAATATCATCACCAAGTAATACTGCAAATGGTTCGTTTCCAATAAATTTACGTGCACACCACACAGCATGTCCTAAACCTTTAGGCTCTTTTTGGCGAATATAATGAATATTGATCTTTGAAGATTCTTGTACTTTTTCAAGAGTTTCATACTTTCCTTTTGATAGTAAGTTTTGTTCTAATTCAAAGGAATGATCGAAATGATCTTCAATTGCACGTTTTCCTTTTCCTGTTACGATAATAATATCTTCAATTCCAGACGCAATTGCCTCTTCCACGATATATTGAATTGTTGGTTTATCAACAATTGGTAACATTTCTTTTGGCATTGCTTTTGTTGCTGGTAGGAAGCGAGTCCCTAATCCGGCTGCTGGAATAATAGCTTTTCTTACTTTTTTCAATGATATTCCTCCTAGTACTATATAATTTTTTTATATTTACTTGATTGAACAATTAACAAACACACTTATTATATCAATAATTCTCCTCATTTTAACATATCGGAGATGGATATTTGCTCAATTGTTGAACCATTAGAAGCAAACTTAAAATCAAACTTATCAGATCGATAAATTAATAAAGAACTATCTTCGTTTTTCAATTGTGCTTCACCCAATTGTTCTAACAACGTTGCCTTCAATATATTTACGTTCTTAAGACTTACCTGTTTAACAATCAATTGATTATTATATAAAACATCAATTTCTTTATATTTTGTTAGTACTCCTTCTGGTACTTTTTCTTCATTTTGAGGAATACCTATTATACTAGTTACATCCTCTTTACGCTTACCTAAAAAAGTAAGGGCTTGTTCCAGATTTTGAGAAGTACCTTCTAATTTTTTTATTTTATTTACAACATCCTCATAAGATAATGCATGAGTAAATGGAATTGAGCTTACTATCTCTTCACTAACCCATCCTTCTTCCCCATTATCATAAATAGCCTTCAACCAATTGACCCCAGATTTTTCATCTTTTTTCTGATCCTTTACCACAAAAGGTGTTCCAAATACCATAGTAGCAATCGCTTGTCCCTCTAACGCTGGCACACTTCTCACACGAGCTTTAGCAGAATTTACATACCGAACATCTAAATCAGCTAATGGATTCTTCTCTTGTTTAACAACCTTTGCTTGTCTAGATTGTTCTTTCTTTTGTTCTTTAGCCTGTAAAGGAGAAAAGATATTATCCCTTTGCCAATACGTCAATCCACTTATAGTTGTAATTAGTAATACACCAATTAAGCCAGCAATATACTTACGTTTGATTCGATTATTCTTACTGTGAACATGCGCTCCACTTAATCTAGGTGCATAATTGGAAGCTTCTTTTGGAACCTCTTTTGAAGCAATATTTACCTCTGCCAACCCTTTTCCTGCCTGTTTCTCCATTGCTTCTTTTTTGAAGTTTTGCTGCTCTTCTTTACTCATTTCCTTATATTCTTTTAAGAAACTTTCATACTTCGGCATTACTTCCTCAATAGGACCATAGTCTCTAATTTCACCGTATTCAAGCCATAGAGCCTTTGTACAGAATTTTTTCACTTGTCCTAAAGAATGGCTAACAAAAAATATTGTTTTGCCCTGTTCTTTAAATTCATTCATACGGTTTAAGCATTTATCAGCAAATGTTTGATCACCTACTGATAAAGCTTCATCAATTACGAGTACATCTGGATTAATACTAACTGAAATCGCGAATCCTAAACGCGATTTCATCCCGCTAGAATATTTTTTTACTGGCATATCAATAAACTTACCTATATCAGCAAAATCAATAATTTCAGGTGTTAACTTTTCAATTTGTGCTTTACTCATTCCCATCATTAAGCATTTAAGCTCAATGTTTTCTCTACCTGACAATTGATTATTAAGACCAGCTGCGATTGCAATAAGTGCGACTTTCCCTTTTATATCGATACTTCCAGTTGTAGGCGGTGTAATTCCAGCAATCAAATTAGACATTGTAGATTTTCCAGAACCATTTACCCCAACAATACCAATAACATCGCCTTTTTGAGCCTCAAATTCTAAGTTTCTTAATGCATAAAAGTCTTCACCAAATCCTCCAGGATACAGAATATCCTTTAATTTCTCAGAGTTTTTGCTATGCATTTTATATTTTTTTGTTACATTATGAAACCTCACTGATTCATTCATTTTTTACAACCCTCATCATAGATAATCTGCAAAGTGCTTTCTAAATTTCACATGTAGCGTTGCACCAATTAACAACGTAACAAGGACAAACGACCAAAAATATAATGCATAATTTAGATCTTGATAAAACCAGCTTGTTCCTAGTAAAGAAGCACGATATCCATCTACAATATAGCAAAATGGATTTAACTGCATAATTTTTTGAAGAAACGATGGTAATTTTTCAGGTGTCCATAATATAGGCGTTAAGTATAGCAACATTCGCATAATTGATTGAACAATCATTTGAACATCTCTCACAATTGTTGCTAACGTTGACGTAATTAAGGAGAGTGAAAATATTAACATAAGGGTAGCAAACATATAATAAACAAGCTGAATATAATGAATAGAAATACCTTGACCCGTTACTAAAAATAAAATTGTCACAATACCGATAAGTATCAAATGCTGATAAAGATTAGACATAATTACAAAGCTTGGGATAACACTCATTGGAAAACTCATCTTCGAAATCATATTTAACCTTGTATAAATAGACTTAGATGCTTGTAGCATTGCTGGTTGTACAAAAAACCATACAACAAGCCCTGCAGATAACCAATAAACAAATGGTACTCCATTTACTCCTTGACCACCCCGAATCCCAAAGCCGAATACAAACCAATAAATACTCATCTGTATGAGAGGATTCAAAACTTCCCACACAAGTCCTAAATAATTATTATTATTTGTACTTTTTACTTGATAAATAGATAAACGTTGAATTAAATATAGACTGTTTACCTGTTCTTTTAATACCATAATCATTGAGTTCATCTTTACTGTGCCTCTCCGAAGAATATTTTCTCTACTACTCGTTTAGAAGCAAAACCATCTTCTAAATAACAATAATTATTATAGAAGGTATTATATTTCCCTGCAAATTCACCTAAACCTAGAGTTTCGAATCTTAATATTTCCTCAAGCACTTCTTCCGTATTCATCACAACTGGACCAGGAGCTTCTGTCTCTAAGTCAAAATAAAAACCTCTTAACTTATCGCGATACGAGTCAATATCATACGTGTAGAAAATGATTGGTCGTTTCAAATTCGCATAGTCAAAAAAGACTGAAGAGTAATCTGTAATTAACAAGTCAGATAGTAAATACAGCTCATTTATATCGACATGCTTAGAGAAATCATACACAAACCCTTTATACGGTTCTAAATCAAACTGTTCTGCAACTAAGTAGTGCATGCGTAACAAAATGATATAATCTGAACCTAATTGTTTCTGCAAAAGACTTAAATCTAATTGTAAATCTAATTTATATCGACCTTTACTATAAAACTGATCGTCTCGCCACGTTGGGGCATATAAAATAATTTTTTTATCTATAGGTAATCCATTCTGTTTCTTTAATGTATCGACTGCCTTAGAATTATTATTTACATATAAGAAATCGTTACGAGGATATCCTGCTTCAACAACAGTTTTTTGAAATTGAAAAGCCCTCTTAAATATTTCAGTCGAATATACATTAGGGGAAAGTAAATAATCCCAGTTTTGTGCTTCACGATGAAAATTGTCCTTATACTTTTCAGTTGTTGTACCCGGCATATGAACTTCTTTCATATCACCCGCTAATTTCTTAAGAGGTGTACCGTGCCAAGTTTGTATATAAATAGTATGCCTTGGCTTAGGAAGCCAAAGTGGCATTCTACTATTTGTTACCCAATACTGCGCACGTGCCAATAAAATAAACCAACGAATTGAAAATCTTTTTACATATGGGATATTTTCTTTATCAAACTGCGCTGTGTAATTTTTATTTACACTCCAAACCATTTGAAAGTCCATGTCATTTTGTAACATGTATTCATACATAGCTCGTGGATTACAACTATATTGTTTTCCGGAATAACTCTCAAATAAAATTAACTTCTTTTTGGGAGGCAAACAACTACAGAAAAGAAATACTGCCTTACATAGTTTTTTTACAATACGGTGATTTTTTATTCTTCTTATAAATCCCATGTTATTTACACACCTTCTAATTCAGTCGCTTCATACTTACGATACATTAACGCGAAACCTCGCCTTTTCCCGTTCTTCCCATTAATGCGTCTACCTCTTCTTTTGCATTTTTTCCATTAAATAAAACATTATATATCGCAATCGTAATCGGCATTTCAATACTCATTTTTTCAGCTAAATGATATGCTGCCTCAGCTGTACGAACACCTTCTACCACCATGCCCATATTCCCTAATACTTCTTCTAAATTATGACCCTTACCAAGTAAATTTCCAGCTCGCCAATTTCGACTATGAACACTTGTACAAGTCACAATTAAATCACCGACACCTGTTAATCCCGCAAAAGTAAGCGGATTTGCTCCCATCTCACACCCTAATCGTGTAATTTCCGTTAGTCCCCTGGAAATTAACGCTGCTTTTGCGTTATCTCCGTAACCAAGACCATCTGAGATTCCTGCGCCAAGGGCAATAATATTCTTTAGTGCCCCGCCTAATTCAACACCAATCACATCTCGATTTGTATAAACACGGAAATTTGTATTCATAAATAGCTTTTGTGTTTTTTCTGCAGCCTGTAGATGATATGACGCAGCAGTTACAGTAGTAGGATGACGAAGACTTACCTCTTCTGCATGGCTTGGCCCTGAAAGAACAACAACACTTTCTATTAACTCTTTCGGCATCTCTTCTTCAATCATTTCTGAGATACGTTTAAATGATCCTGGTTCAATTCCTTTACTTGCATGGATAATTGTTATCGGTTGTTTTACAACTTCCTTTAGTTGTTGTATTACACTACGAATCGCTTTCGTTGGAACAACTAATAGTACCGTATCTATCCCATCCATTACTTCCTCTAGAGACTCGTATCCTTTTATTGTTTTAGAAAGTTGAATCCCCGGTAAATATGCTTCATTCGTATGCTTCTCATTAATTTCATGGATTTGTTCCGCCTTATTCCCCCAAATCCTTACTTCATGTCCGTTATCCGCAAGAACCATAGATAACGCTGTTCCCCAGCTTCCTGCACCAATTACTGTAATTTGTTTCAACACAATCCCCCTCTTACCACCTTAAAAACGTTAGAAACATCACTATTTACGTAAGAAGCTAAGTGATTTATATTGTAAATCACTTAGCTTCCACACTTCATTATTCCATTACATCCTATTCCTCTTTAAGAGCGCATACTTCATCGTAAAACATTTCAAGAGCATGCTCATTATACTTTTGAAAATCAAATTCTTTAAAAGAAGTTTGATTTAATATAAACTTCTGCATCCCAATTACCAGACCAGTTATATTATTTTCAACTAGCTCCCCATAACCTTCTTCTAAAATACTTCTTGACCCTGCAATGTCAGTGGCAATAATAGGTTTACCTAGTATTAAAGCCTCTAACAATACCATTGGCTGTCCCTCGTGATTAGATGAGAGAACAAAACAATCGCATTGATTAATAAGTAAGAAAGGATTACTCATTTGACCAGTAAAAATCACTTTGTCCTCTAGATTTTTTTCTCTCACTAAATTCTCTAATTCTTCTTTTAAAACTCCGTCTCCAACAATATAAAGTCTAATATTATCATAGAGTTCCGTAACTTTTGCAAAAGCATGTATAAGCTTTTTTTGATCTTTTTCAGGTGACAACCTTCCCATATTAACAAAATTTATGTTCTCTTTTTGAGGCATTTCAATTCCTGTAATTTTAAGCTTACCATTTCCGTGAATATTTTCTTTTAATAAATATTCTTTCTCATCATATTTATATATGTCGCCTTCTTCAATCTGTTTAAATACTTTATTAGGGTCAATGGCATTATGGACATAAACACCTTGTTTTAGTGTAATATAATCTTTCAAATTCTTCCTATTTAAGTTTCTTGTGTGTTCTGCAACAGCTACTATTTTATCAAACTCCTTATACAACGGGAAAATAATATTTAGATTAGCTCTATGCTTAAATTTACCTTTAATTTTTTTGGAGTATTCTGCCCACATATCATTATGTTGATAGATACTTCTCTTTTTAAAATCTCCAAACGCAAATAACAATGTCCAAAATGGGACATATCCACTAAAGTCAATAGCTATATCAAATTCCGCATTACCAAATAACCTTGAAATTTCACGCTTGTATAGTTGCTTTGGTAGCACCTTCTGAGCTTTTTCATTCTTTAGCCCCATTTTCATAACATAGTTATTTTGATAAGATTCTTTTAAAGTGGTGTTTAAACTACCTACTCGATAAAACTTTTTCACATTCGAATTAATTTGATTGAAATTATCTCTTGAAATTTGATCGTACTTCCCTTTATCAATAACTGCCACATTGTATTTTGAGTAATCAATATTATTCAAAAGGTTAATAACTGACGTAGTAATTCCATTATTCAAAAATCCACCACAATACATTAGAATATTTTTCTTATTCTCATTTGTAACTTTATATACATTAGCTGTGTGCTTTTCTCTGAAAATAATGTCAATCGCTCTTTCTGTAGCATTCCCATCATCATGATAGCAATATTTTTTCAATGTTTCTTGGTATTTAACACTGTAATCATGTTTTACACTCTTAATGTTTTCAATACTATGAATAACTTCGTCTACCGTATAGCATATTGGACCTGGCATATCTTCTAATTGAACGTATAAACCTCGTTGTTCCTCATACTCTTCCTTATCATACGCTAAGAAAATGATTGGTTTTTCTGTTACCATGTAATCAAAGAATATACTAGAATAATCTGTCACTAAAACATCTACTATTGACATCAACTCATTAGGATCCACCCAATCTGGTATACAAATTTCTCGTAAACTTTCGTCATCTTTAATAAATTTATATGTCAATGTATGAACCTTTAACAAGAGTTGATAATCATTAGGTATCTTAGAGTACATTTGTTTAACAATATTGTTAATTTCATCTTTAATATTATTTACCTGATTTACTCCACCACGCCAAGTTGGTGCATATAAAATGATTTTTTTTGTATCATCAATTTCTACAAATTCTTTTAAATATCCTCGTACTTCTTCTGGGTTTACTTGTAGAGTAAGGTCAATTCGTGGATAGCCTTCATCAACAACATAGCCATTGTATAACCCTTCTAAATCATGAGAATTTACAATAGTATCTGCAGTAAATTTATTAGGATTTAATATATAGTCACAATGCATAAAATTCCTTTGGATATTTTTATGTTGTCCTATTTCTCCCTTCATATCTTTTCCTAATGTTTTAATAGGTGTTCCATGCCAAGTATTCACATAGATTTGCCCTTCTTTTTTCTGGAAATAAGGTGGAAATGTCGTATTGTTAATTAAATATTTCGCTGTTGTTAAATATTTTAAATACTCTTCACTATGAACTTTAACAAACTTAACATTTTTTTTATTTTCATAACGTTTAGCATAAAAGTTATTTCCATCATTCAATGCCCAAACATGTGTATAATCCTTATACTCTGGATTATCGATAATTTTTTTAAAAATTGCGTATGGACTATCTGTCATACCTTTACCATGGAAAGATTCATATAATATAACTTTCTCATCCAAGTCTAATTTCACATAAAAATCTGTATACTTAACAGTTCTCTTAAACCCTTGGTCATTCGAATATTTTTTCAGTGGACCTGATAAAAAATTAATACGATTTTTCATTCTGTTAATCTTCTTCTTGATTTGCAATATTAAAACCTCTCTTTAATCTATTTCTAAAGCATACTTCCTATAAAAAATCTTTTACCTTTCTCTCGAACACATCATTATTATAGGAATGCATGACTACCTTACTATTTCTCTTTAAAAAGCATATTTACAAAGTTCTTACTTGAATCACCTATCGAATACTCATTCCATTTCAAAGTAAAATTATTTATACTATCTATTTTGAACCTACCATCTGTTATCACCCGTACCACTTCTTCAGTTGTATAAACAACTGGTCCTGGCACATCAGATACATAATCACCAATAATCCCTCTTTTTTTCATATATTTCTTTAAATCGTATGCAAAAAAGATTATTGGTTTATTTAATAAGCAAAATTCAAATGGTATAGAGGAATAATCAGTGACTAATATATCCGTCACTAGAAATAGATCATTTATATTTGGATAAAGGGAATAATCATATAAAAAACCTTCATACTTTTCTTCGTAATTACATGTATTTCGTATTGCTGGGTGCAACTTAACTATGAGGATATACTCATCTTTCAATTGCTTATACATCTCATCGATATCTAGATGTAAATCAAAATCTACTAGCTCTTTATCTCTAAAGGTTGGCGCATATAAAATAACCTTTTTATCTTTTAGATTTGGATTTACTATAAAAATATTATCTTTAACTTTCTGTTGTCTCCGTTCATCAAAAAACAAATCTGTTCTCGGAATACCTGTTTTTAATATATTATTATCAGATAGAGCAAAAGCTTCTTTATAAATGTCAGAAAGCGCTTCTGATCCTACAACAATTTTATGGAAGTTTTTATAAACATTCATAAATCTGCTTTGGGCTCGTACACTTCTTTTTTTAAAAGAAGGAGCTAATAATCCGAATTTTTTAAAAGCACCTGCTGCATGCCATATTTGAATACACTCTACGCCTTTTTTAAATTTAACTTTCGCTAATGACCCAAAATAATTATCAACAATGACGTATTGAGAAGTGGATAAATGATAGATAGATTTAATAGTGTGAAGTATGTTCTTTGTTTCAAATTTATAAGATTTCACATTCGAGTAGCTATCCACCTCATATTTACATGTAGGTTTATATAAAAAAACCACCTCGTAATTTATACCTTGACGCTGTATTTCCTCATAAATAAAAAATAAATTTTCACCATAAGACATAATAAAAGTTACTTTCTTTTTAATCGGAAACACTTGCATCATATTATGTAAAATTCCAAATAAAATTAGGTAGATTTCTACCATCAATTCTCTAATCATCTAAGTTTATCTAGCAACTTGCACTAGTTCCTTTTTTATTTTTGTAGTAGAAATTCCAGCTGTACGTGGTAAATATACAACTTCACAGTATTCATCTAATTCATCAAATTCCCCTTCCCAATCATCACCCATAACAAAAATATCTACATCATGATTAACAACATCTTTTGCTTTCTGCTCCCAATTATGTTCAGGAATTACTTCATCCACATACCGAACCGCTTCTAGAATCATTTTACGATTCTCATAGCTATGATAAGATTTTTTATTTTTTAATTTGTTAAATTCATCTGAAGAAACGGCGACAATTAAATAATCTCCTAAATCTTTCGCTCTCTTCAATAAGTTAATATGTCCCCAGTGCAATAAATCGAAAGTTCCATATGTAATAACCTTTTTCATGATCGTGCCCCCTGTGAAATGTTATTATTTTATAATTATTTAGTTTAGAAGTATATTTAAATTAGAGCTTCTCCTACGCCTATGAATGGTAAGAACGACTCAAATTCACCAATGTAAATCCAAAACAAATTTACATAGATTTTACATTGAGTTCACACGAAATTCACAAAGATGATTATAACATAATTTTTATTTACAAACTATGACAATAACCTAACAACTATTGTCATATCCGGCACAAGAAAACGCTTTCTTAATTGGTGTTACAAACCTCCTCTTACTTTCTTTTATTTACAAAAAAAGTGCGAAGGAAATAGTTCCTTCGCACTTTTCACTACCCTTTATATGACTATTTCAACATACGACGTGGCAATTTATCAATATTCTCTAACATAATGCCTGTACCAACAGCAACACAGTGCATTGGGTTTTCAGCGATTAGTACTGGTACTTTTAATTCTTCTGCTAGAAGCATGTCGATACCATGTAATAATGCGCCTCCGCCTGTTAAGATCACACCGCGGTCAATGATGTCTGCAGATAGTTCTGGTGGTGTACGCTCTAATACACCTTTTGCAGCTTGTACAATGACAGCCGCATTTTCTTTTAATGCTTCTGTAACCTCTTCTGAACATACTGTGATTGTACGTGGTAAGCCCGTTACCATGTCACGTCCGCGAATTTCAAGTTCTTCACTACGTGCACCTGGGAATACTGTACCGACTTTAATTTTAATATCTTCTGATGTGCGTTCTCCGATTAATAGCTTATACTTACGTTTAATATAGTTTAAGATCTCCATATCAAACTTGTCGCCAGCCATTTTGATAGAGGAGGAGGTAACAATATCACCCATTGAAAGCACGGCAATATCTGTTGTACCTCCACCGATATCAACAACCATATTTCCGCTCGGTTGGAAGATTTCCATACCGGCACCAACAGCAGCTACTTTTGGTTCTTCTTCTAAGAATACTGTTTTACCACCTGAGCGTTCAGCAGCTTCACGAATTGCTTTTTGTTCTACAGATGTAATGTTTGTTGGACAACAAATTAAAATGCGAGGTTTTGAAAAGAAGCTCTTCACGTCCAACTTGTTAATAAAATGCTTTAACATTGCTTCTGTAATTTCGAAATCTGCAATTACACCATCTTTAAGCGGACGAATCGCTACAATATTACCAGGTGTACGTCCTACCATACTTCTTGCTTCTTCACCTACCGCTAATACTCTTCCAGTATTGCGATCAATTGCTACAACAGACGGTTCGTTTAAAACGATCCCTTTACCCTTTACATGAATTAATACGTTAGCTGTGCCTAGGTCAATTCCGATATCTCTCGCAAACATTCCTGTGTTTTCCTCCTTGATATTCAAAATCAGGTTGTACCCGAATTCTTTTACACCTAATTTCTGATTTTATCATAAATTTAACGAAAACGTAATATTTGAAAAGATAATTCTTCTGAAAAATGTTCCGTCATGACCAAGGAATGTTTGCCGTATAATGAATTATTGCTGCACGATTCTTTCTGTATCTTCTTTTCGGTACTTCTGCTTCGTCGCTTCCCCGCCTCTTAGGTGGCGAATCGACTTATGATAATCAAGAATTTCTTTCACTTCATTTGCGAGCTCTGGATTAATCTCTGGTAAACGTTCTGTTAAATCTTTATGGACTGTACTCTTTGATACCCCAAATTCTTTTGCAATCACACGAACTGTTTTTCTTGTCTCCACGATATACTTGCCAATCTTGATAGTTCTCTCTTTGATGTAATCGTGCACACCACTCGCCTCCCTAAATTGGATGTGAGAAGTGTGAAATGAGACTCGCTGCATATGACTAAGAAGTAAATTCGAGTGCTGTTTGTAAGCTTTAAACATTCTGGAATTTATAATGAAATGACCCACGATTTCTCACCTCAAACACTCTCTTTGCATTGGTTTATATCATTGTATTGCCCGCACTACTGATATATGCTACAAGTTCAGTATTTTTACGGACTAAGTTAAGAAAAATTACAAATTCGTGTGAGAAATACGTTAACAATGACAATTTTCACTTGATGGATTGCCCTACAAAAACCAAAGAATGACGCCTCTTGTCAAAGGCGTCATTCTTCATGATCACATTCTTCTTCTAATAATTGATGGTGGGGAACTTCTTTCTTACTGGCAATGTAATAATATAAAGTAAATAAAATAAACAACAAAATAAGGGCAATCGACAGAACAAATACAAATGACAGAGTAATCCCCTCCTTTTCTTAATATATATTCGAGAATTCCGTCAAATTTCCTTGTTATTGCTATTTCCCTCTCGAAATGAATCATTTTTATATAAAAATAAAAAAATCAACTCCCTAGTGAGAGCTGATTTTTTCGTTTTATTATTCTTGTGTAGAAGAAGAATCGCTAGATGATTCCGTAGAACCATTTGTTGATTTTTCTTCTTTTTTACTTTTTTCATCAGCTGCGCCATTTGTTGATTTCTCTTCTTTTTTACCTTTTTCGTCAGCTGAACCGCTTGTTGATTTCTCTTCTTTTTTACCTTTTTCATCAGCTGAACCGCTTGTTGATTTCTCTTCTTTTTTACCTTTTTCATCAGCTGAACCGCTTGTTGATTTCTCTTCTTTTTTACCTTTTTCATCAGCTGAACCGCTTGTTGATTTCTCTTCTTTTTTACCTTTTTCATCAGCTGAACCATTTGTTTCTTTTGCTGCTCCTGCTTCTGCTTTTACGTCTGTCGCAAGTTTGTTAAGGTAACGCTCTGGATTGACAGCTACATTATCTTTACGAACTTCAAAGTGTACATGAGAACCTGCTTCCTTATTCATTGCACTTAGACCGGATTTTCCTAATACTTCACCTTGTGCAACTTTTGCACCTTTTTCTACTTTTACACTGCCTAAGCTTTGATAAGATGTTGCAAGACCATTTCCGTTATCCACTGTTACGACATAACCGAGAAGCGAATCTTTTTCAGCTTTTGTTACTGTACCACTTAAAGCAGCTGTAACATCGAATTCTTTTCCATTTTTCGCAGCAACATCGATTCCTTTATTAGGAGAATATGTGTTGTTATAAAAGACAAGTGCTTGTTCTTGCTCCTCTTCTGCTGCTCCATCTTCATAAAACTTCTTCTTCACAACAACATCTACATTCTTTGCAGCTGGCATTTTCACAACTTCCGAAGACTTTGTTACTGGTACTACTGGATTTTCCGTTTGACCATACGGCGCACTTTGCTCTTTATTAGGCGCTTTCTTTGGATTAGCTGCCTGGAACCATAGAGCAACCGTCAAGATTACCGCTGCACATGCAATATAGATTGCCGGAAATACCCACCGTTTTTGAAATAAATGAACTACCTTTTGCGACTTTTTATTATTCCTTCCTCGCATTCTATCATCACCTCAGCAATCATTTTGAACAATATTCATTCATCCTATACAACCTATAACTAATTACTTTTCGACAAAATCTGTAAAAATATGTATAGGAATTGCGAAATTTCCGAGGAAATGATAGAAAAAAGAAAAAACTGAGCGGATTGGCTCAGTTTTTTAGTCTAGTTGTTTCTTTTTGTAGACGAAGAGGCAAACAATAATTGAAATGACTAACCAAACAGAGACATTGATTAGATCTGCAGCAATTGCAGAGAAGCCTTTCCCCTCCACAACACTTACGAACGCTTCAAAAATATGATTAGTCGGTAAATACGATAGTATGTTTTTCAAAATGTCATTTTTTATAACATTACTTAAAATTGGAGTCATGAGTAAGACCATTGCAACCGGTGATGCAATAACAGAAACTTGCACTAAATTTTTAGCTAAAAGAGCGATAATTGTCCCAAATATGATGAACACTAATGTTCCTAATAACATTAACAGAAACATGAACAACATATTCCCTTGTAAAACATCTAGTATAAATAAATTAAGAAAACTTATAGCAAACGTTAAAACAATGATTGGTAGTGCTTTTCCAATAATGATTTCAAATGGAGAAGCAGGAGATAGCATAAGCACTCGTAACGTATGTTTCTCCTTCTCTTCCGCAATAAGAGTTGCCTGTGAGATTGTTGTAACCATACATAATATCATGACGATTACAAAGCCTCCCATAAACTCCTTCCCTTGTCCCATTTGCTTATAAAACAATGCCAATCCAAGTGGTAAAATCGCCATTAATAATATTTGTGCGTTATTCTTCAAATCCTGCATCTCTTTCCGTAAAATCGCCGATACACGTCTCATTGAAAATGTCATTATAATCCCCTCCCAGTTACTTCAATAAAGATATCTCCTAGTGTTGGCTCATAAGAATGAATCGATAATAATTCACCATTTTTCATCCACTCAGAAATACGTTTTGCGCCTAATTCGTCTTTTTTCACTGTTTCTTTTTTCTTATCCTTTAGCACGACTTCGATTTTGTCTTTCGCGTATTGAAGTCTTAAATTTTCTGGTGTATCAAGTGCTACAATTTCCCCTCCACATAAGAAAGCAATGCGGTCACAAAGCGTTTCTGCTTCATCCATATTGTGTGTCGTTAAGAAAATCGTTGTTCCTTCTCTATTTAGGTCCTTTAAGATGTTATGAATGTTTTGGACGTTGACTGGATCAAGTGCTGATGTTGGTTCATCTAAGAAGAGAATATCCGGTTTATGCAGAATTGCTCGTGCTAGCGTAACGCGCTGCTTCATCCCTTTTGATAATTTTTTGACTGGTGTTTTTTTATCTTCTAATAAATTCACTTGGGATAGTACTTCATCAATTCTTTCTTTAGGACAATCGTATAAGTCGCAAAATAATAGTAAGTTATCATAAATGCTAAGTCTTTCATATAGACCACTGTTATCTGTTAAAATACCAATTCGTTTGTAATCGATGCTGTTTGGACCTGTAATATCTTTTCCTAGTACTTTCACTTTTCCAACACTGTGAAGCAACTGGGAAGTTAAAATTTTCACTGTTGTTGTTTTCCCTGATCCACTTGGTCCTAGAAACCCGAAGATTTCTCCTTGCTTTACTTCAATACTTACATTTCGAAGTGCTGTTTTTTCATTAAAGGTTTTCATTACATCCTTCATTTCAATTGCCAATGTCATTTTGTCATCCCCTTTGTTTTTCTTCTATAGGTAATTTCGCTTCAGCGACTCGTTTGCCGCCTCGGCTTGTTGTGTTCGCTGTTCTTGGCTCAATCATATGAAAAACAAAGGGGTTACGCAGTAAAATACCGGTAAAAGGAGTCTTTTTACCGGTGAATGAATCCTATTTTCCACTTACTGGAGCATCATTATAGTCCAATGACACCTTTTAATTCATCCATTCGACCTTTAGAAAGTGGAATAGAGCTTTTTCGTTCATCATCCAAGATTAAGCTAAAGCTATTACGAGTCCAAGTAATCACTTCTCGTACGCGCTGTAAGTTAACAAGATAAGAGCGGTGACATCGAAAGAATCCAAAACCTTTTAATCTTTCTTCTAACTCACTTAATGTTAACGCACATACAAAGTCCCCTTCGCGAACATGAATATGCGTTGTTCCATTTTGCGTTTCAATAAAATGAATTTCCATCGGATCAAGCAAAATAATTTTATCGTTCACTTTTGCTGGGATTCTTTCGAGCTTCATTTGCGGAATCATTTGAACGATATTTTCTTGATCTATCTCTTCCCCTTCTTCTTGTTCGATTTCTATTTTTTTAACGCCATCTGGATTTAATACATACACATCTTCTGTTAAAGAAAGTGCATCTGATAAAAAGGATGATGTAATAAAGATGGCCTTCCCTTGTTCTTTCATCTTCATAATTGCTTTTCGAATGATAATTGTGCTCTCTATATCTACATTTTGCTCTGGCTCTTCAAAAATAATTAAATCCGGATTATGAATCATGACCCGCCCAATGTGAAGACGGCGTTTTTCAGAAAATGATAGCTTTTCAATTTTGACGTTCATTTTATCTAGTAAACCAACATACTGGACAACTTCTTCTATGCTAATATTCGAGTCATACAATCCGGATAAAAAGGCGAAGTATTCTTTTACTTTTAAGCGGTTATATGCCTCATCTTTTAAAAAACAAAAACCAATGCGCGAGTAGACTTGCTTTTGAATCGGTTCCCCGTCAAATAAAACACTTCCAGCCGATGCCTCTTCTTCACCGATTATAATGCGGTGTAAAATCTTCGCCGTATGATTGTTACATTGCAGCACAACACATTGCCCTTTTTCAATTTCAAGCTGAATCGCCTGCAACTGGTTCGTCTTACCCAATTGTTTTAACTCCAATAACGCCATGTTTTCTCCTCCAGATGAGTTTTTATCTCATTATACCAAACAGTTAATGGAAGATTATGATATTTATCTCAAAAATAAAAAGGAGCTAAATTAGCTCCTTTTTGATTGATTTTAGCATACAACTATTACTGCTGCTTCACCATATAACTTTTCAGCTGATCACGAAGTGCCCTTTTCAGGAATTTCCCGACAGATGTTTTTGGAATTTCTTCCACGAATAAAATGTCATCCGGCATCCACCATTTCGGGAACTGGTCTTCTAATAATGCATAGAGCTCCTCTTGTTCTACTGTTTGTCCTTCTTTTAAGACAACGCAGGCAACAGGGCGTTCTTGCCATTTTTCATGTGGCACGGCAACGACAGATGCCTCTAGTACTTTGTCATGTGCCATTAAAGCGTTCTCTAAATCAACGGAGGAAATCCATTCACCGCCGCTTTTAATTAAATCTTTCGTACGGTCAGCAATTTTAATAAACCCTTCTGGATCAACAGTTACAATATCTCCTGTATGTAACCAGCCATCCTGCATGGAATCTGTTGTACGTTCATCGTTATAATAACTACCCGCAATCCACGGTCCGCGCAGGCAAAGCTCTCCCATTTCTTCACCATCCCATTTGATCTCCCCTTCTTGACCAATTACCTTCATTTCAAGGCCTGGGAATAAGTAACCTTGGCGGGAGCGTAGTTCATAATATTCTTCTTCCGGTAAATCGCGCTGATATGACTTTGGACAGTTAATTACAACAGCTGGGCTTGTTTCTGTCATTCCATATATTTGCCTAAAAGCAATTCCATATTTCTCCTCATATGTGCGAATCATGCTTCCTGGTGCTGCTGATCCACCTGACCATATCGTACGAATACTACTAATATCATACGGATATTTTTCAAGCTCTTGCAGTAACCCAATCCAAATTGTTGGTACACCAGCAGTAATTGTCACTTTCTCACGCTCAATAAGCTGAGCTAATATTTCTGGTGTAAAGTGTGGTCCTGGTAAGACGAGCTTTGTGCCGAACCATGTACCTGCAAACGGAAGCCCCCATGCGTTTACATGGAACATCGGAACGACAGGCATACAAGTGTCTACTTCTGATAGATTCCCGCCGTCCACAAGGCCGAGCGTATAACTATGGAGTGCAATACTACGGTGTGTATACACAACGCCTTTCGGTTTTCCTGTCGTTGCGGAAGTATAGCACATACCCGCAGGTTCTTTTTCATCTAAGTCTGTTATGAATGGGAATGTTTCGTCGCCTTCTTCGAGTAGTTTGTCGTAATGATATACTGGTGATAGTGTTGTGTGAGGTAGTCCGTGATCATCTGTCATAATAATAAATGCTTTCACATGAGGAATTTCGTGTTGAATACTTTCTAATACAGGAACCATATCTTCATCAACGAGAATGATTTTATCTTCAGCATGGTTAATGATATAAGAAATATGCTCTGCGGAGAGCCGTAAGTTAATCGTATGTAACACCGCCCCAATTCCTGGAATTGCAAAATATGCTTCCAAATGGCGGTGATGGTTCCAAGCGATTGTTCCAACTTTGTCCCCTCTATCAATCCCCATTTTATTTAGTACACTAGCAAGCCGTCTTGTCCGCTTCGCAATCTCTCCGTATGTTAATGTTTGAATACGCGATGCAGTGCGCGAAACAACTTCCTTTTTTGAAAAATATTTCTCCGCTCGTTCCATCATTGCTGGAATGAGAAGTGGTACATCCATCATCATATTTCATGCCCCCTGTTATTATTTTATATATACACATACAACTGTATTATAACACAACAAAACGAGACAAAAGCCGTTAACATTTCTTTCGTTTTCTACAAATAATGACAAAAGGAGCTCATTGGGGTGAGCTCCTTTGTTGTCAAATAATCACTAAGTTTTGTCGAACGGTTGATATATTCCAAAAAGCGCCGATATATTTTCAAACGAGCAGCGCCCAACTGTCAGTAACCCTTAAGCATCAGTTCTTCGCCATTAACTTTCCTTCATACTCGTTTAGCGTTTTAATTTCGATACCTTTATAGTAATGAGCAACAATATCCGTATATCCTTTTCCTTCTTTCGCCATTCCATTGGCACCATACTGGCTCATGCCAACACCATGGCCGAAACCTTTCGTTGTGACGACAATGCTCTTTCCTTGTTGTTTCCATGTAAAGTCAGAGGAGCGTAATCCCAGTTTTGTTCTTACTTCTTTCCCTGTTAATACCTTTCCTTGAAACTCTACATCCTTCACCCGTTTTCCTTCTGTACGGTCTTTAATATTACCGACTTTTCCATTTGCAAGCACCTTTACGCCAAGACGCTTTTGAAAATCATCTACAGTAAAAGTTTGCTCACTCGCAAATTTTGGAGAAGCTTGATCCCATGGGCTGTCTACGCTTTTTAAATATGGTAAGTCGCTCCCCCAGTAGTCTGCAGCATTTTCTGTATAACCGTTACTTGTTGAGAAGAAGGACGCCGTAATGGGACTACCATCATAGGTTAAAACTTGTCCGGCTGTTTTAGACACAGCTTCTTCAATCTTCTTCAAATTTTTCTCATAATCTTTGCCCCATGTCTTCTTTAGCTCTTCTTTACTGTTGTACACTTGATCATTAACCGTATCTGTCACATCCGCATTGTTTTTCTTACTTCCACCTAGCATACGCTGTACAATAAATGTTCTCGCTGCCAATGCCTGTGCTTTTAATGCCTCCATTTCAAAGCTAGCATTCATCTCAGAAGCTACTACACCTGTAACATACTCTTCCATCGGCATCGTTTCTACCTTCTTTTGTGCATTACGATACACAGTAACTTGGACAGCAGTATTTACCTTTTTAGGAGCTGGCACACTTTGCATGGCTGGAGGATGTTCGGGCGGCTGACTTACTTTCGCTTTCGTAAACGGAATAACAAGTACGGTCGGTACAATAATGACGAGCGCCACTAAGAGCGCCATTGTAATGAAAAGTGGCTTTGAAATTTTCATCTTTTTCCCCCACTATGAAATTAGACTCATTTCATTCTTATGGAACGTGACAAGCTTTTAGAACATATCGGGAGGAACTTCTGCAAAGGGAAAATATAAAGTACTGATATGACAGGATGCAATCTCAAAGGAAAGAATTTTCTAAATTTTTCAGGTGGACAGGCATAAAAAAGGAATTTGTTGACTATAACAATAATAGCCCAATAAAAATAGCCTCTATGTCAAAAAGACATAGAGACTACTCAAACTTAAGCGTGAAGGTCAGAAACTTGTTGCTTCGTTACTTCTTCTACTTTTTCATTTACACGTTCAATTGTTGCACCTAATGCAGCTAGTTTCTCATGGAAGTTTACATATCCACGATCAAGGTGTTTTAATTCTGTTACACGTGTGTAACCATCTGATACTAAACCAGCTAGAATTAATGCCGCTGCAGCACGTAAGTCAGTTGCTGCTACTTCTGCACCTTGTAAGTTGTTAGGTCCATTCATAATAACAGAACGGCCTTCAATTTTGATGTCTGCATTCATACGACGGAATTCTTCCACATGCATGAAGCGGTTTTCAAATACCGTTTCTGTAATCATGCTTGTTCCATCCGCATGTAATAACAATGCCATCATTTGTGATTGCATGTCTGTTGGGAAACCTGGATGAGGCATTGTTTTAATATCAACGGCTTTTAATTTACTTGGGCCGATAACACGTACGCCTTCGTTTTCCTCAATAACCTTAACACCCATTTCTTCCATTTTCGCTGTGATAGAACGTAAATGTTCTGGTACAGCATTTTCAATTAAGATGTCTCCACCAGTAATTGCTGCTGCAACCATAAACGTTCCTGCTTCAATACGGTCAGGAATAATAGAATGGTGTGCACCATATAATTTATCAACGCCTTCGATACGAATCGTTCCAGTTCCAGCTCCGCGTACTTTTGCTCCCATTGCATTTAAGAAGTTAGCTAAGTCAACGATTTCTGGTTCTTTTGCTGCGTTTTCAAGTACTGTTGTCCCTTTTGCTAATGTAGCAGCAGACATAATGTTTTCTGTTGCACCTACGCTTGGGAAGTCTAAGTAAATTTTCGCGCCTTGTAATTGTCCATCTACATAAGCTTCAACAAAGCCATTACCAACTTTTACTTTCGCTCCCATTGCTTCGAAGCCTTTTAAATGTTGGTCAATTGGACGTGAACCAATTGCACATCCACCAGGAAGTGCAATACGAGCACGACCATTACGTGCTAATAGTGGTCCCATTACTTGAACGGACGCACGCATTTTACGTACATATTCAAATGGTGCTTCAATATTTAACTCCTTTGAAGCATCAATTGTTACTTGGTTATTTTCAAATACGACTTCAGCATTTAAATGACGTAATACCTCATTAATTGTGTATACATCAGACAAAACTGGTACTTCAGATAGTACATTCTTTCCGTCACTCGCTAATAGGGCTGCAGCGATTATAGGTAATACAGCATTTTTTGCGCCCTCAACACGCACTGTGCCATTCAACCGCTTTCCGCCACGGACGATGATTTTTTCCAATTTATTCCCCTCCGTGTCCTTTTTTCAATATCTATTCAATACTCAGAAGTTATGATCGGTGTGCCAACCACAATTGTATCTTTGCTGTCTGTAGAGCGTATTGCTATTTGCACATTGATTTTCTCTCTATTTGTTGAAAGAGCGTCATTCCACTTTTTATTATATGCGGAGACTGACACAAATGCTCTTTCTTCTATCTTCTCGATCGCTCTTGCTGAAAGATCTTTCAAAACCTGATTGGTTTTATTTTGCAAAACACCTTCAATCTTATCACTCAGTACACCTTGAACACAAGTGTAAATTGTAGGTTTTGTACTAAAAATTTTATCCATTTCCCGAATGTTTTTAGGGTCCCATTTTGACCCGCTTACTTCAAAGATAATGAAAGTGTTTTCTTTACTATTTTCCTTACTCCAAGTTACTACTATTCGTTCTTCATAAGAAGAAAATTTTTTGTATGCTGTTGCTTTATATCCATCATGAGATGTTTCCAATTCCCATTTTTGAATATCCGCTTTTTCTTTCACTTCATTTAACAATTTTTGAAACGTATGTATATTAGAAATGGTTTTGGTTTCTCGTGCTAACCATGACCACCGCTCTACCTCTGCTCCATTTTTTTCAAGAGCTGCGATCATACTCTCCATTTTCTCTTCGTCACTTACGGGCTTTATCTCTTTATACCCGACCAAGAATACGACAATACTTACGACAACAATAAGAATTGTTTTTAAGCTTTTCAAGTTTCATCCCCTCCTATCCCCATTGTTAACGGAGATATGAGGTTCTATACACTTACTTGACTAAATACGTTAAACTCTTCGAATACCCTAAATAATCAAGAAAAAAGTTGCTGACAGATGTCCCAATGGCAATCGTAACAAGAATGAGTAAAATCCTCGTCTGCAATACCTTTCCAGATTTCATCAGGCGTTCGATATGGATACCTTGTAAGGCCCACCACGTAATGGTAATAAACAATAAATGCGAAACAATCGCAATCAGTGCTTGTTGCCCTAAAAGTTGCGCCAAAAAAATCGACTCCTTTTGTTTGGCTTACCATCACCTAGGATGCAAAACGATCCCATATAAATGGAAACCACACTTTTTCCCGCCCAAACAGGCAGTATAAAGTATCCCTCTGAAAGAAGGGGCACTACCTATTAGAGTTTACTTTGTTCGAGCATCACATTCGTGAAGGATAAGGTCTCGCGCTAACGAAAGTTTCACTTTACCCCTCTCATTGCTCCACAATAAAAAGCGTAGAGCGATGACTCTACACTTTTTGTTTTCACTATTGTACCACGTTCCCTGTGAAGAAGAAATCTTTCATCAATGGAAAATATTCATAAAAGAAATTGTAGCCAATTGCCGGTAGAATTCCGAGTAATACAGTTGCAATTAAACAAAAACTAATGACGACTTTCAAATTGATCGGTAAGTGTACCGGATCTTCTTCACTACTCTTTCGAAAGAACATTTGCTGCAAAATACGGAAATAATATACAAACGAGATAACCGTTGTGCCCATCATGACTGATGCCAGCACGTAATGGGCTGGACTAGCAGTGAAGGCACTTAAGAAAATATTAACCTTTCCGATAAAACCAGCTGTTCCTGGAATTCCTGCCAAAGACAGAATGAAAATGGTCATCGCTGCAGAGGCAAACGGAGAGCGTTTGTATAAACCAGAGAAAATTGTGAAATTTTCCTTTCCGCTTTGTAAGATTAATCCGTGGATGACTGCAAAAGCTCCTATATTCATTAACAGGTATGCCAACATATAAAACCACATACTATCCATTGTAAATGGTGATAACGCTACAAGCGGAACGAGTAAATATCCAGCGTGCGCTATGCCAGAATAGGCGAATAGGCGCTTTACGCTGTATTGCTTGAGTGCCACGACATTACCAATAATCATTGTAATAATAGCGAGCACGGCAATATATACGCTCATGTTAGCAAATACTGTTTGCTCACTTCCATGAACAGGTATAGCGCCGAATACCATAAGGAACAATCTTATCATCATAATAAAACCGGCGATTTTAGAAATTGTCCCGAGGAAAGTTGTAACAGGTGTCACGGCCCCTTCATATACGTCTGGTGCCCACATATGAAACGGCACCGTCGCAATTTTAAAGGACAGCCCAACAAACAGAAGCAAGAAAGCAAGCGATAACAAAAGTTGAATGCTGCCATCCACACCTTGCATGAGAACTTCCTGCATACCAATAATATTAGTAGCCCCCGTAATGCCGTATAAGTAACTCATTCCAAAGAGCGTAATAGCCGTCCCAATTCCGCCATTAATAACATATTTCATCGCCGCTTCATTCGAAGCACGATTTGTCTTTCGAATCCCAACTAAAATGTACGAAGACAGTGATAACAACTCTAGGCCAATAAAGAGCGTAATAAAGTCGACGCTAGACGCCATAAACATCGCCCCGAGAACTGCCATTAAAAATAAATAATAGTATTCCCCTTTATCTTGAATCGGCTCTTTTTTATCATCGCTCATCGCCATACATAAAACGAGGATGGCTCCAATTAATAGTAACGTTTTAAACCCTTTTGAAAATCCATCTAGTACAAACGAACCACTTAAAATGTCTCCAGCCGGTTCACCATACAATGTAATTAATGCGATTAGCGATAGCACTGCCGCTCCAATCGCCCCAAGCCCTAAATACTTACGATCAAACTTTAGAAATAAGTCAAGAAGCGAGAGAAGGATGGCCGCTCCAAGAATGATGAACTCCGGTACCATTAAATGCCAAGATAAGCTAAGTAATGTATTCATATCCATCCTACCTCACCCCCAATATTTTCACTGTGTATTGCAACGGCGTTCCTAACAGTTCTGGCATAATACCAATTGCAAGAATACAAGTGAGCAAGAGTACAATCGGAACGTATTCCCAGCCGCGGACATCCGGCCTCGCTGCCAATTCCTTCTTTCCAAATGTCACTTGAAGCGTAGCCCTTAGGACATATACCGCTGTTAAAATGATGCCAAGCGCACCGATCGCCGCGAGCATTGGCTTCCCTTGAAATAGTCCGAGGAATGCAAGAAACTCACTAACAAACCCAGACATGCCCGGAAGGCCAAGCGAAGCCATGCTTCCTGCTAATAAGAAACCACTTAACACAGGAACTTGTTTTGCAAGGCCACCAAGCTTCGTAATGTCAGACGTGCCAAAACGCCCCTCAATCATGCCGAGCAAGCAAAATAGTAGCGCTGCAATTAAACCGTGAGATACGACTTGAAATAGCGCTCCCTTCATACCGGCTGCATTCAGTGCCCCAAGTCCCATTAAAACGATTCCCATATGCGAAATACTGGAATAAGCGAGTACCTTTCGAAAATCTGTTTGAATGATCGCTAGAAAAGCACCGTATAGCAAGTTGATTACCCCTAAAATCGCCAGTAGCATCGAAAAGTCTTGAAACTGCTCCGGGAATAGCCCCTTCCCAAAGCGAACGATGCCGTATGCTCCAATCTTGAGCAGAACACCCGCATGGAGCATCACCGCAGCAGGATGGGCCTCGACATGCACATTCACCATCCAGCGATGCAAAGGGAATACCGGTAGCTTAATAGCAAAGGCTATCATAAGTGCAATGAATAAACCGAGCTGCAATGAACTTGAAATATCGCCCAGAAGCGCCGTGTCCACCCCAGTCAAAATATCTTTTAAATCTGCAATATTTGTTGTACCCGTTTTTGCAAAGAGGATAGAGAAAACAATGAGTAAAATCGCTGATCCAATTCCGTTATAAATCAAATAACTATAGGCAGCTTTTTCACTGTTCAATTTCCCCCACTTTCCAATAAGCAAAAACATCGGTGGTAATGTAATTTCAAAGAAGACAAAGAATAGAAGTAAATTTTCTGCTGCAAAGACACCGAGCATCCCAATTTCAAGTGTTAACAAAAGCATGTAAAAACCTTTTATATTTTTTTGAATGGAAAAGGCAGTAATCGCCGCAAGTGTTGCTAAAAGCGCCGTGAGTATCATCATCACAAGCGAAAAGCCATCGATACCAAGCTCATAGTAAATAGAAAACAACTTTTCATCTACGCCCGGAAAATGTCCGAATTGAATCCATTTCACCTTTTCAGCAAACATCGTTAAGCTCTTTCCGGAAGCATATGTACTAGCCAGAACAATCGCGATGCCAAGCGGAAGAATTGTTCCGAACAAACCGAGGACTCGCACTGCACGCACTTCCGTTTTCGGTGTTAACGTAAGTAAGAGAATCCCTAGAAGCGGGGAGAAAATGAAGAATGATAATAATAATGCATTCATTGCCAATACCCCCCCGTATATAACAGAATGACAACTAATGTCGCCACGGAAACAGCCACTGCGGTTCCGTATACTTGTACGTTTCCGTTTTGAAGTTTAGAACCAACAATGCTTGCCCCTCTCACAATACCTCTGATTAACTGGGCGATTCCTTCCACAATATAGACCTCACATAAGTGAAGCACATAAGCGATTCCTTTTACGAGCGGGAGCACAGTCACACTATACAGTTCATCTACATAATATTTTTCCTTAAGGAGGCTATATAGGACTGTTTCTTTTCCGCCATCCCGATCTCTAGAAATAGATCGTTTCCCATAGATAAGATATGCCGCGAGAATGCCCGCAAACGAAACGAGTGTCGCAACAATCATAATCCACACCGGACCATGACTTTGCTCTACTTGGAACGGGACATTCTTTGTAAGCCAGTCCCCAAGAAACGTGCCAAACCAAGGCGTATTGATATACCCTGCCAAAACTGCAAGAATACCAAGGACAATCATCGGAAATGTCATGACGCGCGGAGATTCATGCACATCCTCTTCTTTCTTCGCCTCTCCTGTAAAAACGAGAAAGTATAACCGGAACATGTAAAACGCCGTTAAAAATGCTGCGAGAACCGCAAGGACAAACAAAACATAATTGCCGTGCATCCACGTCGCCGCCAAAATTTCATCCTTACTAAAAAAACCTGAGAAGAGCGGGACACCACTAATTGCTAGCGTGCCGATTAAGAAGAGTAGCCCCGTCACTTTCATTTTCTTCTGCAATCCGCCCATTTCATTAATGTTTTGCGTATGCACCGCATGAATGACGCTTCCTGCCGCTAAGAAAAGCAATGCTTTAAAGAAAGCATGTGTCGTTAAATGAAAGACTCCAGCAACGTATCCTGCCGAGCCAAGCGCGAGCATCATATAGCCGAGCTGGCTCACTGTTGAATATGCGAGGACTCTTTTTATATCCGTTTGTACGAGGCCAATGGACGCAGCAAAGATTGCAGTAAAGGCGCCAACAACCGCGACTGTTTGCATCGCTGCAGGACTTGCAGAGAATAGCGGAAACATCGTTGCCACTAAGTACACACCTGCTGCAACCATCGTTGCCGCGTGAATGAGCGCGGATACAGGCGTTGGCCCTTCCATCGCATCCGGTAGCCACGTATGAAGCGGAAACTGACCTGATTTCCCCATGGCACCAATAAAGATCAAGATTGCCGTGAGCGTTATCATAGTAGGTGATATGTCTCCCATTTTCATCGCTTTAAAGATTACTTCATATTCAAAGCTACCAGCCTGCCAGAAGAGTAAAATCATCCCGATAAATAAACCTACATCTCCAATACGCGTCATAATAAATGCTTTTTTCGCAGCAGCCTTCGCTTCCTCTTTAAAGAAATAGAAACCAATTAGTAAAAACGAGCCAAGTCCAACTAATTCCCAAAATATATAAAGCTGTAGTAAATTCGTCGAGATAACAAGCCCGAGCATCGCAAATGTAAAGAGCCCTAAATACGCATAAAATACGGGCAACCTCTCATCACCATGCATATACCCTTTTGAATACACATGTACAAGGAAGCTAACGAGTGTCACAATAAAAAGCATCAAAGCATTTAATGCGTTAATCTCAAAACCAAACGAAAGATCCACATCACCAATTCGGAGCCATAACCACTGATGCTTTACTGTTTCTGATGAAAACCGTTCTATTAATACAGTCACCGCACCCACAAAGGAAAGAAATGTGAGAAAGATACCAAGTAAGCTGCTTCCTTCTCTCAATTTTCCCCCAAACATAACGAGCAAAAAAAACGAGGTAAGCGGGAAAAGCGGTATGAGCCATGCATAATCGATCATTGTTTCCTTCCCCCTTTTCGGTCACAATGCTAACCCTTAAGCGAATCCATTTCATCTACGTTAACTGTTGCATGTTTACGATATAACGCAATTAATATTGCAAGTCCAACTGCTGCTTCAGCTGCGGCAACAGACATCGTAAACAGTGAAAAGATTTGTCCTGTTAAGTTCGGAAAAAAACCTAATTTACTAAAGGCGACTAGGTTTAAATTCGCCGCATTTAACATCAGTTCAATACAAACTAAAACAATGACCGTATTCCGCTTTGTTAAAGCCCCGAATAAACCGATGCAAAACAGAATAATGGCAAGAGCTAAGTAGGCGGAAGTTGGAACACTACTCATTGGAATCCCCCTCTTTCTCATCCTTCTTCGCAAGTACAATTGCCCCAACAAGTGCAACAAGTAAAATAACCGACGTTAATTCAAATGGAATGACATATTTCGAATATAAGAGTGTACCAATTTGAAGTGTGTTTTGTTCATGAAGTGGTACACTTCCTTGTACACTTCGATTTGTAAAATCTATATTATTAACAGCGAAATACATCACCCCGCCAAACACTACTACTGCGAAGAAGATGAGCCATTTACGAAAACTAAAACTAGATTCATTTTCAGCGTCATGTTTCGTTAACATAATGCCGAAAATCATAATAATCGTAATCGCCCCGGAATAAATTAAAATTTGCGCTACTCCAACAAACTCTGCCGATAATAGAAAATACAATCCCGCAATGCTAAGAAACGTAAACACAAGGGCGAGCATCATATGCATGACTTTCGTTAAGTTCAGCATAAGAATACCACCGATAATCGCCGTTAAGGATAGTAAAAAAAACGCTATCAACTCGCCGTTCATGCTTTATTCTCCTTTCTGACGTTCTCATCATTTTCATCTAGCCACTGCAAATTTTTAAACAAATCATCACGCGTATACTCCGCTAGCTCAAAATTGTTTGTCATAACGATTGCCTCTGTTGGACAAACCTCTGTACATAAATCGCACAGAATACAAATTTCAAAGTTAATATCGTACGTATCAATAATTTTTCCTTTTTTCGCCGGATCCGGATGCTTCTTCCCTGTTAGTTGAATACAGTCAGTTGGGCAGATGTTGGCACATTGGTTACAAACAATACACTTTTCTGGATAAAATTTTTGAATCCCTCGAAAGCGATCTGGTAGTGGCAATGGTTGATTGGGATAATCGTACGTTACTTTTTTCTTACTTAAGTTGCTAAGCGTATACTTTAATCCTTTAAATAGTCCTTTCATATCTTAGTGGCACCCCCCTCATGGATTAGAAGAACAACTCCTTAATCAATGCCGTTAAGAAAATGTTCGCAAGTGCGATTGGCAATAATACCTTCCAGCCAAACTCCATTAATTGATCGCCCCTGATACGTGGAAACGTAACGCGGAACCAAATTAAGAGAAAGACCACCGCGCTAAACTTTAAAGCAAACCATACAGCTCCAGGAATAAAACCAAGGAACATAACTGGATTCCATCCTCCTAGGAAGAGCACCGTAATGAGCGAAGCCATTCCAAAGAAGTATACATATTCAGAAAGCATAAAGAATGCCCAGCGAAACCCCGAATACTCTGTATGATATCCAGAAACAAGTTCCGATTCCGCCTCTGGTAAGTCAAACGGCGTCCGGTTCAACTCTGCAACCGCTGCGATTAAGAAAATTACAAAACCGATTGGCTGTGCGAAAATGTACCAAACCTTCTCCTGCGCCGCTACAATTTCATTTAAATTCAGACTGCCAGCTAATAAGACAACACCAATGACGCTCATTACAAGCGGAATTTCATAGGAAATCATTTGCGCTGCCGCACGCATCCCGCCTAAAAGTGAATATTTATTGTTTGATGCCCATCCCCCGGTCACAACACCAATCGTTGTAATCCCTGATACAGCAATATAGTAAAGAAGCCCGACTCCAATATCTGCAAACTGAAATTTATCCGTAAATGGAATGACTGCAAGCACCATAAAAGCTGGTGCAAATGCAATAACAGGTGCCAATATAAACAGCGGCTTATCTGCGGCTTTCGGAATGCTATCTTCTTTTAATAAAAGCTTTAAAACGTCAGCAACTGTTTGCAGTAAACCGAATCTGCCGCCGACCTGGTTCGGACCAATCCGCCCTTGCATAAATCCCATCACTTTTCGCTCTGCTAAAATCCCATATGTAACAAATCCAAGGACAGCAAGTAAAAGAAGCACCGCTAACCCAAAAAAGATGAAAAAATTTGTCCAGCTTGCCGATGACTCTAAGAGCCGCTCTATCATCACCCATCAACCTCCCCAAGCACAATATCAACGCCACCTAAAATCGTAATTAAGTTCGCGATATTTTCGCCCTTCAAAAGCTTCGGTAAAATTTGAAGGTTGTAGAAAGATGGCCTGCGGAACTTTAAGCGATACGGCTCTTTCTTTCCTTCACTAGCAATATAACAGCCAATTTCTCCGCGCGGCGACTCGATCCGGACAAATACCTCGCCCTTTGGTGCCTTAATAATTTTCGGCACTTTCGCCAACACTGGCCCTTCTGATGGGAATTGCTCAGCCGCCTGCTCAATAATTTTGAGAGACTCCTCAATCTCCTCCATCCGACAAACGTAACGATCCCAAGCATCCCCCACGTTTCCTACCGGAATATCAAAATCAAAGCGATCATAAATAGAGTACGGTTCATCCTTGCGAAGATCCCACTTCACACCTGTGCAGCGTAAATTTGCCCCGCTAAGCGAATAAGAAAGCGCATCTTCCGCGCTATATATTCCAACGCCCTTCACACGATTCAAGAAAATTTCGTTTCCGCTCACAAGGTCGTGATAGCCTTTCAATTGCTCCCTCATATATGGAACAAACTCACGGACCTTTCGGATCCAGCCATCTGGAGCATCCCATTTTACACCGCCCACTCGCATGTAATTAAACGTTAGCCGCGCACCACAGAGTTCATTTAAGAGATTAATAATCATCTCCCTCTCCCGGAATGCATATAGAAACGGACTAACCGCTCCAATATCAAGAAGGTTTGTTCCCCACCAAACGAGGTGACTCGCAACGCGGCCAAGCTCCATTGCAAGTACTCGCAAATATTCTGCACGCTCTGGAATTTCAAGGCCCATCATTGTCTCAACAGCGTGACAAATCACATAGTTATTCGTCATCGCTGATAAATAGTCCATTCGATCTGTATAAGGAATAATTTGTGTATACTGCAAGCTCTCTGCGATTTTCTCTGTTCCACGGTGTAAATACCCAATGACAGGTGTAGCCTCCTTAATAATTTCCCCATCAATTTTAATAACAAGCCTAAATACACCGTGCGTACTCGGGTGCTGCGGTCCTACATTTAAAAGCATTTCTTCTGTACGGATCATAATGCTACACCTCCACATCCAAAGGCTCATAATCTTTTCGAAGCGGATAACCCGCCCAATCATCTGGCATTAAAATACGCGTTAAATTGGGATGACCTTCAAAGACAACACCAAGCAAATCATACGCTTCTCGCTCTGGCCAGTTCGCCCCGTGCCATAGCGGCGCAATCGACGCTACCCGCGGCACCTCCCTATCTACCTTCACCTTCACTGCTACAGATTGACGCTTTCCATATGAAAACAAATGGACATACACTTCCATATGTGTAACGAAATCCGTCGCATGTAACTCCGACATATAATCAAAGGCAAGTCCTTCATGACACTTTAATAATTCCATCACTTCATAGTAATTCTTCGGCTCAACAACAAGCGTTGGTACATCTTTTGAAAGTTTATTAATATAGTAATCTACTAATGAATGTTCGCCTGTCTTCTCCTTAATAATCTTTACATAAGCATCTAAATATGGCTGATTCGGTGATGGTTCTTCCTGCCCCGGCTCTTCTTCCTTCTTACCCGCAGCACCTTTTGCCTTGGCAGCAGCTGCCGCCTTTGCTTTCGCCACTGCAATTGCCTTTGCCTTTTCATCGTTAGATGGCGCTCCGCCTTCTGTTGCTTTTTGTTTTGCCAACGCGGCTGCCTTTGCTTTTGCTGCTGCCACGGCTTTCGCCTTCGCTTTTGCCCTTTCCTCTTCCGATATCGCTTCGCCTTCTGCTCCTTTCTGCTTTGCTAGCGCTGCCGCTTTTGCCTTTGCTGCTGCCGCGGCTTTCGCCTTCGCTTTTGCTTTTTCCTCTTCCGATATTGCCTCGCCTTCTGCTCCTTTCTGCTTTGCTAGCGCTGCCGCTTTTGCCTTTGCTGCTGCCGCGGCTTTCGCCTTCGCTTTTGCTTTTTCCTCTTCCGATATCGCTTCGCCTTTTGCTCCTTTCTGCTTTGCTAGCGCTGCCGCTTTTGCCTTTGCTGCCGCCGCGGCTTTCGCCTTCGCTTTTGCTTTTTCCTCTTCCAATATTGCCTCGCCTTCTGTTGCTTTCTGCTTTGCCAGCGCTGCCGCGGCTTTCGCCTTCGCTTTTGCCCTTTCCTCTTCCGATATCGCTTCGCCTTCTGTTGCTTTCTGCTTCGCTAACGCTGCCGCCTTTGCTTTTGCTGCCTCTGCGGCAAGGCGTTTTGCTTCCTCTATATTTATCTCCGCCTCTTTTGGTAGCGCTTTCTCTTTTTCTTCTCCTTGTACCTCATCCTTAGACAGTTCCGCCTCATGCCTAGCAGCAAGTCGTTTCCGTGCTTCTTCTTTCGCATGTCTTGCCGCCTCTTTTTTCATGTCCTCTATCTCTTTATTCGGATCGCTCATCTATTCGTCACCTGCTTTCCCGTCTTTGCTTCGTAACGAATCTTCTCTTTTAATTTATTAATCCCATAAATTAAAGCAGCTGGGTTCGGGGGACATCCTGGAATGTACACATCTACCGGTACGATTTGGTCCACCCCTTTCACAACAGCATACGAGTTCACATACGGGCCACCAGCTGTTGCACAAGAACCCATTGCAATAACCCATTTCGGTTCTGGCATTTGATCGTATAAACGACGTACAATTGGTGCCATTTTCTTTGTTACTGTTCCTGAAACAATCATGACATCTGATTGCCTCGGCGATGTCCGGAAAAACGACCCAAACCGGTCTAGATCATAATGCGATGAGCCAACCCCCATCATTTCAATCGCGCAGCATGCAAGTCCAAATGTCATCGGCCATAAAGAATTACTACGCGCCCATCCTTTTATCTGTTCAAGTGTTGTAAAAAAGATATTTCTCTCTAATTCCGCTCGTTCCCCTGGATGTAAATCTTCAAAATTTATAACCATTGTAACACCTTCTTTTTCCAAGCATAGGCCAAACCAATGAGCAACATAATGACAAAGATCAACATTTCAATAAGCGCGAACAAACCAAGCTTGTCATATGCGACAGCCCACGGATATAAAAATACAGTTTCCACATCAAAAATGACAAACAATAATGCAAAAATATAATAACGAGCATGAAAACGAACATTTGCATCATGATAGGGTTCAATTCCGCTTTCGTACGTCGTTGCCTTTGCTGCACTTGGTTTATGTGGGCGCAGCAGCTTGCCTAATGTAAGAGCCACTACCGGCAGTAATATGCCCAATAGTAAAAAGATGCCAACAATCATATAACTATTTTCATATACATTTGCCACCCTGAAGCCCTCCCCCCTAAATTAAGAACAAGTTCACTTAGTAAACAATATGTCTCACCTGCATTATTTATTATTTTTAAATTTTTCTAAATAATGCGATTATTTATCATTATAACAAACTTCAAATTCCCATGTCGATATATTGGGAAAAAGAAAAACCAAGTAACTAGAGGATGACTTCCCTCTATGTTGCTTGGTTTACAGCAATTATAATTAATTTCACTCTCACAAAAAACTAGCACGAATGATTAATTTCATGCTAGTCGTTTCTTAAAAAACAGTATCTTCTTTTTTATAATATTTCTTTGAAATTTCCTCATAAAACGCGGCAGATGTCGTGTAAAAATATGGGACTAACCATAGGAAACCAATTCCCAAAGTTAAGACACTTAATATAAACCAGCCAATGAAACTTAGACATAATAGGAAATAATCCATTTTATGTCCATCCATCATATGACGACTTTCTGTAATTGCTTGATTCGCTGTATACTCCGGATTATCATTTAAAATGAAATACGTCATAGAATAAGAAAATGATTTAATAATCCCTGGAATAATAAGAAGTAATGTCCATAGAGTAATGTATACATACATCAACAAATATGTGAAGAATGCCTTACCAAACTTTTCCCCCTCACCGAACCATTTAAATAAATGCCCAATCCGAATGTCTGTCCCACGAATTGCATGTAAAACAAGAGCATACGCACCAAGCGTTAACGGTCCAATAATAAGCATCGTAACAATACTTACTGTGATAGAATCTTGCGCCTCTTCCCAGCCCCAAGATATTGAGAAGATGCCTGTTATTGTGAATTCAACAATAGCGATAAGGATCCCAATCAATAAAGTTGCCCCTACCGCTAATCCCCATCTTCCTTTTAACGCATCAAGTGCATATCGTTTTAATTGACTTATCATGCATAGCCCCCTAATCTAATATTCAACATTTATATACCAGCATACCGCTTTTTTAATATATTTTATAATATTCCTAAGTACAGAGACTATGCTTTCTCTGATACATACTGATAAAAATGAGCAGTCGTTGTATTAATATATGGACAGAACCAAAGTAACCCAATCCCGAAAGGAATCACCGCTAATATTCCCCAACCAATGAAACTGAGCCATAAAAGGAATAAATCCATTTTATGCCCTTTCATCATTTTTTTACTTTCTTTCATAGCTTGTAAAACGCCATACTCTGGATTGTCTATCATAACATAATAAGTCATCACATATGAAAAGGATGCAATAATAATGACAATAAATGAAACAAATAATAAAACAAAAAATGCGATTGCTGATCCTTCCCCAGCACTTCCTGTCTCATCTCCTAACAAACCAACAATAATTAATAGCACGAAAGGAATCCATATTCCAGAATATAAAAAGATTAAAATCATTGCCTTTGCAGCATTCATCATTCTTCTAAAGCCGCGAAAACCTTCAAATAAAGCATCTATTGTGGCACCTTTTCTCCTGCTAATATTTAAAAACACATTCGTGTAACCATACGCTGTAATACCATATGACATAAGACTCATAAACATCATAAGTCCATACAAAATAACGAAAGTAACCGTAAAGCCGATTTTCACCGTTTCCCCTTCAAATAAATCGATAGAATCACCAAGTAACATAAATAAGAGAACAAAAGGAATAATAACAATAAGAGTTGCAAACAGTGATAGAATATAACTTAAAATACCATATAACAGTGTTGAACCTACGCCAAGCCCCCATTTTCCCCTTAATGACTGTAAAGCTTCTCGTTTCATTTCACCAATCACTTTCTCATCTCCTTTTCTAATCACAGTTGTAAAGCGTTTCCCTAGATATATTCAGAATAATTATACCATTTTGGGGGATTTTTTTTTCATTATATAATTAGATTTTGATATAACAAAGTCTAAAAAAGAAAGCGTTGTTACCCATAAGTTATAAAAAAAATCCGTAAAGGAATGAACCTTTACGGATTTTTTTATTTCATATCAGAAACGTTCAAACGGTTTACTGCACGCTGCAGCGCCAGTTCTGCACGCTTGAAGTCAACATGTACTTGTTTATCTTGCATACGTTGCTCAGCACGGCGCTTCGCTTCGTTTGCACGATGAATATCGATATGGTTTGCTTCTTCAGCAGATGGTGCTAATACTGTTACTTTATCTGGACGAACTTCGATAAAGCCACCGCTTACTGCTACATAATCAGTGTGACCGCCATTTTTCAAACGAACCGCACTAATTTTCAGCGGTGCAACAGTTGGAATGTGACCTGATAAGATCCCCATTTCCCCACTTTCTGCCTTCACGCTTACCATTTCTACTTCTTTTTCGTAAACCGGTCCATCAGGAGTTACAATACTGACTGGAAATGTCTTCATAATTCGTCCCTCCTAAGGCCTTACGCCATCATTTTCTTCGCGTTTTCAATAACTTCTTCAATACTACCAACAAGACGGAATGCATCTTCTGGAAGGTCATCATATTTTCCTTCTAGAATTTCTTTAAAACCACGAACTGTTTCTTTTACAGGTACGTAAGAACCTTTTTGACCTGTAAATTGCTCCGCTACGTGGAAGTTTTGTGATAAGAAGAACTGAATGCGACGAGCACGTTGTACAACTAACTTATCTTCTTCAGAGATCTCATCCATACCTAAGATAGCGATGATATCTTGAAGCTCTTTATAACGTTGAAGAGTTTGCTGTACTTGACGAGCTACTTCATAATGCTCTTCTCCTACGATTTCTGGAGAAAGTGCACGAGATGTAGATGCTAATGGATCTACCGCTGGGTAAATACCCATTTGTGTTAAACGACGCTCTAAGTTTGTTGTTGCATCTAAGTGAGCGAACGTTGTAGCTGGTGCTGGGTCAGTATAGTCATCGGCTGGTACATATACCGCTTGGATAGACGTGATAGACCCTTTATTTGTAGATGTAATACGTTCTTGTAATTGACCCATTTCTGTTGCAAGTGTTGGCTGATAACCTACCGCAGATGGCATACGACCAAGAAGGGCAGATACTTCAGAACCCGCTTGCGTGAAACGGAAGATGTTATCGATGAACAATAGTACGTCTTGTCCTTGCTCATCACGGAAATGTTCAGCCATTGTTAAACCTGTTAATGCAACACGTTGACGTGCACCAGGTGGCTCGTTCATTTGTCCGAATACCATCGCAGTTTTCTTGATTACGCCAGAATCGCTCATTTCATGGTATAAGTCGTTACCTTCACGAGTACGCTCACCTACACCAGCGAATACAGAGATACCACCGTGCTCTTGTGCGATGTTGTTAATTAATTCCTGAATTAATACTGTTTTACCTACACCGGCACCACCGAATAGACCGATTTTACCACCTTTAATGTAAGGAGCAAGTAAGTCTACTACTTTAATACCAGTTTCAAGAATTTCTACTTTTGTAGATAACTCTTCGAATGCAGGTGCTTGACGGTGAATTGGATCACGGCGTACATCTGCTGGAACCTCACCATCTAAGTCAATTGCATCACCTAATACGTTAAATACACGACCAAGTGTTGCATCACCAACTGGAACAGAAATCGCTTTGCCAGTATCTTCTACTGCAGTACCACGAACAAGTCCGTCTGTGGAAGACATCGCAACTGTACGAACTGTATCATCACCTAAGTGAAGTGCAACTTCTAAAGTTAAGTTAACTGCGTCTTGTTTAATTCTAAGGGCATTGTAGATTTCAGGTAGCTTTCCGCCGTCAAACTTAACGTCTACAACCGGACCCATGATTTGCGTAACGCGCCCTTTATTCATCGGGTTCCCTCCTAGCTTTCTTTAAATTAGCCAGCTTTCTATGAGAGTCGGCTTTCATTTTTTATTAGTATAGCTTGGGCGACTCTTCCAAAAGAGCCGCTTCCGCTTTTTATTAATCTAGCTCCAGCGGTTAGAATGCTCGGTGACTTCGCTTTTTCCTGCGAGGCAAAGAGCGCCTCTACGTCAAAAGCTCCATCCCCCTCCCATTCTGAACGAACCGCTTCCGCCTTATATTACTATTCTAACGCTGCTGCGCCACCAACGATTTCCGTAATCTCTTGCGTAATCGCTGCTTGACGAGCACGGTTGAATGAAAGTGTAAGTGAATCGATAACTTCCATCGCGTTGTCTGTAGCACTTTTCATTGCTGTCATACGCGCTGCGTGTTCACTTGCTTTACCGTCTAGTAATGCACCGTACACTAAGCTTTCTGCGTATTGTGGCAATAACACTTTTAAGATATCTTCTTCAGAAGGTTCAAATTCATAAGCTGTCGTCGGTTTGTCAGATGTCACTTCCGTAAGCGGTAAAATTTTATTTTCCGTTACTTCTTGTGAAATTTTACTTACAAAATGATTGTAGTAAATGTACAGTTCATCATAAGCACCATCTGCGAACATCGCGATTGCTCGAGAAGCAAGGTCTTTAACATCTGTAAATGATGGGTGGTCAGATAATCCAACTACTTCATCAATAATGTTAAAGCCGCGACGTTTTAAATAATCACGTCCTAGTCGTCCAAGCACAATAATTGAATATTGGTTTGAATCCATATTATGACGTTCACGAATTACGTTACTTACTGTACGTAATACGTTACTGTTATAACCACCTGCTAGTCCGCGATCAGATGTAATAACGATGTATCCTGTACGCTTTACAGGACGCGCTGTTAGCATTGGATGATTGATCCCTTTGCTACCTTGCGCAATACTCGCTACTACTTCTTGAATCTTTTCCATATACGGAACGAAAGATTTAGCATTTTGCTCTGCACGACTTAACTTCGATGCAGATACCATCTCCATCGCTTTCGTAATTTGACTCGTTTTCTTAGTCGAGTTAATTTTCGCTTTTATATCGCGTAAAGATGCCACAGGTTTTCACCACCTTTTTTCCGGAAGTTGGCACGATTAGTAAGAATCCTTTTCGTTCATCTTTCTAATCTACATTGCAAGATATTCTTGCTCATGATTGAAGGAAAAGAATAGGTGCACCTACTCTTTTCCTCTACATAACCGTCAGCAATTCCTGTAAGAATTGCCTGTTTATATAATCTAGTTTCAGCGGCAAAAGCCGCTTCCGCTTTTTATTATTCAGAAGCTACGAATACTTTTTTGAATCCGTTGATTGCTGCTGCAAATTTGTCGTCATCCGCAAGTTTCTTTGTTGTGCGAATTTCACTTAATAGCTCAGCTGCATTTGAATCTAACCAAGCATGGAATTCTTCTTCAAAACGAGTGATATCCGCTACTGGAATATCATCTAAGAATCCACGTGTTAAAGCGTAAAGAATAATAACTTGTTTCTCTACTCGTAACGGCTTGTGTAATCCTTGTTTTAATACTTCAACTGTGCGAGCACCACGGTTTAATTTCGCTTGTGTTGCTTTATCAAGGTCAGAACCGAACTGAGCGAACGCTTCTAACTCACGATAAGACGCAAGGTCAAGACGAAGTGTACCTGATACTTTACTCATCGCTTTAATCTGAGCAGATCCACCAACACGAGATACTGAAGTACCTGCATCAATCGCTGGACGTACGCCAGAGAAGAATAAATCAGATTGTAAGAAGATTTGTCCATCTGTAATAGAGATTACGTTTGTTGGAATGTAAGCTGATACGTCCCCTGCTTGTGTTTCGATGAAAGGTAGAGCTGTTAAAGAACCGCCGCCTCTTGCATCACTTAATTTTGCCGCACGCTCTAGTAAGCGAGAATGTAAGTAGAATACATCCCCTGGATATGCTTCACGACCTGGAGGACGACGTAATAGTAATGAAAGCTCACGGTAAGCAGCTGCTTGTTTTGATAAGTCATCATATACTACTAATACGTGTTTACCATTGTACATGAACTCTTCACCCATTGTTACACCAGCATAAGCAGCTAAGTATAATAATGGAGCTGGTTGAGAAGCTGATGCAGTTACAACGATTGTGTATTCTAACGCACCGTGCTTACGTAGTGTTTCTACTACGTTACGTACTGTAGATTCTTTTTGTCCAATTGCAACGTAGATACAAATCATATCTTCATCTTTTTGATTTAAGATTGTATCAAGTGCAACTGCTGTTTTACCAGTTTGACGGTCACCGATGATTAACTCACGTTGACCACGACCGATTGGTACAAGAGCATCGATCGCTTTAATACCTGTTTGAAGTGGCTCATGAACAGATTTACGATCCATTACACCTGGTGCTGGACTTTCGATTGGACGAGTGCTTGTTGTATTGATTGGGCCTAAACCATCTACTGGTTGACCTAATGGGTTTACAACACGACCGATTAGTTCTTTTCCTACTGGCACTTGCATGATGCGACCAGTACGACGAACTTCGTCACCTTCACGGATTTCTGTGTAAGGTCCTAAAATAATGATACCTACGTTATTTTCCTCTAAGTTTTGTGCTAGTCCCATAACGCCGTTAGAGAACTCTACAAGTTCACCAGCCATAACGTTATCTAGACCATGAGCACGCGCGATACCGTCACCAACTTGGATAACTGTACCAACATCACTAACTTCGATTTCAGACTGATAGTTCTCAATTTGTTGCTTTATCAGTGCGCTAATTTCTTCAGCTCTGATGCTCATGTGCTTCACCCCTATCTATTCTTCATAAGTTCACGCTGAATACGTGCTAATTTTCCTTGTAAACTACCATCATAAATGCGATTTCCAATGCGTACTTTAATGCCGCCTAGTAAATCTTCATCTACAACATTTTTTATACGGATTGCATCTTTTCCTGTTCTTTTTGCAAATGATTCTGCAATGTTAAGCTTTTCATCTTCTGATAGAAGACGAACTGAATATACAGTTGCATCAGCTACGTTACGTTCTTCATTAGCAAGAGCAACATATTCATTTGCAATTTCAGGTAGAATTTCAATACGTTTGTTATCAACTAAAATATATAACGTATTTAAAATTGATTCAGAAACAGAAGCAAACACGTTAGAAAGAAACGTTTTTTTCTGCTCCTTTGAAATGTTTGGTTGTGTTAAAAAGCTATGTAGTTCTCCGTTTTTTACAAAAACGTTTTGTACAAGGCGTAATTCTTCCTCAAACATTTCTAATACGTGTTTTTCTTTTGCAATTTGAAAAAGAGCGACAGCATAACGTTTTGCTACAATCTCATTGCTCATCGCGCTTCTCCTACTTCTTTAATATAATCGCGAATTAACTTCACTTGGTCTTCTTCTTTTAATTCTTTCTCAATTACTTTAGAAGCAATTTGAACAGATAAAGAAGCGACTTGTTCTTGCAGAGCAGCAATCGCATGCTCTTTTTCGCGTTGAATTTCTTGTACAGCAGATGCTTTAATAGATTCTGCTTCTTCTTTTGCAGCAGCAACAATAACATCTTTTTGATCTTCTGCTTGCTTTTTCGCTCTTTCGATTAACTCTTGTGCTTCAATACGTGATTGTTTTAACATTTCACGTTGTTCTTCTACTAATTTCTTCGCCTCTGCATTGTTTTGTTCTGCAGCATCGATTTCACTAGCAACATGCTCTTCACGTTCCTTCATAATTCCCATCAAAGGACCCCAAGCAAATTTACGTAGCATGATTAATAAAATTAGGAAAACTAACAATGTATAAGCAATCGTTCCAAATGGAATGGCAGCTCCTAAAATTAAAGTTGGCACAAGGATTCACTCCCTTCGTGATATCTAAATTGACTATATGAAAAAAAAGACAACCATTTCGTTCATAAAGCAATGGCGAAGAAAGTCCAAAAACACTCTTCGCCATCTATGTAAGGGGAGTCTCCCTTATTTGTTCATTACGATGAATGCAATAACTACACCGATGATTGGAAGTGCCTCAACTAATGCAACCCCGATGAACATAATTGTTTGAAGTGCGCCTTTTAATTCTGGTTGACGAGCAACACCTTCGATTGTACGTGATACGATAAGACCGTTACCAATACCTGCACCTAATGCTGATAAACCAATTGCAATTGCAGCTGCGATTACACCTAAACTCATTTAATTTGTCCTCCTTTGTATTATAAAAAAATAGATTTTTTTACTTACTTATTAAAGTATATTAATGGTCATGACTTACTTTATGAGCCATATAAACCATCGTTAACATTGTAAAGATAAACGCTTGGATTGAACCAACGAATACACTGAATCCCATCCATGCTAACATCGGCACAATAGCACCTAATGCTCCAAGTACTGTACTTCCGCCTAATTTAGCAAGTAATCCTAATAAAATCTCACCAGCATAGATGTTACCGAATAGACGAAGACCTAACGTTAATGTGTTAGCAAATTCCTCAATAACCTTTAAAGGAAATAAGAACTTCATAGGTTGGAAAAATCCTTTTAAGTATTCTTTTGTACCCTTCATCTTAATTCCATAATAATGGGTGAGGGTAACTACCATCACGGCTAATGTTAATGTAACTGCTGGGTCAGACGTTGGCGATCTCCACCATGCAATGTGTTCACCAGCCTCAGTTGTTGAATACATGAATGGTAGGCCGAGCATGTTTGATACGAAAATAAACATCATAAGTGTAACGCCGAGTGTTAAAAAGCGTCCACCTGTTTTCCAGTCCATCGTACTGTTAATAATCCCTTTCGCAAAGTCTAAAATCCACTCAAGAAAGTTTTGCATTCCTGTTGGACGAAGAGCTAATGTGCGAGTTCCAATAACAGCGATTAAGAAAACAATAACTGCTGCCACAGTAACCATCATGACTGAGGACAAATCGAACGTTAAACCTAGAAATTCAACTAATTTACCGTGTTCCACTAGTAATTCACCTCTCTTCCCTGCTCTTATACTCTAAATAAAGAAAATCTATGATCATGACAAGATATCCTGTCAGCAATCCTACACCTAAGCTCCACATCGCAATTAAATGCTGATATTTCGCGGCAAATAAAATTAATAACCCAATCGTGGCAAATCTCGAATATGTACTAACAGCCGTTGCTTTAAATTTCACGTTTTCTCCATTTGTAACGCGATCTAATAGCTTGTCTGTTCTACGTGCAATGATGCGCAAACTAAGAAAACTGAAAATCGTTCCGATAATCAGTCCAAGAAATACATCCTTGTAAGAGGTAAATCCCCATCCTAGCACTAGAAGCGCAAGCAAGTAGTACATATATTTCTTTTGTCTGTGGACAAGTCCATGTACGTCTATCATCATTGCTCTCCCGAATAGTAATGTCGAATGAGTCGAATCATTGCGTAAATCCCTGTTCCTAATCCTAGCAATAAGCCTATAATAAGAAACAACGGAAACGTTCCAACCTTACTATCAATCCATTGCCCACCAAAAATTCCAACAAGAATGGAACCAACTAATTGAGCAAGAATACCTGACATTAAAGCATAAGCTTTTACCGGGTTGCGATCGTTTTTTTGCAAGGATTCATCCCTCCAATATGTAACCCTCATTCACGATGTGTTAATAATAACTCATTTTCTTGCATAAATTCTATACAAAATAAAAAGTTTACTTTTTCGTCACGGAATAGATGCAAATTTGTCACTGAAAGCCCTACCATCCATCCCCGTAGTTAGCATACAATAGGGTATTAGCACTGTCAACGAGAAATCGTAAAAAATCAAAAAATTTGAGTATTAGTAATTTCTTGCCAAAAATGAAAACGTTCCCCTTCTAAATACTGGTCAAAGATATCTGATTTCTTCAAGTTTTCTCCTTATAATAGAAGAAAAAGTTCACAAGTTTGTCACTATTATATTTTTACGATATAACGTTTTTCTTCTATAATATAGGGCTTATTAGACGTTTGACTTCTATATTATATGTGAAAAATATGCAAGTTATGTTGCATATACAAAAAACACCATACTCCTCCCCTACCCTCAATATTTATACAAAAAAGACGAGTGGGGAATTCCCTCTCGTCTGTTGTCTTACTTCGTTCCAAATAAACGGTCACCAGCATCGCCAAGACCTGGAACAACATAACCATGGTCATTTAATTTTTCATCTAATGCCGCCACATAAATATCAACATCAGGATGTTCTTCTTGTACTACTTTTACTCCTTCTGGTGCAGCTACGATACACATTAATTTAATTTGCTTCGCACCGCGCTTTTTCAGAGAGTTAATTGCTTCAGCTGCAGAACCACCTGTTGCTAACATCGGATCAAGTACGATAAAGTCACGTTCTTCTACATCCGTTGGAAGTTTCACATAGTATTCTACCGGTTGCAATGTTTTTGGGTCACGGTATAAACCAACGTGTCCTACTTTTGCTGCTGGGATTAATTTCAGAATTCCGTCTACCATTCCTAAGCCTGCACGTAAAATCGGAATTAGACCAAGCTTTTTACCAGCGATCACTTTTGTTTTCGCTTTGCTTACAGGTGTTTCAATTTCGATTTCTTCAAGTGGAAGATCGCGTGTAATTTCAAATGCCATTAAGCTTGCTACTTCATCCACTAATTCACGAAATTCTTTTGTACCTGTATTTTTATCGCGAATATATGTAATCTTATGTTGAATTAACGGGTGATCAAATACATACAGTTTTCCCATGTGAATCTCTCCTTCAGATGATATTCATGCGTGCGTACACGCCGTTTTACACTATTTACGATTGTAAAGAAAACGCTACTAATATTCAAGGGCAAATTTGGAAAAGTTTCAAATCTATTATGAACCTACCTAATATCTTTACCAATTATGGAAGTCGTATCCTTCATTATATATCCAAAAATTATTCATTGTTTGTATACATACTTCGGAAGTTATCTATGTTCTCACTTAGCTAACCCGCTCTCCTATGTGGAAATATCCAAATTTTACTATCTTAAAACCCATTTATCCTGCCACTCGCAGACAGAGAAAACTACAATTTCATATCTTCTACGGTAGAAACTATCACTTATAGAAGGTATTCTGAAAAACTATCTATTAAGAACTTGTGTTTCAAATGAAAAAAAGACTGCTGAAACAATATATGCTTCAGCAGTCTTCATCTAATCTATTATAGATCTGTATACATTGGGAACTTATCTGTTAATGCTTCTACACGCTTACGTGCTTCTTCTAATGCAACTTCATCCTCATGATTTTTTAACGTATGAGCAATAATTGCTGCAATTTCATCCATTTCTTCTAATCCGAAGCCACGAGATGTTACCGCCGCTGTACCAATACGTACGCCGCTTGTTACAAATGGGCTTGCTGTTTCAAATGGGATTGTGTTCTTGTTTACAGTAATACCAACTTCATCTAATACATGCTCTGCAACTTTACCTGTAATATCTAGGTTACGAACATCGATTAAGATAAGATGGTTGTCCGTTCCACCAGAAACAAGTGTAAGTCCTTCCTTTTGAAGACCTTCTGCTAAGCGCTGTGCATTATTAATGATATTTTGTGCATATGTTTTAAAGTCTTCTTGAAGTGTCTCACCAAATGCAACAGCTTTCGCAGCAATTACGTGCATTAGTGGTCCACCTTGAATACCAGGGAAGATTGATTTATCAATTTGCTTTGCAAATTTTTCTTCACATAAAATCATACCGCCACGTGGGCCACGTAATGTTTTATGTGTTGTTGTTGTAACGAAATGTGCATGTGGTACTGGGTTTGGATGTAAACCTGCTGCAACTAAACCTGCGATATGTGCCATATCTACCATTAAGTATGCACCAACTTCGTCTGCGATTTCACGGAATCTCTTGAAATCGATAACACGAGGGTACGCACTTGCACCTGCAACGATTAATTTTGGCTTATGTTCTTTTGCTTTTGCTAACACATCATCATAATTGATGCGGTGTGATTCAGCATCAACGCCATATTCTACGAAATTATATTGTACCCCACTGAAGTTAACAGGGCTTCCGTGTGTTAAGTGACCACCGTGGGATAAATTCATACCAAGTACTGTATCGCCTTGCTCTAAAATCGTGAAGTATACAGCCATGTTCGCTTGTGCACCAGAGTGTGGTTGAACGTTCACATGCTCTGCGCCAAAGATTTCTTTTACGCGATCACGTGCAATATCCTCTACTACGTCTACATGCTCACAACCGCCATAGTAACGTTTACCAGGATATCCTTCTGCATACTTGTTTGTTAAAACAGAACCTTGTGCTTCCATTACAGCTTCACTTACGAAGTTTTCTGAGGCAATTAATTCAATTTTTGAACGCTGTCTTCCTAGTTCTGCTTCAATTGCAGCAAATACCTTTTCATCTTGACGTTTTAAATGATCCACCAAAATCCCCCTTTTCTGAACGAATTACACTGATTCCCGATAGTTTTTTCTTATTTATTGAGAAAAAACGAAAATTCAAGTTGTAATTCTTTAGAACCTTCATGTTTTCAACTACATTCTAACATGACTTTCTATATCATAAAAGAAAAAAAGACCGAGTTCGGTCTTTTCTTTTATCCTTTACGAAGTCAGACTACATACCTCTTTACATGTTATATAAAGGATACAGTATTTCTGTTTCTTCTTTATTTTTAGCTACAGGTAACTGTTTCTTCTACTGCCGCATATACAGCACGTGCCCCACCAATAAGTTTCGCACGTGTTTTAGCCATCGTTACGTGTGCACTTCCAATCTCTTTTACACGTGTACGAATTGGAACCGCAACATGTTTTAGATGCATACCAATAAATGTATCACCGATATCCATGCCCGCATCTGCTTTTATAAATTCCACGACTACAGGATCCTTTAGATTGTGATAGGCATATGTTGCTAATGCACCACCGGCTGATCTAACAGGCGTAACAGTTACAATTTCAAATTGATACTTCATTGCTACTTCTCTCTCTACTACTAAAGCACGATTTAAATGCTCACAACATTGGAATGCCAACTCTATACCAGCTTGCTCTTGAAATTGTTTTAGCTCAAAAAAAATCGCTTCCGCCACTTCCATCGTTCCTGATGTCCCAATTCTCTCTCCGAGCACCTCGCTCGTGCTACAGCCCACTACAAAAATTTGCCCGCTTTGTAAAGAAGCTTGCTCTTGAAAATCAGAAAGCGATATTTGTAGCTGCTCTTTCATTTTTACTATTTCCGTCATGACGCCTCTTCCTTCCACAGATTGGTTCAACAAATTATAGTATGTCCTAATAGAAGATTACTTCGCTTCGTATGTTTTAATTTTCCCTACGCGATTTTCGTGACGTCCGCCTTCATAATCAGTTGTTAGCCAAATTTTTGCGATATCACGCGCTAAACCCGCACCAATTACACGCTCACCCATCGCTAACATATTCGTATCATTATGTTCTCTTGTTGCTCTTGCACTAAATGTATCATGTACTAACGCACAGCGAATACCGTGTACTTTATTTGCTGCAATTGACATACCAATACCTGTTCCACAAATTAAAATACCACGGTCTACTTCACCATTTGCAACCATTTCTGCCGCTGGAAATGCAAAATCAGGATAATCAACAGAACCTGCTTCACATTCACATCCTAAATCAACATATTCAATATTCAATTCTTCTAATAAACTTACGATTTCTTTACGGATATTCATTCCACCGTGATCAGATGCTACTACTACTTTCATTTTGACCCCTCCAAAATTTTAGTGAAACTTCTATCAGGTAGGATTACTTATCCCCACTGATGAATGATTGCAAAAGTTTGATACTCACTTGCTCATTCCAAGCAAGATCATCTCCAATATCGTATTATACACGAAACATTAACCTTCTGAATATTTTTCCAATAAAGTTTGTACAAGTTTTTCCATCTCTACTAATGTTGATTGATAAATAGAAAGAGAACCGCCAAACGGGTCTGAAATATCTTTACTTGTACCCTCTACAAATTCATAGAATGTATGCACTTTCTCCCTAGCACTCGGATGATATTCAACCGCAAGTTGTTTATGGCTTTCCGTCATCGTGAGTACCATATCAGCCCACTCAAGTAATTCATTCGTTATTTGCTGCGAAGCATGCGCTACTTTAATCCCCTTTTCTGCTAATGCATCTTTTGCATGTAAAGATGCATCACTTCCAAAACTGGCAAAAACACCAGCAGACTTCGCCTCAAATTTCCCTTCCCCATAGTGACGAAGCAACGCTTCTGCCATTGGGCTACGACATGTATTTCCAGTGCAAACAAACAACACTCGCTTCATCCAAATCCACTCCTTATGGTGAATGTCCTACATTCATCATAACGTACATTACAATGGAACAAAAGAAATGTGAACATACAAAAGGCGCATTTCCCTTTTATTTTTTCTAAGAGAAATACGCCTTATCCACATATATGTGAAACCCTAGTTCCAAGTACCTTCAATATAGTACCATACATCACTAAAACATCCCACGAAAAAAACTTATGACTAAATAAAATAAGGAATCCATTTCATATAAAATGGATTCCTTACAAAAAATCATTATTTCATTGTAACTTTCATTACTTCTGTTGAACCTTTTGTAGCTGAAACACCTACAGTTGTATTAATAGATTCAGCTGCATCTGTATTTGTAATAACAATTGGAGTAATTGTGCTTTTTGCTTTTTCGCGAATTAATTCTAAATCGAAAGAAATTAATTTATCGCCAGCTTTCACAGCTTGTCCTTCAGATACGTGGGCTTCGAAACCTTCGCCTTCCATTTTTACAGTTTCTAAACCAACATGGATTAAAATTTCTGTACCGTTTTTCGCTTTAATTCCAACAGCATGTTTTGTGTGGAATAATTGTACGATTTCGCCATCTACTGGTGCTACAACTACACCTTCAGTGGGAACGATTGCAACACCGTCGCCCATCATACGACCAGCGAATACTGGATCTGGTACTTCTTCAATATTTTTCACTTCTCCAGTTAATGGAGCTACGAGTGTTTCTACATTTGTTTTTGAACCAAGGCCAAATAATTTTTTAAACATAGGATAGTCCTCCTTATAATTAGGTTGAAAATGTATAGGGCAATCCCTAGTAAAGATTGAGATACACGTAAGACTTCATACTTCAAATATTATATTGTAAAAACGCTTTCGAAAAGAATTACGTTATTACCAATAGACCCTTATTGTATCGCTTTGCAAAATTCCAGTCAATTCAGATTGTCTGAATAACAATGATGAGAATTAACTTCTTACTTGTATTTTCTCTTTTTCTCCTCCACTTGTCTAGAGGTCTTTACAACATATTTATTTTTTATTATTGATTTGTAAAATTTTCTTCAAATTTCATAAGAAAGTCACTTGACTAAAGTAAGTAACTAATTTATTATAACTTACATAAGGTAGGTAAATAACTTTTTGGAGGTTTTATAAATGATGAACATCGGTCTTCTTCTTATTCGTCTTGTTATCGGAATTACATTCATGGGTCACGGTACTCAAAAATTATTTGGCTGGTTTGGTGGTCACGGTCTGAAAGGAACAGGCGGCTGGATGGAATCAATCGGCTTACGCCCTGGCGTATTCATGGCATTTATGGCTGGCGCAACTGAGCTATTAGGTGGTTTCTTATTCGCTGCAGGTATCTTCACTTGGGTTGGCTCATTATTTATCGTTGGTACAATGCTAGTTGCAATCTTTACTGTACACGGAAAAAATGGCTACTGGGTAACACAAAACGGGTTTGAATATAACATGATCTTAATCGCTATTGCAGTTGGCGTTGCGTTAACTGGACCTGGCGCTTACGTTTTACTTTAATCAGTTATCTCAATTTCAAGATATATAAGTGCAAATTGAAAAAAACTTTTTTTAGGTGGGAGAGAGCATCCGGCCATGCATAGAAGCGGTCAGATCCTTTTCCAGCCCCATGCCAAGTGAAAACAAAGCGAGAAAATGAGTGCAGATCCTCTTTTATTCTTCATAGCCGCGACTTATATGTTGAAAAATCAAAATGTATTTATATATTTATTAATGATAGGAGTAGATTCCAAGCTGGAATCTACTCCTATTCTTTTTTCTCATTTACAAAAACCGTCAAAAAAATATTTTTTTAGCAGGAGTTTCCCTCCATTATCTTGTAAACAAACAAAGAAGTATTCATATCGAGGAAGGGAGATTACAAATATGCTTTCGATTAATCCAAACGAACAAACAGAAAAAGATAATTACAAATTATTAACAGGGAGTATCATTCCGCGCCCTGTAGCATTCGTAACTTCTGTAACAAAAGATGGTGTTTTAAACGGGGCTCCATATAGCTATTTTAATATCGTTGCTGCTAATCCGCCGCTCATTTCTGTTTCCGTACAACGTAAAGGAGGAGAAAGAAAAGATACTTCTCGAAACGCCATTGAAAAAGGTGAATTTGTTGTACATATTTCCGACGAATCCTATGTGGAGGCCATCAACGAAACCGCTGCAAACCTCCCTCCAAATCAAAGTGAAATTGAATTAGCGAAACTAACCCCGATCGAAAGTGATGTCATCTCCGTACCAGGCGTAAAAGAAGCGAATATTCGAATGGAGTGCGTATTAGAACGCGCCATCCCACTAGGTGGAACAGAAGACTCCCCAGCATGTGACCTTCTTATCGGCCGCGTTGTCCGGTTCCACGTCGCAGAACATTTATATGAAAACGGACGAATTCATGCAGAAGGACTAAAACCAGTAAGCCGCCTAGCAGGACACAACTACGCAAAATTAGGAGAACAATTTGAGCTTGTAAGGCCAATTTAAAAGTAGCGACAGCTCGTTCATTCCACAACAAAAAATCCCCCGCCATTATAAGCAGGGGATTTTTTTTATATTTCTTCACGCTTTTCTTCTAGCGTAGGCGCATTTTCCTTCTTCGGTTTTCCAAGCTTTACAACAAAGAAATATAAAGAGAGCAATGTAATAAGAAAAACGATAAAAAATGGATACGGCGAATAAAACATACGAGCCGTCTCTGTTTTTCCCTCAATAAATTTTAAAGAACTTATATCTAAAAACTCAGCAAACATTTGTACACCGAGCATACTAAACCAAAATACGAAAAAGCTAATAATAATACCCAAAATTTGTTTTACTCTTGTCACTTGTACCATCCCTTCTATGTATAAGAGTTAGAGTTATTTTTAGTACGACAAGCAATAATAGAAACAGTAAGGTTGTACAGGAAAGAGGCTTCCGTTATCATTCCCAATTTCATTTCATCCAGCAAAGTACTACTATTTATAAAATAGCCCCGCAAACAATAAACCTACATAACTATCTTGATAAAAATGTCAAAAACTAAATGTACCATTTTCTTATATGATAGCAAGATTATATTGGAAAAAGAAGACATAATCCAAACCCAACAAGAATAATACCGCCGAGTACTTCACCATATGTACCGAGCATATGCTTTGCATGTCTTCCAATAAGTAAACCACCCCATGCTAATATCATACTGACCAATCCAAACATCAATATTGTTACAACCATTTGCGCTCCGTAAATCCCGAGGCTGAGCCCAACTGAAAAGCTATCTATACTTACACTAAATGCAAATACCAATAAGCTAATTCCCACCGGAGCAGACCTTGTTTCTTCACTTTCTAAAATGGAAGAATACACAATATAAAATCCTAATCCAATTAACAGAATAGCCCCAGCAACAGTCGCAATATGCCCAAATTTCTCTGATAAAAAACGACCTAGTATCATACCGAGAAACGGCATAACAATATGAAACAGCCCTATTGTCATACCGATATAAATGATTTGTCGCATTCTGAGCGTTATCATACCCATGCCGAGGCTTACAGAAAATGCATCCATCCCTAAGGCAAATGCCATTATAATCAAAGGTACTAGTTGTTCAACCGTCATCCATGTCCCTCCTCGGACTTGCTACTTCACAATATGCTCATCCGAGGAGAAATAGAATCTACGAAATTTTTCTGTATAAAGTGAAACTTTAATCAGTGGGAATTTTCTTCATCCCCCACTGATTATTAGCCCCACTAATCGGGCTTTTACAGGATACATCCATTTCAATTATTCAACATTCACATTAGGGCCATGAAAAACAAAAGGTGACCCCGCGCTCGTTCTCTCCTTCTGGTTTCACTCGGCATGGGGCCAAAAAGGTACTGACCGCTTCTATGCATGAGCGGATCCTCTCTTCCAACTTAAAAAATGGAATACCTCGTTTTTCAATTTGTATTTACACAAACTAAAACTTTCACCGCATACTCCCATTTTCATTATCCAACACTCACATTACGGGCTATGAAAACAAAAGGTAACCCGCGCTCGTTCTCTCCTTCTGGTTTCACTCGGCATGGGGCCAAAAAAAGCACTGACCGCTTCTATGCATGAGCGGATCCTCTCTTCCACCCTAAAAAATAGGTTTTAATTTTTCAACTCGCCTACTCTTCAATAATAATATGATGCCCTGCCGCTTTCGTTAAACGGTTCATGATCGCATTTCCAATTCCTTCATTCGGAAATGACTCACTAAAAATCACATCTACTTTGCTGGCATCGAATGTTCTCAGCACATCGTATAATTTAGTTGCAACGCTTGCTAAATCACTTCGCACTCCGCAAGACAATACAACATCCGCTTTATATTCATGTTGATATTCTTCTGTCGTTAATACACCTACCGTATACCCTTCGTCTTTCTTCTGATCTACAAGCTGTTGAATAAAATCACGAGACCCTTCAACAATACTAAGTGGTGCTTTCGGTGCATAATGTGTATATTTCATCCCTGGTGCCTTCGGTTTTTCTTTCTCATCTTTTAGCGCAGGATCTAACGAAACAGTTCCGATCACTTCTTCTAGCTGCTCCTTCGTAATTCCACCTGGACGTAAAATCGTCGGTACTTCACTTGTACAATCAATTACCGTTGATTCAACCCCAACGCCAGTCGCACCACCATCAACAATACCAGCAATCTTTCCATTTAAATCTTCATATACGTGAGATGCTAGTGTTGGACTCGGACGCCCAGAACGATTGGCACTGGGTGCTGCAACAGGTACATTCGCTTCTTCAATAAGAGCTAGCGCCACTGGATGATCCGGCATTCTAACTCCAACTGTATCTAAACCAGCCGTAACCTTTTCAGAAATCCCCTCTTTTTTCGGTAAAATAATTGTTAATGGTCCCGGCCAAAAGTGCTTCATTAAGACTTCTGCAACCTCTGGTATTCCTCTAACAATTCCTTTTAACTGCGATTTAGAACCAATATGGACAATCAGTGGATTATCACTCGGTCTGCCTTTCGCTTCAAAAATTTTCGCAATTGCTTCATCATTCATCGCATTTGCTCCTAGCCCGTATACCGTCTCTGTCGGAAAAGCAATCGCTTCATTTTCCCTTAGTAATTTTGCTGCTTTTTGTAATTGTGGATAATCTTTTTTTATTTCCACAACATTATCCACAGTCCACATATTTGTATGCATTTTTTCCCACGTCCTTTTTTCCCATGAAATACTTGTTATATTTAGTTTACTATGAGATTTATCCAAAAGACAAACAAGGTTTATCCACAAAATGTGGATAAACCCAATTAATCAGTGGATAACTTTGTGAATAGCTGACAATTTAGTATTATTACATTCTGCTGTTTTATATTTTCACAAAAATGTTCTAACTGCTGAATATCCTCTGGAACTTTATGTTTTTCCACAGTTATAAAGTTAAAAAACTGAAAGATCGTCACAGATTGTGGATGATTTGTGAGTAAATATACTTGCCCCATACTTTTCTCTTTCATATACTGCAAAAACATTTCAAAAAAATATAAGAAAGTCTTGTTATCCACAATAGGTGTGAACAAACAAGAACGAATGAGTGCATTTTCTCCTTTTTGTTCATAACCAATTACAGCTTGTATCTCTCCGTCATCTTCCAATATCATAAATTGCTCGTATAACTCATTTATTTTATCATCTTTTTTATTAGCTTGTCCGAAAAAAGAATGTAATCTCTCAACATCAGCGTTTGTAGCAAAATAAGTCTTTTTCACAACAAATCCCTCCTCATTTCTATATATGAGGAAGGATTCCAAACTAGTACTTATTTAGAAAATAACGATGTGAATGCTTCTACAATAAATAATTTCACTTTCGGTTTTTCCTCTTGCTCTTCTATTTCTACTGTTTCAATTGTTTGTTTTTGTTTCTTCTCCAGAGGTTTTTCTATTTTTTCCACAGGCTGTTTTTCTCCCTGTTTTACGCTTTTTTCTTGTGCAATCTTTTCATTTGTTTCTTTCACAGGAGTTTGTACTTTTGAAATAACCTCTTTTTTCGATGTTTCTTGTCCCTTTTTTTGTTTCGACAGAACATCTTGATTTTGTTTTTCCGATACCTCTTCTTTTTCTTCCTGTATTTTTACTGGCTGTTCTTCCTCATCCATTGATTCTGCTTTTACAACATGCTCCTCTTTTTTTACAGCCGATCCACTAGAGAAATCTAGAAAACACATTGGCGGGAATAACACGCACCACCAATTTGCCCCTTCGCCTTTTCCAATTGAAATGAGTACTGCTTCATATTCCCCTGCTGGATAAATAAAATTCCCATATACTTTTGTAGGAAATTTAATGTTTTTGCTAAATGTAACTTGAAATGATTCTTTACTTCCTTCGCGTTTTAACGTATTAGCAACCGTTTTTTCAATTTCTGGGATGTGACTCTGAATAACGCGACGTGCGTCTTCAAACGATTTCAAATCTGCTACCCAACCATCAATTTGCGTCTTTACTTCATCGCGCACTTTACGTTTTAGCGCCTGATCTTCCTTCGAATCACTATTTGCTAAAATACGTAATCGAACAGCTTCTTTCGGAATAACAGTTTTTCCCTTCGCATCAACTTTCATATATCCAAACTGCACAAGTAACTGTGCACCAATTAATAATAAAAGAAAATAGGCAATCGCTTGTTTTTTCATCTCCTACACCGTCCCTTCTGTAAACAGTGTAGACACTCTTACCTCTTTCTAAACTATTAAATTCTAAATCTATATAAAAACTTTCGAGTGTAGTAAATACAAATTGAAAAAAACGATTTAAAACCTTTCTTTTTGGGTGGAAGAGAGCATCTAGCCATGCACAGATGCGGGCAGGTCACCTTTTATTTTTCATAGCCGCGACTTATATGTTGAAAAGGCAAAATGGATTATATAGAAAAATGGAGTAAGGTTCTATCCTTACTCCATTTCCGCAAATACCATACGATCTTTTCCGTTAATATCAAATACAACTTCTACATGGGCATGCGGAAATGTCTGCTGCAATAACCTTTTAACATCTTCACCTTGCCCTATGCCTACTTCAAAAGCAACAATTGCTTTTCTTTGCAAGACGTTTGGCAACTCTTCCATAAAACGGCGATAAAAATCAAGCCCATCTTCCCCACCAACAAGCGCACGCTTCGGTTCATGCTCTTTTACAACCGGAGAAAGATCTCTCCAGTCTTCTTCTGGAATATACGGGGGATTTGAAACAACAACATCTAATTTTTGCCCCGTTTCATAAAACGGTGATAATAAATCACCATGATAGAACGTTACATTTGCACCTAATGCTTTTGCATTTTCTTTCGCAACTTCAATAGATTCCTGTGCGATATCTACTGTATACATACGAAGATTTTGATTTTCTAAAGCGAGCGTAATTGAAATTGCTCCACTTCCCGTACCAATATCAGCTATATGCAGTTCCTGCTTACCAAACATACGCTGGATTCTATCTAATACACCTACTATAAGCTCTTCTGTTTCTGGTCTTGGTATTAATACTTCTTCATTTACGAAAAACGAACGACCATAAAACATTTCATATCCCATCATATATTGAACAGGAATCCCACCTACATGTTTGTGGATAAAGTTCGTAAACGTCTTCTGTTGTTCCTCAGACATTTCTTCACGCATGTTCATCATTAAGCCTGTTCGATTCGTCTTTAATACATGACAAAGGACAATTTCTCCCGCATTTTCATCTCGCCCATTTTCTTGTAAAAAAGAAGAAGCCCATTTCAGGGCTTCATAGACACGCATTACTCAGCTGCCTCCATCTTTTGCGCCTGATCTTCCATCACTAAGGCATTGATGAAATCATCTAACTTACCTTGTAAGATTTGATCTAGCTTCTGAATCGTTAAACCGATTCGATGGTCTGTAACACGGTTTTGCGGGAAGTTATACGTACGAATACGCTCTGAACGGTCTCCCGTACCAACAGCTTGTTTACGGTTTTGATCGTACTCAGCTTGCGCTTCTTGTCTAAATTTATCATAAACACGTGCACGTAATACTTTCATTGCTTTTTCTTTGTTCTTAATTTGCGATTTTTCATCCTGACAAGATACAACTACACCAGTCGGTAAATGCGTTAAACGTACCGCTGACATCGTTGTATTAACACTTTGTCCACCAGGACCACTAGAAGCAAATGTATCAACACGAACATCTTTTTCATGAATATCGATTTCTACTTCTTCTGCTTCCGGTAATACAGCTACAGTTGCTGTAGAAGTATGGATACGTCCTCCAGATTCTGTTTCAGGAACACGTTGCACACGGTGTGCACCATTTTCAAACTTCAACTTTGCGAAAGCGCCTTTACCGTTGATCATAAAGATAATCTCTTTATATCCACCTAACTCTGTATAACTCGCTTCGATAATTTCAGTTTTCCAACCTTGTACCTCAGCATAACGGCTATACATACGGTATAAATCACCAGCAAATAAAGCAGCCTCATCGCCACCAGCAGCACCACGAACCTCCACAATAACGTTTTTATCATCATTCGGGTCCTTTGGAACAAGTAAAATTTTCAGACGCTCTGATAATTCTTTCTCTTGTCCCTCTAACTCAGAAACTTCTTCCTTTACCATTTCACGCATGTCAGCATCTAACTTTTCTTCTAACATTGCCTTCGCATCTCGTAATTGCGCACGAACATCTTTATACTCACGGTACACCTCTACCGTTTCTTGCATATCAGATTGTTCCTTTGAATATTCACGAAGTTTATTCGAATCACTAATAACCTCTGGATCACTTAACAGCTCGTTTAACTTCTCATAACGATTTTCTACAGCTTGCAAACGATCTAACACATCATTCACCTCAACATCCTAGTCTTTAATACAAATAGTATATGGTACTTAATCAAAAAAACGCAAATTATTATTTTAAAAGTGCAGGCGGCTCGCTCAGAATGGGAGGGGGATGGAGCTTCTGACATAGAGGTACCTTTTGCCTCGCAGGAAGAAGCGAAGCCACCGACCATTCTTGCCGCCGGAGCTAGATATTATTTAAAAGCGTAGGTGGCTCGTTCAGCTCTGACCGGCTAAGGTTCTTTCGCACACAAGGCGCTCTTTGCCTTTTGTGCGGAAGGTTCTTAGACGCGAAGAGCTTGCCACCGAAACTAGATATTATTTTAAAGGTGCAGGCAGCCCGCCCCACTCTTCATCTATTTTCGAAAAAAACCCGCCCTATTGTAGCGAGTTTTACTTATTTTTGTTTTGTAGGTACTGCATGACAATGACGACAACGCGGCTCATATGACTCTGAAGCCCCAACTAAAATAATTGGATCATCGAATGCAGCTGGTTCTCCATCAATTAAACGTTGTGTACGGCTTGCTGGAGATCCGCATACAGAACAAACTGCTTGCAATTTTGTTACATGTTCAGCAATCGCCATCAGCTGAGGAACTTGTCCAAATGGTAGACCACGGAAATCTTGGTCTAAACCGGCTACAATGACACGATAGTCACGATTTGCCAATATTTGCACCACTTCCACAATGTCCCCATCAAAGAATTGCACCTCATCAATTGCAATAACGTCCATTTCTTCTGTTATATGATTAAATATATCTTTTGAAGCTGAAACAGGAACTGCTTTTACCTTTAATCCATTATGTGATACAACATCTTCTTCACTATAACGATTATCAATACATGGTTTAAATACAATCGCATGTTGCTTTGCAAACTGTGTACGGCGCACGCGGCGGATGAGCTCTTCTGATTTTCCAGAAAACATACTTCCGCAAATCACTTCAACCCAACCGTTTTGATTTATTAAGTACATGGAGCTCTCCTTTCATCTACTTTTTTATCCAAAGTAGGGTAAAGGTTTAATATTTTCGCAAAAAAAACAGACAAGCGAATAGATACACTTGCCTGTTTTATGTTTTTTATTACTTAAGACCGTATTTCTTATTGAAGCGGTCAACACGTCCGTCTGCAGTAGCAAACTTCTGACGTCCAGTGTAGAATGGGTGAGAATCAGAACTGATCTCAACTTTTAGTAATGGATAAGTGTTTCCATCTTCCCACTCAACCGTTTCGCTAGATCCTTTAGTAGATCCGCTTAAGAATTTGAAGCCTGTGTTTGTGTCCATGAATACAACTTTCTTGTAATCCGGATGAATTCCTGCTTTCATTCTTTTCATCTCCTTCCGCCCTGAATCATTTTCGAAACAGAGTTTTTCATCTTTAGCTGCGAATACAACTATAATGATGAAACACATATGATGAAATTATAACAAGGCTAACTTCATTTTGCAACTACCTGTTTTTGTCTTTTATAAATTAAAAGCGAAAGCGGCTCGTTCAGAATGAGAGGGGGATGGAGCTTCTGACGTAGAGGCGCCTTTTGCCTCGTAGGAAGACGCGAAGCCACCGACCATTCCTGCCGCTGAAACTGGATATACCTAAAAGCGGAGACGGCTCATTTAACTCTAACTAGCTAAACTTCTCCACAAAAAGACATGAAAAAACTCGCTTAGCATAAAAATAAGCGAGTCATCACCGTTTCCCTTTACTTCGTTGTTACATATCTTTTGGAATCTGCAACAATGTTTTGTAAAAATTCTTCATTTGTTTTCATTTGACGCATCTTGCGTAAGAAACTTTCAACAAAGTCTGGTGTATCACGCATTGTTTTACGAATGCCCCATAGCTTGTCTAAATGTTCTTTCGGAATTAATAGATCTTCTTTACGCGTACCAGAACGGCGAATATCAATCGCTGGGAAGATACGACGCTCAGCTAACGAGCGATCCAAATGAAGTTCCATATTACCTGTTCCTTTAAACTCCTCGTAAATAACATCATCCATACGAGACCCTGTATCAACAAGTGCTGTTGCTAAAATCGTTAAGCTACCGCCCTCTTCAATGTTACGAGCTGCCCCGAAAAATCGTTTTGGTCTATGGAACGCAGCTGGGTCAATACCACCCGATAATGTACGTCCACTTGGTGGAATAACAAGGTTGTAAGCACGTGCTAAACGGGTAATACTATCCATTAAAATGATAACGTCTTTTTTATGTTCTACAAGACGCATCGCACGTTCTAATACAAGCTCAGCCACCTTAATGTGGTTTTCCGGTACTTCATCGAACGTAGAACTTACAACATCACCTTTAACAGAACGTTCAATATCCGTTACTTCCTCTGGACGTTCGTCAATTAAAAGTACGATTAATTCTGCTTCTGGATGATTTGTTGTGACACTATGAGCAATTTCTTTTAATAGTATCGTTTTACCAGCCTTTGGAGGCGCGACAATTAAACCACGTTGTCCAAATCCAACTGGTGCAATTAAATCCATGATGCGTGTTGATAGTTTCTTCGGCTCCGTCTCCAATTTCATTTGACGATTTGGATATAACGGTGTTAATGCAGGGAAATGCACACGCTCTTTTGCTGATTCTGGATCATCACCATTTACTGCTTCGACTTGCAGCAATCCAAAATAGCGTTCGTTTTCTTTCGGCGGGCGTACTTTACCAGAAACCTTATCTCCATTACGCAAATCAAAACGACGAATTTGCGAAGCTGAAATATAAATATCTTCTGAGCTTGGAGAATAGTTGATTGGACGTAGGAACCCAAATCCTTCTGATTGAATAATTTCGAGTACACCTTCCATGAAGAAGAAACCTTCTTTTTCTGCACGAGCTTTTAATATAGCAAAAATTAACTCTTTCTTTGTTAATTTGCTGTAATACGAAATCTTAAATTCTTTCGCATGCTCGTATAACTCTTTTAATTTCATGTTTTCTAATGCTGCAATTGACAAATTCATTCAGACACCACACTTTGACATTATTCTCTTTTCACATGGGTAAAGGGAAAATATACGGAAGGCAAATACATAATAATGAAAGGCAATAAGTTCAAGTAGGGTAATATTCACTATTGTAACCCTTTTATCCAGTTTTAATCAATACGTTGTAACACAAATACAAGAAGCGAAGACAAGAAAATTTGTCTCCGCTTTTTATATTGCTTCTGTTTTCTCTTTATTTAATTACTAAATTTGGTTTTTTATTTAAGCTATGGCGTCCGTCAACGAAACGAACTGTTCCGGATTTTGCACGCATAACAAGGGATTCTGTTGTACCAACACTGCCTTTAAATTGAACACCACGTAGTAATTCACCATCTGTTACGCCTGTTGCTGCAAAGATTGCGTCGTCACCTTTCACTAAGTCTTCCATACGAAGGATACGATTTATATCTTCAATACCCATTTTTTTACAACGAGCTAATTCTGCTTCATTTTGAGGAAGAAGCTTCCCGTGAATTTCCCCGCCCAAACATTTTAATGCAACTGCTGCAAGAACGCCTTCAGGTGCACCACCAGAACCGAATAAAATATCAACACCTGTACGATCAAATGCTGTATTAATTGCTCCAGCTACATCGCCATCATTAATCAATTTAATACGAGCGCCAGCTTTGCGAATTTCTTCAATAATCGCTTGGTGACGCGGGCGGTTTAGAACTGTTGCTACAACATCTTCAATATCTTTATTTTTCGCTTTTGCAACAGCGCGTAAGTTATCAATAATAGGTGCGTCAATATCAACTGCACCAACTGCTTCTGGTCCAACTGCAATTTTATCCATGTACATGTCAGGAGCATGTAACAAATTACCGTGATCCGCAATCGCAATAACAGCAAGTGCATTCCAGCCTCCAGCTGCTACGATATTCGTTCCTTCTAATGGATCAACTGCAACATCGACGCGCGGTCCGTATCCTGTACCTAATTTTTCCCCGATGTATAGCATTGGCGCTTCATCCATTTCCCCTTCACCAATTACAACTGTACCTTTCATCGGAATTGTATCGAACACATCGCGCATTGCTGATGTTGCTGCACCGTCTGCTTCATCTTTTTTTCCGCGTCCCATCCAACGCGCTGATGATAATGCTGCAGCCTCTGTTACACGTACTAACTCCATAGATAAACTTCTTTCCACAATAATCCCTCTCCTTTTAAGTCTTAATATTTATGCCGCATTTTGTGAACCGGTTCCTTCTATAAAGTGTAGCTTCCGTCAGCAGTAATTCTTCATCCCCCATTAACGGAAGCACCACCACTTCATCTTCATCTTGCAATAATAAGCAAAACTCCATATCAAGAATACATTGCCAACAATCATTGCAAATTATGCATTTTTCATTTCTTCAATCTCTTGCCGCGTCATTTGTTCTCGCCAAATGTTCGCACCAAGACCTTTAAGCTTGTCTACTATATTTTCATAACCTCGGTCAATATGTTCAAGCCCTGTCACTTCTGTAATCCCTTCAGCCATTAATCCTGCAATTACAAGTGCAGCACCCGCTCGTAAATCGCTCGCTTTTACCTTTGCTCCTTGCAAAGCAACAGGTCCTGTCACAATAGCAGAACGGCCTTCTACCTTAATTTGTGCATTCATCCGGCGCAATTCATCAATATGTTTAAAACGAGCACCGTAAATCGTATCCGTTACAACTCCCGTTCCATGCGCCTTTGTTAAAAGAGTTGTAAAAGGTTGTTGTAAATCTGTCGGAAATCCTGGATACACAAGTGTTTTTATATCAACAATCTTTAACTTACGATCCCCATTTACCTTAATTTGATCATCGTTCGTCTCAACTTGTACACCAGCTTCTCGTAATTTTGCAGTGATTGACTCTAAATGTTGCGGGATTACATTATCAACTGTTATTTCTCCACCAGACGCCGCTCCTAAAATCATGTACGTACCCGCTTCAATTCGGTCTGGAATAATAGAATGGTGACAACCGTGCAGAGAATTCACACCATCAATACGAATCACATCTGTACCAGCACCTTTAATTCGTGCCCCCATACTTGTTAGTAATGTTGCTACATCAATAATTTCTGGTTCTTTCGCAGCGTTCTCAATCACCGTTCTACCTTTTGCACGCACAGCTGCTAGCATAATGTTAATCGTTGCTCCTACACTAACAACATCTAAATAAATACGAGCTCCTCGTAATTCATCCGCTCTTAAATAGATTGCACCTTGCTCATTTGTCACATGTGCACCTAATGCTTCAAATCCTTTAATGTGCTGATCAATTGGTCTTGGCCCTAAGTGACATCCACCAGGAAGCCCAATTACAGCTTTGTTAAAGCGGCCAAGCATAGCGCCCATCAAGTAATAAGAAGCACGTAATTTTTTTACCTTCCCGTTCGGCAAGGGCATAGCAACCATTTTGGAAGGATCAACCGTCATCTCTTCCTCCTGATTGTACGTTACAACTCCTCCAATTTCCTCTAATAGGTCTCCTAACATCTTCACATCTGAAATATTAGGTACACCACCGATGGTCACTGGAGTATCAGCTAAAATGGTCGCTGGAATTAGAGCGACAGCACTGTTCTTTGCACCGCTCACGCGAATTGATCCGTTTAAAGGTCTTCCACCTTCAATCAGCAACTTTTCCATGTTGAGCTCCCTTCTTATGAATGTATTTATTTTCCTTAAGAATCTCATTTGTTCAGCATACTATCAAGAAAAACAAAAGAGCCAATCATTTTTGACTTTTCCCTTTCCTCAACTTAACAAGCGGTAAGCCCTCACCTTAAAATAGGTAGGCTTTAGGCGAGTAGATGAAGACTAACTGCCCGTCAAGCTATACTCGTCAATTCATCTTAGATACATGATAACGTTTATTAATAGAATCATTCACACCATTTTCCATTTTCACATTTCCTTACAGTTCATGTGAATAAATTGGCAATTCATTTAATCTTAAGACTTGTTCACGCTTTCATTATACAACGAAAGGAAACCGTCTAAAAGACTAGACGGTTTCCAAAACGGAATTTTATTCTTACGCTTTACCGTTAGAACCGAATTCACGAATTTTACCAATAACAGTTGCTTTGATAGCTTCGCGGCCAGGTCCGATAAATTTACGAGGATCGTAAACTTCTTGATCTTTGTTTAATACTTCACGAACAGCTTTTGTAAACTCAATTTGGTTCTCAGTGTTTACGTTGATTTTTGAAGTACCTAAAGAAATAGCTTTTACGATATCAGCAGTTGGGATACCAGTACCACCGTGAAGTACTAAAGGTACACCAGTGAAGTCGCGAACTTGTTCCATTTCTTTAAATCCTAAGTTAGGCTCACCTTTGTAAGGGCCGTGTACAGAACCTAGAGCTGGAGCTAGGCAATCGATACCTGTTGCTTCAACAAGGTGTTTACACTCTTCAGGATTAGCATAGATAACGCCTTCAGCGATTACATCGTCTTCTTGTCCGCCAACTGTACCAAGCTCAGCTTCTACAGATACGTTACGAGCGTGTGCGTATTCTACTACTTTTTTAGTAGTTTCAACGTTTTCTTCGAATGGGTGGTGAGAAGCGTCGATCATTACAGATGTGAAACCTGCATCGATTGCTTCTTTACATTTTTCGAAGCTTGAACCATGGTCAAGGTGAATCGCTACAGGAACAGTGATGTTCATTTCTTCGATTAAAGCTTTAACCATAGCTACAACTGTTTTGAAACCAGTCATATGACGAGCTGCACCCTCAGATACACCTAAGATTACAGGAGATTTTTCTTCTTCCGCAGCAGCTAAGATAGCTTGAGTCCACTCTAAGTTGTTCATGTTGAATTGACCAACTGCGTATTTTCCTTCTAGTGCTTTGTTTAGCATTTCTTTCATGGAAACTAAAGGCATGATGAATCCTCCTAAAAAACGTTTTTTGTATCCGATAAGTTCTTATCGCTGGTAGTATGACCAGAATAAGGTAAAATATGTATATCTACATACCGGACTTTTTTCTACACTCAATAGGATAACAACTTGTACTCAAAAACTCAACTGTATTCACCTGCTCATCAGTCCATGTAAACGCTTTTTTTCATATTTTTTATAAAAAATTCATTTTTAAGCCTCTACAGCGATTTCATTTCGTACTGCTTGGCGAATTTCATCAATATCAAACGGCTTAGCAAAGTGCATTAAAGCTCCTAAATCTTTCGCTTCTTGGATCATATCCAACTCCCCATAAGCAGTCATTAAAATAACTTTAATATCTTCGTTAATTTCTTTCACATGTTTTAAAATCTCTATACCATCCATACCTGGAATTTTCATATCTAGAATAACTAAATCTGGATTATCCTTTTTCACAATATCTAAAGCTTGAAATCCATTTGCTGCTTGGAACGTTTGATAACCTTCTTTTTGGAACACTTCATGCAATAACACACGAATGCCGTATTGATCATCAACGATTAAAATTTTCCCTTCCATAGTCCCCAACCTTTCTGTGTAAATACAAGATTAAAAGCTTCTTATATCTTATTCGATTTATTTTCGCTATTCTTTACCAAATTCCTTCCCATTTCTTTCTTATTTTACCGCCTACTATTTTGTTATGCTACCTCTATTACTTCGCCTTTCTAAAAAAATAAGCTATAATGAAAGCCGCCTTAATACAATCGAAAGGAGCAATACAATGTTAAAAATTTTTTCTACTCAGCTAAGCGGCTATTTCACAAAGATTTCTCAAAAAGAAGAGATGAATATAGAAGATAGTGCCCGTCTACTTGCGCAAGCGTTAGTTGGTGATGGCATCGTTTATTTACACGGTACAAACGAAATGGACGGCGTTGTTTCGGAAGCATTACACGGCGCAGAGCCGCTAAAACATGCAAAGCGCTTAATCGAAAATGGTACAAAAGCAGAAGTGACATCCGCAGACCGCGTACTTCTTATCAGTCGTTTTTCAACAGATGAAAATATTATTTCATTAGCGAAGCAGCTACAAGAAGAAGGACACTCCATTGTTGGTATTTCAGCCATCCAAAATGGCGAAGTCTCACTAGAACAATTCACAGATGTACATATTGATACAAAATTGCTAAAAGGTTTAATCCCGGATGATGAAGGCAACCGTTATGGGTTCCCAAGTTTAATCTTATCCCTATTTGCTTATCACGGATTAAAATTTACAATTGATGAAATGATAAACGAATATGAGTAAAAGAAAAAGGCGTCCAAATTTGGACGCCTTTTTTATTACTTGCTTTCTTTATTCGTAATAGAAGCTTTTACGAAATCATGGAACAATGGTTGTGGACGGTTTGGACGAGATACAAGTTCTGGGTGGAACTGTGCTGCCACGAACCAAGGGTGATCTTGTAATTCAATGATCTCTACTAAACGACCATCTGGGCTTGTACCAGAGAAGATAAATCCAGCGCCTTCCATGTCTTTACGGAATTCGTTGTTGAACTCATAACGATGACGATGACGCTCGTATACAACTGGTTCATTATACGCATTGTAAGCATTTGTTTCTGGAGTAAGCTTACATGGGTATAGACCAAGACGAAGTGTGCCACCTAAGTCTTCTACATCTTTTTGTTCTGGTAATAAGTCAATAATTGCATAAGGCGTGTCAGGATTAATTTCAGAAGAGTTAGCCCCTTCTAATCCTAATACGTTACGTGCAAATTCGATTGATGCAAGTTGCATTCCTAAGCAAATTCCTAAGAATGGAACTTTATTTTCACGTGCATATTGAATTGCAGCGACTTTCCCTTCTACACCGCGATCGCCGAAGCCACCTGGTACAAGGATACCGTCTGTGTCGCCAACTAATTCTTTTACGTTTTCTGCTGTTACGTGCTCAGCATTTACCCATTTCACTTCTACATCTGTATCAAATGAATATCCTGCATGGCGAAGTGCTTCTACAACAGAAATGTATGCATCTTGAAGTTCTACATATTTACCAACAAGAGCGATTTTTGTTTTCTTAGATAGGTTACGTACTTTTTCAACTAATGCAGTCCACTCTGTCATATCTGCAGCTGGATTGTCTAGTTTTAAGTGATCGCAAACGATTTGGTCCATATTTTGCTCTTGAAGCGATAATGGAACTGCATATAACGTATCTGCATCACGCGCTTCGATAACTGCTTTTGTATCGATGTCACAGAATAAAGCAAGTTTGTCTTTCATATCTTGAGAAACAGGCAATTCTGTACGAACAACGATAATATTTGGCTGAATACCTAAGCTACGAAGTTCTTTAACGCTATGTTGCGTTGGTTTTGTTTTCATTTCACCCGCTGCTTTTAAGTACGGGATTAATGTACAGTGAATATACATTACGTTGTCACGACCAATATCACTCTTAATTTGGCGAATTGCTTCTAGGAATGGTAGAGACTCGATGTCACCAACAGTTCCCCCGATTTCTGTAATAACAACGTCCGCATTTGTTTCGCGGCCTGAACGATATACACGTTCTTTAATTTCATTTGTAATGTGAGGAATAACTTGAACTGTTCCTCCTAAATATTCACCACGACGCTCTTTTTGAAGAACAGAAGAGTAAATTTTACCTGTTGTTACGTTGCTGTATTTGTTTAAGTTAATGTCAATGAAACGCTCATAGTGACCAAGGTCTAAGTCTGTTTCTGCGCCATCATCTGTTACGAATACCTCACCGTGTTGGTATGGGCTCATTGTCCCTGGGTCTACGTTAATGTATGGGTCAAACTTTTGGATTGTTACGTTTAAACCACGATTTTTTAAAAGTCTTCCAAGAGATGCTGCTGTAATCCCTTTCCCTAAAGAAGATACTACACCGCCTGTTACGAAAATATACTTAGTCATAAAAGTACTCCCTTCTACTTTGTTGTTATATAATCACCGTTGCAAAGCGCAACGTATGTAGATAACACCTTATCTATCTTATTGTTAGACTCTTTTTATTTTCTAAACAAAAAACAAAAAAGAAAATTGCTCCCCTCATCACGAAAAGTAATAAGTAGGGAGCAATTTTCTTTTATATTTACACTTTAAAAGTATTATCGTCCTGTTTTAAAGAGCCCAAAAATGATTCTACATGGACGATAATAAAAAGTCAAGAACTACACTTCTTCCTCTTCTTCTTCTGTTTCATCATACTCAAGTTCTTCGTCAGCGAATTCTTCCTCTTCATCATCTTCATCTAAATCATCAAGATCATCGTCTTCGTCAAGAACCTTGTCCAAATCTTCTACATCATCATCTTCTTCGTCATCACCGTCGAAGTCGTCTTCGTCTTCTTCAATGTAGTCATCAAAATCTTCTTCCTCTTCAACCTTACGTTTTTTCTTAGGCTTTGGCTGAGGTAAAATTTCTTCATCAATTTGCTCGTATGGGTACCAACTGCGTATCCCCCAACGGTTTTCTCCTAAATTGATGAAACGTCCATCAATATTTAAATCTGTATAGAATTGTGCGATCTTCGCAGCAACTTGTTCTTGAGATAGTCCCAGCACTTGAGCGATTTCCTGAACTAAATCATGGAATGACGTTGCCTGTCTTTTATCCTCTAAAACACTATGTACAACTTCAATCATGGATAATTCTTTTAGCTCTTCTGGTGAATATTTCTTAAAATCCACTTATGCGGCACTTCCTTTCTTAAAATATAATCCTATATATAACGGCCTGTTTAAAAAAATCCATACTATTCATTATAAACAAAACTCCAACAAATATGCTACAAAAAAAACGGGAAACTTTCACGAGCAATCGATAAAAGTGATTACAGACCAGTATTTACAAGATTAACCTGTAGGGACTATATAAAGTGAAACTTTAATCAGTGGGGATTTCCTCTCATTTTCTCCTTCTGGTCTCACTCGGCATGGAGCTAAAAAAGGCACTGGCCGCTTCTATGCATGGCTAGATGCTCTCTCCCGCCTAATATCGTTTTATTTCGGAAGCATATGCGCGCCATGTAATACATACCTAATCTGCATTTCTGTATATTCCTCTAACGTATAAAGTTTTTGCAGGGCCCAGCGTCTAAATCCCCACATTTGTCCTTGAATGAAAATATTATGAGCCAGCAGTTGAATTTCCTTTTTCGTTAATGTAAATGTGCCATTTTTCGTACACTGTTCTAAAATATTTTCAAACATTCCCACCATTTGAAACTCTTTTTCTAGTACATATGGAAGAGACTCTTTCGGTAAAAAACGAACTTCTTGATACATAATTAATACTTCTTCTTGCAACTCATCCATTACTTTAAAATAATTCGTAATGGCTACCCTTAAACTTTCAACGCTTCCTTTTTCCGTGCAGACCACTTCTTCTAATCGTTCTTTTACATGTTCATAAATACTATCACATACTAAATACAACACATCATCTTTCGTACGGATATATTCGTAAAGTGTCCCAATACTAAACCCGGCCGCTTTTGCAATTTCCCTCGTTGTTGTACGAGGAAATCCCTTTTGCTTAAAGAGCTGCACCGCTCCTTTAATCATCTGCTCGCGCCTTAGTGCAACCAATTTCTCATCCTTTACAGACGCATGCACATTGTGCTTAACCATCCTCTTCACCTCTCTCTACCATTTGGAAGGAAAAAGCGTAGGAAAATACCTACGCTTTTTCTCTTATTTCGTTAACATGCGAGAAATTACAAGCCTTTGAATCTCTTGTGTTCCCTCATAAATTTGCGTAATCTTTGCATCACGCATGAACCGTTCTACCGGGTAATCTTTCGTATAACCGTAACCACCAAATACTTGTACTGCTTCCGTCGTTACTTTCATCGCTGTATCCCCAGCAAACACCTTCGACATCGCTGATTCTTTTCCGTACGGAAGTCCTTCTGATTCTAGCCAAGCAGCTTGGTATGTTAATAGGCGTGCTGCCTCTACACTTGTCGCCATATCTGCTAATTTAAAACCAATTCCTTGCTGCGCAGCAATTGGCTTTCCAAACTGATGCCGTTCTCTTGCATACTCCACAGAAGCATCTAAAGCTCCTTGCGCAATACCAACAGCTTGCGCCGCAATACCGTTACGACCACCGTCTAGCGTCTGCATTGCAATTTTGAACCCTTGTCCTTCTTCGCCAAGTAAATTTTCAGCAGGAATACGGCAGTCTTCAAACATGATTTCTGTTGTTGGTGAAGAGCGAATCCCAAGCTTGCTCTCTTTCTTACCAACTGAAAATCCTAGCGCATCGCTTTCTACAATGAATGCACTTGTGCCGCGCTGCTTTGATTCTGGATCAGTCAATGCAAAGACAACATAAATATCAGCAATGCCGCCATTTGTAATAAAAATCTTAGAACCATTTAAAATGTAGTGATCCCCATCTCGCTTCGCTGTCGTTCTCATTCCGCCTGCATCTGAACCAGAACCTGGCTCTGTTAAACCATATGCACCAATTTTCTTCCCTTCTGCCATCGGGCGTAAAAACTTTTGTTTTTGTTCCTCTGTTCCAAATTTAAAAATGGGCCAACCAGCAAGCGAAGTATGAGCAGATAACGTGACACCTGTCGAAGCGCAAACACGAGATAACTCTTCTACAGCAATCACATACGCTAAGTAATCGCTTCCAATCCCGCCGTATTCTTCAGGCCATGGAATTCCTGTTAAACCAAGGTCCGCCATTTGGTCAAATAAAGCGCGGTCAAATCGTTCTTCTTCATCTCGCTCCGCTGCTGTCGGCGCCACTTCATTTCTCGCAAAATCTCGAACCATTTTTCGTATCATTTCATGCTCTTCTGATAATTTAAAATCCATGTTCCTTCCCCTCACTCTCTCTTCTCTTTATAATGCTCGGCTAATAACAAGCCGCTGTATTTCACTCGTTCCTTCATAAATCTCACAAATTTTTGCATCACGGAAAAATCGCTCAACTGGATAATCTTTCGTATAGCCGTAACCGCCAAATACTTGTACCGCTTCAATTGCGACATCGACCGCTGTTTTCGAAGCAAACAGCTTTGCGATAGATGCTTCCTTCCCGCAAGGAAGTCCCTGTGCCCTAAGCGATGCCGCTCTATATACAAGTAACCTCGCAGCTTCTATGCTCGTAGCCATATCCGCCAGTTTAAAGCCCAGTCCTTGCTGCGCGGCAATTGGCTTTCCAAATTGCTGACGCTCCTTCGCATAATCCACTGCACATGCTAGCGCTGCCTCGGCGATGCCAAGTGCCTGTGCTCCAATACCAATGCGACCAACATCTAAATTCGCCATCGCTACTTTAAAACCTTGTCCTTCTTCACCAAGCAGGTTTTCTACTGGTACTTTCATATCTTCAAATGTTAATTGCACTGTACGAGAACCAAGCAGTCCCATCTTATGTTCGTCTTTTCCAACGATTAAGCCTGGTGTATCTTTCTCTACAATAAACGCAGAAATTCCGCTCTTCCCTGCATCTGGATTCGTAGAAGCAAACACGATATATGTATCCGCCTCGCCACCGTTTGTAATAAATACTTTCGAACCGTTAATGACATAGTGATCACCTTGCTTTACGGCTCTTGATTTTAAGCTACCTGCATCTGATCCCGCATTTGGCTCAGTTAAAGCAAATGCACCTAAGTATTCACCCGTCGCTAGTTTAGAAACATATTTTTGCTTTTGTTCTTCTGTTCCAAAATATAAAATTGGGTTTGTTCCAACCGATGTGTGTACCGCCAAAATAACACCAATTGTCGCGCTCACCTTTGATAATTCCTCAATAGCTAAAATGTAAGAAATGAAATCCATTTCCGCACCGCCATATTTCGCTGGTGCTGGAATCCCCATAAGTCCAAGTTCACCCATTTTCTTCAAAATCTCTCTAGGAAACACCCCTTGTTCCATCTCTGGAACAAAGGGAGCGATTTCCTTTTGTGCAAAATCTCGAACCATTTTCCTCATCATCTGCTGCTCTTCTGTAAAACGAAAATTCATATGCCCCGCCCCCATTTGCGATATATCTTTTTTCAACCACCTGGTAAGACCACTACTTTGTAAAAAAGAGGGAGACCTACCCTTGCTTTCTATTCGTATACGTAGAAACCACGACCTGTTTTTCGACCTAACCAACCAGCATTTACATATTTACGTAATAACGGACATGGGCGATACTTACTATCTCCTAGTCCTTCATGCAGAACCTCCATAATGTATAAACACGTATCTAGACCAATAAAATCTGCTAATGTTAACGGCCCCATTGGATGATTCATACCGAGCTTCATCACTTCATCAATTGCTTCTTTTGTTGCGACGCCTTCATATAGCGTATAAATCGCTTCATTAATCATCGGTAATAAAATACGGTTGGAAACAAATCCAGGGAAATCATTTACTTCAACTGGTACTTTTCCGATTTTCTTTGTAATGTCTTCGATTGTTTCGTATACTGCATCATCTGTTGCAAGACCCCGAATGATTTCAACAAGCTTCATAACCGGAACTGGATTCATAAAGTGCATCCCAATTACTTTCTCTGGTCTTTTCGTTACCGCTGCAATTTCTGTAATTGGTAAAGACGATGTATTTGTCGCCAAAATCGCATGTTCTGGTGCAATTTCATCTAAATTCGCGAAAATTTTCTTTTTAATATCCATTTTCTCAACGGCTGCCTCAATAACAAGATCTGCTTCTTTTACACAATTTAATTCAAGCGTCGCTGTAAGACGATTTAAAGTTGCTTCCTTTGACTCTTCATCCATGCGTCCTTTTTCTACTTGGCGTGCTAAGTTTTTTGTAATAATGGATAATCCCCGATCTAATTGCTCTTGTTTCAAATCCTGCATATATACGTCATATCCTGCCATCGCACATACTTGTGCAATACCTGAACCCATTTGCCCCGCACCGATTACAACAATTTTTTGCACACTCATTTTTTCTCCCCCTTTTTATTAATGAACTTCAATCATAATCGCGTCGCCTTGGCCACCGCCGCTGCAAATCGATGCAATTCCAATGCCGCCGCCGCGTTGCTTCAATGCATGAATAAGCGTTACAATAATCCGTGCCCCGCTTGCTCCAATTGGATGTCCCATCGCAACCGCGCCACCGTTTACGTTAATTTTTTCCGGATCAATTCCTGCAATATTTGCACTCGCAATTGCAACTGCTGCAAAGGCTTCGTTAATCTCAAATAAGTCAATCTCATCCACTGTCTTACCTGTTTTCTTCAAAAGCTCATTAATCGCATACCCTGGTGTTCTTGGGAAATCTTTCGCTTCTACCGCAATTGCTGTATGTGCTAAAATCGTCGCTAACGGTTTTCTTCCTTCTTGCTGCGCTCTGTCCTCGCTCATTAATACAAGCGCCGCGCCGCCATCATTTAACCCTGGTGCATTTCCAGCCGTTACTGCCGCTGTTTTATCAAATACAGGCTTTAGCTTTGCTAGCTTTTCAACTGTTGTATCTTCGCGCGGCGCTTCATCTTTTGTAACAACAATCGGCTCACCTTTTCGCTGCGGTACAGATACTGGTACGATTTCCTCTTCAAATCGACCTTCCTTCTGCGCAGAAACTGCACGCTGATGACTGCGATATGCCCATTCATCTTGCACTTCGCGAGAGATTCCGTCCTCCTTCGCGACTTCTCCGCCATACACACCCATATGTACGCCAGAAAATGAACACGTTAAGCCATCTACTACATTTAGATCGGCAACTTGATTATGTCCCATCCGGTATCCCCATCGTGCACCTTGTAAAATATAAGGACTATTGCTCATTGATTCCATTCCGCCTGCTACAATAAGCGTTTGATCTCCAGTACGAATAATTTGATCAGCCATTGTTACAGCACGAAGACCAGATGCACAAACTTTATTCACTGTTTCTGTACGAGTTTCCCAGGGAAGTCCAGCTTCTCTCGCCGCTTGGCGCGAAGGAATTTGCCCCTGTCCTCCTTGAATCACCGCTCCGAATATAACTTCTTCAACATCATTTGCAGCAACATCCGCTCGCTCAAGCGCAGCTTTAATCGCAATTCCTCCAAGTTCCGTTGCTTTTACATCCTTTAAAGATCCCCCAAACTTTCCAACCGGCGTTCTTGCAGCACTTAAAATAACTGTTCTTACCACGTTTATTTCCCCCATTTCTTTTTTCGGCGCTGAGCGCCCGCTCGATACTCCTACGCTGAGAAGAGGTGCAAATCTTGCACCTCTTTCTAAAGTTGTATGGATTCTTACGTATTACATAACTTCTTTTTTAGCCCCAATTACAGAGCGTTCTAAAATCTCTGTTACATCAAGTGTCTGAACTTGCTCTTCTACTTCTTTTGCTTTCGTACCGTCACTAATCATCGTTAGGCAGTACGGGCATCCCGTACCAATGATTGACGGTTTCACAGCAAGTGCTTGTTCTGTACGTGCAACGTTAATGCGCGAACCTGTTGTTTCTTCCATCCACATAAGTCCGCCGCCTGCACCGCAGCACATGCCTGTTTCACGATTACGCTCCATTTCAACAACTTTCACACCTGGAATTGCTTTTAAAATACTGCGCGGTGCTTCATATACTTCGTTGTATCTTCCTAAATAACAGGAGTCATGATACGTAATCGTCTCTTCAATACGGTGAACCGGCTCTAATCGTCCTTCTTTCACCCACTGTGCTAATAATTCTGTATGGTGATAGACTTCTGCTTGTAGGCCAAAGTCTGGATACTCATTTTTAAATGTGTTATAGGCATGCGGATCAATCGTAACGATTTTCTTCACGCCTGCTTTTTCAAATTCTTCAATGTTCTTTGTGGCCATCTCTTGGAATACAAATTCGTTTCCAAGGCGGCGCGGCGTATCTCCCGAGTTCTTTTCTTTATTACCAAGAATCGCAAAGGAAATGCCCGCTTTATTCATCAGCTTCGCAAATGATATCGCAATTTTCTGACTGCGGTTATCATAAGATCCCATTGATCCTACCCAGAATAAATATTCGAACTCTTCGCCAGCCTTTGTTTTCTCTTTCACAGTTGGAACGGTTACTTCATCATCGCCTTGGCGCCACGTTTCACGCTCTTTACGGTTCAGCCCCCACGGATTCCCTTGGCGCTCAATATTTGTCATCGCACGCTGCGCTTCTGGATCCATTTTTCCTTCTGTTAAAACGAGATAACGACGTAAATCAATAACTTTGTCAACGTGTTCATTCATAACTGGGCATTGATCTTCACAGTTACGGCACGTTGTACATGCCCAAATCTCTTCTTCTGTAATGACGTCTCCGATTAAACTTGGATCATAAGCAAGTGCTGTAGCAGCCGATTCTTGTTGCCCTTGCCCCGCTGCCATCATCGCTAACTGATTTCCTTGTGTATTGTTAAACGCAACCGCCGGAACCCATGGAGCCCGTGATGTTACCGCTGCCCCCTTATCCGTTAAGTGATCGCGAAGTTTTAAAATTAAATCCATTGGTGACAACATTTTGCCCGTTCCTGTTGCCGGGCACATATTTGTACAGCGCCCGCACTCTACACAAGCGTATAAATCAATAAGCTGCGTCTGTTTGAAATCCTCAATTTTCCCAACGCCGAATGTTTCTTGTGTCTCATCTTCAAAATCAATTTTTTCAAGTTTCCCTGGATTAGAAAGGCGAGTAAAGAATACATTAGCAGGTCCGGCAATTAAATGTGCGTGTTTTGATTGTGGTACATAAACTAAAAACGTTAACAAAATAAGTAGATGCACCCACCAAGAGAAATAGAACACAGAAATAGCTGCGGTTTCATTTATTCCTGAGAAAACGTAAGCGATTCCAGAAGCGATTGGTTCGCTCCACGAAAGCTCTTCGCCGTGCCATATAATGCCCATTCCGTTACCAAGTAGTACAGAAAGCATTAAGCCTCCGATAAAAATAAGAACAAGGCCTGATTTAAAATTACGTTTTAAACGAACAAGTTTTTCAACGTATCTTCTATGAAAAGCCCAAAAAACTGCGATTAAAATCATAAGTGTGATAATTTCCTGGAAGAATGTAAATGCAGGGTATAGTGGTCCAAATGGAAGATGTGATCCTGGTGCTAATCCTTTCCAAACGAAGTCAATTGCTCCAAATTGGACAAGAATAAATCCGTAAAAAAACATAACGTGCATGATACCGCTTTTCTTATCTTTCAGCAATTTTTTTTGACCGAAAACGTTAACCTTAAGAATATCCCACCTCTCTTTAAAGCGGCGATCAAATTCTACTTTTTTTCCTAATTGTATGTAGGCCATCCTTGTTCGTATCAAATATACAAACAAATATCCAGCATAAGCAATAACAGCAATGGCAGCCAGCCAATTAATGATCAGTAAACTATTCATTTTTATGATACCCCTCTCTTTGTAAGCCCTCTTTCTTTTAGAATCTTCGAAAATAAATAATTTTCTGAATTATATCCCCTATCCCCATTATATAATGAGTGAGCATTCAGTCAACAGTTTTTTGTTATACAACACAACATTTTTTCATAAAGCTGTTTATTTAGGTGAAACTATAAGAATGAATTCTCAGGAGGTAATTTGATAATGGTCTTTTTATCTCTATTACTAATATGCTTAGTCATATGGGTCTCACTCGACTTTTTACTTGGAAGAAAACATCATTTAAAAAAAATAAAGTCCCGCCCCTTTCCCTTACGACGTAGCAACTTTAAATTGTATACATGGGGAACAAATTTATACAATGATTTATTTCTGGATATAAAGAGGGCAAAGCATCATATACATATTTTATTTTTCATTGTCAAAAATGATGAAATTAGTCAAACCTTTTTACAGCTTCTCACTGAAAAAGCCAAACAAGGTATAGAAGTACGCCTCCTTCTCGATCGTATAGGAAGCCATCGTTTATCAGATGAAGCCATTCGCTCACTCAGGCAACATGGTGTATCTTTTTCATATTGCCATAAAATCAAGATCCCTTTTCTCTTTTTTTCTGCAAACCAAAGAAATCATAGAAAAATTACGATTATCGATGGGGAAATTGGCTATATTGGAGGTTTCAACATCGGAGAAGAATATTTGGGGCATGATCCTGAATTGGGCCTTTGGCGTGATTATCATTTACGCCTGACCGGCGAAGGCGTACAAGATTTACAAAAACAATTTTTGCACGATTGGCGCGATGATACAAATGAAGATTTATTAGAAGAAGCATCATTTTTTCCTAAACAGTTTCCAGGTCCTATGCTACACCGCTTTATCCCAACAGACGGTGCCTATTTACAGGAAACATTTGTATCACTTATTGAAAGTGCAAAAGAGGAATTATATATTGGGACACCCTATTTCATTCCGGGAAAAATAGTAATGAATGCATTATTACAAGCAAAAAAACGAGGTGTTCGCATTACGATTCTCGTTCCTAAAAAAGCAGATCACCCACTCGTTCGCGAAGCTAAATTACCATACTGCCGGAAATTGATGAGAGCAGGGTGTCATATTTATGAATTTCAACAAGGATTTTTTCACGCGAAAATTATTATGGTAGATAATCATATTTGTGATATCGGAACAGCTAATTTTGATATGAGAAGTATATACATCAATCATGAAATAAATTGTCTCCTATATGATCGGGCTTTTATACAAGAAATTAAGGTGCACATTAGCAAAGATATAGAGGGATCTACATTGCTTACATGGAAAGAGGTTTCCTCCCTCTCCCTTGTTGATAAAAGTAAAGAATGGATTGGGACGTTACTAGCGTTTTTCTTATGAAATGAAACTTTTATAATTAAATAATAAATAACGGGGGTAGGACAGATGATTATGCGCTTTGGGTATGTCTCACATGCAGTCGCTTTGTGGGACTGTTCTCCTGCAAAAACAATGACGTTTACAACGTGGAAAAAGCTTGGGAAACAGGAACGAGAAGAAAAATTATATAATATTACAATGCAAAACCTTATGCATACATTACGTATCCTGCATTACAATATCGCACATGAAATTCCATTATACCGATTATCATCTTCTATCGTCCCGCTCGCAACCCATCCTGAAGTTGATTTTGATTATATCGATATATTTACACCCTTTTGGCGTAAGATGGGGAAATTAATTCGAGAGCATAACTTACGAGTCAGCTTTCATCCAAATCAATTCACATTATTTACAAGTGAAAAACCTCATATTACAGATAATGCGGTTTTAGATATGACATATCACTATAACGTATTAGATGCAATGGGATTAGCAGACTCTTCCTACATTAATATCCATATTGGAGGTGCATACGGCAACAAAGAGAAAGCTTTACTACGCTTTCATGAAAACTTAAAAAAGCTCCCCCCTCATATCAAGCAGCAAATGACACTTGAAAATGATGATAAAACATATACAGCTTCTGAAACATTAGCCGTTTGTAAGCTAGAAAGAATCCCTTTTATATTTGATTATCATCATCACATGGCAAATCTTTGTGATGAACCGTTAGAAGCACTGCTACCAGCTATTTTCAAAACGTGGGATCATACAAATACCATTCCTAAGGTTCATATTTCTTCACCAAAATCAGAGAAGGAATTCAGGTCACACGCTAATTATATTGATGCTACATTTATAAAACCCTTTTTACACATCACGAGAGAACTAAATCAAGATTTCGATATTATGATTGAGAGTAAACAAAAAGATTTAGCACTTTTTCAGTTCGTAGATGAACTTGCTTCTATAAGAGGAGTGAGACGAATAAGCGGTGCAGCGTTACAATGGTAATTGTAACGCTGTTTCACGATTCTCTTCTCTTTGGTGTAATTGCCGAAGGTGTTAAGAGCAAGGAATAATAATCATTCTTACATACCTAAACCTTTGACTACATTCAAGAGCTTTGAATTATCTAACACTTTTATCCCTAACAAAAATAAAGAACCCTCACTTGGGTTCTTTTTTATCTTAATGTTCAAATGGTATATCTGAAGCTAATTGTACTTGTTCCTGTTGATTTGTTAATGCGTGATCTTGACTCACTCCGAATGCAATACCAGCTAGCATTGCCATTGCCATTAAACCGCATGCAAGAATTTTTTTCATCACTCATCACCCTATGCTCTATTTTCTCTAAATATATCATGAAATAATTTCTTTTAAAAATGCAATTATGCATATTCTCTTATGGTTTCATTATTTAAAAATACAGAATGAAACTTCCATCAGTGGGAGTACTCTTCATTCCGCACTGATTGTTAGCCCTCACCGACTGGGCTTTTACGGGCAGTTATCGTCCACCTATCTTCCTCTTTTCTCTTTTAATCTTGAAGTGGGGGAATTACTGTCCACGAATAGCGGAATCAATTTAATTAGCTAGAGAATATTGTCTGTTCATTACGATCAGCTAATCCCATTTTTGCTAATAATATCTCTTTGTTAGAATGTAAATCTAGTAAATCAAAAAAGAATAAAGCCTTTTCATAAACAACTGTAATTTCTCTTGGTGGATAAATTAATTTCTCTAAGCACTCTCCCTTTTGATAATACAGTTGCCCAAGAAGCTGCATACTCCCAATAAGTCGCGACGTTTCAATTGCTTTATCTACTTGCTGAAGCGACTTTGCATATTCATTATTTAAACATAAAGCTTTCGCATAATTATATCGAACCTTAACAACAAAATCTTGATCACTCTGCAATGACTCCAGCTGTTGTAAAATATCTTGAAATAATGTAATAGCTTTTTCTAAATGGTTATTTTCTGCATAAATAATAGCAATCGAATTTTCGATATATAAATTTTGAAACACATCTACCCCACCATATTGCCGATGGATTATATTTTTCAGCTCTGAGATGCAGTATTCAAAATTGACTTTCTTTAAAGCATAAGAAGATAAATGATAATACCATAGAAGAAATTGCTTAAATTCAGGATGACATTCTTCTTTCTTTAACTCCTCTGAAACAATTTTATGAATTTCATCATACTGCTTCTTCTTACACAATAATTGAATTTGATTCTTAAACTTTTTCTTTCTTTCGAGGTCAGAATAAAGAAGAACCTCATAAAAATGAATAATGGGAACCCTTAGCTTTGCTGCAATCCCTTGCAGTATATCCATACTTGGATATACCGTTCCTGACTCAATCCTGCTTACCTCTGATTGATGACATATATTCTCAGACAACTGCTTTTGTGTTAAACCTCTTAACATTCTAATTTTCTTTATTTCAGCTCCCAGCTTTTCTGCGTGCATAATAGCTCACCATCCCATTACAGAAATCTAACTTTTCAAGTTGTCATACCACTACAATAATAGTTTTCCGGCACTTTTAAACATGAAATATTGCATAATATATATCATTTAGCACACTTTTCTTATAAATCATCTTATACACATACAAGACTCCAAATGTTAGAGATGAATAATATAAAAGTTGCTAGTATATTCCTTACTTCTGTTCTATTCTATCCCTTATCATGTAGCAGCAATTATCGTGCCCCAAAAATTAATAACAATGAAGTGAACATTGAAGTTACTCAACCTAGCTTGATAATTAGTAAATAAACTGAACCACAAAACGTAACAATAGGAAATATTACTAAAAATACTTAAAAGATGAAGCAAAAGAGGTTAACGCGTAACAAAAACAAGTTACCACTGAAAAGATGTTGAATTTCAACCTACAAGAAAATCAAACCGAAGTATGTCTTTCCCAATCATATAAAAATGATGAAATATATGACCAAGACATCATTGCTCAAGTAGATAAACATGGGGTAATTAAGACAATTAGTGGTAAAGTTGTCCAAAATCTAGAACAGCAACCTAATCTTACTATAACAAATTTTTTGTCGAAAAATGAAGTAAAATCTATATTATGTCATAGACTTTACATTTTAGTGATAGAGGTTCAAAAAAAAGAATAAAAAGATGTTTACCACTATAACCGGTAAACATCTTTTTTCATATCCAGCCCTTTTCTTCCGCAATCGCAATTGCTTCAATTCGGTTTTTCGCATTTAATTTTGTTAACACATCTGAAATATAATTCCGTACAGTACCAGATGAAAGATACAGTTTCTTGGCAATTTCATTTGCTGTTTTTCCTTCTTTCGCTAACAAAAGTACTTCTTTCTCACGATCTGATAACGGATTTTTCTCTTGCCATAGTCCAAACATTAATTCAGGGGAAATCTCTCGTTTCCCTTGCATTACATTACGGATTGCGGCTGCTAAATCTTCACTTGGGCTATCCTTTAATAAATATCCATGAACTCCTGCTTTCATTGCTCTTTCAAAATAACCTGGACGTGCGAATGTTGTTAAAATCATTACTTTGCATAGTAATTTTTTCTTTTGCAATTCCTCTGCAACATCTAAACCACTTTGAATCGGCATTTCAATATCCATAATACTTATATCTGGCTGCAACTTTTCAATTAATTTTAAAGCTTCTTCACCATTCTCCGCCTGCCCTACCACTTCAATGTCATCTTCTAAATCAAGCAGAGCTCCGAGCGCTCCCCTAAGCATTCGTTGATCCTCAGCAATGATGATTCTAATCATGCTCTCACCTCATCTTTTCCTGTTCTAATTACAATTGGAACCTTCACCGTTAACATCGTCCCAGGATGCGTTTCATCTAGTTCAAGTGCTCCATCAATAAGTGCAAGCCGTTCTTTCATACCTAAAATGCCATTCCCATCATGACTTTGTGCTTGTAATCCCACTCCATTATCTTTCACCTGCAAAATCAGTTCTCCTTGCGTTTCAAATAAGGAAACCATACATTCCGTCGCCTTACTATGCTTTACAACGTTCGTTACCGCTTCTCGCAAGCACATACCTACAATATTTTGCTCAAGTGGTGATAATACACCAGAATTTGCTTTCTGCTTTACCTCTAGTGAAATATTAGCAGCTTGCAGGATAGCCTTTATTTGCTCAAGCTCTTCTTCCACAGTAATCATCCGCATATCGGAAATCAATTCACGCAATTGCTTTAAGGCCGTGCGCGATGTTTGCGTAATCTCCTTCGCTTCTATACTTGCACGCTCTGGATTTTTTACAATCAGCTTCTCAACAAGCTGGCTTTTTAAAGTAATGAGGGATAACGTATGTCCTAAAGTATCGTGAAGGTCTCTGGCGATTCGCTGACGTTCTTCACGTTTTACTAGATCTTTAATTTGTTCGTTTGCTTCACTTAACTGGTTCCTTAACACCTTTTTTTGATTAAAACTACGCATAGCAAAAGGCATCAGAAGCATCATAATAAACATTGGTACAGCACCTAAAAAAGATGTCAACGAAAAATCATTTCTGTATACAAATATGAATGTGATAACGGTTAGTACTAATAAAGAAAATAGTATTCGGAATGATTTCTTTGTAGGTGCAAATGCTATTGCATTTGCAGTAAAAAAGCCTAAATAAATAAGATATGGATTATAAAAAAAACCTAACACAAATGCGATGATCATTTGTATACATGCCCACATCATAAATGTCTTTTGCACAAAATAAAGTTGTCGGTATGCCAAAACAAAGATTACTAGCATACCGCTTCCTAACAATAGTTTCCAACCAGTTTCTTGTAGTAATGTGTAGATTGGAAACGCTAAATATACAAGCCATATATACGGAAAGAATCCCATATGTTTCGGAAAAATCTCAAACTTCTTCTCTATCATGTTATACCGCTTCCTGTCTTTTTCTTATATATATTGATATTACAACAAATATAAGGAAATAACCTCCTAAAATCGCGATATTCTCCCAGCCTATAGATTTCCCCGCTACAATATCCCATGCCCCGCTTCCGAAGTGATATGTTGGTGTCCACTCTCCAATTGTTCTTAGCACTTTCGGAAACACTTCAATCGGCATCCATAAACCGCCTAGTACTGCTAAACTCATATTTAAGATGTTTGCGAGACCAGAAGCTGCATCTGCTTTCTTAATTGAACCTACAATCGTTCCAAGTGCTAAAAACGGCGTCACACCTATTAATAGCCATAATCCAGCACCAATCCATTGCCCGATCGTTAATTCCACGTTATTGATTAGCATACCTGCAATAAAGATCACAAGTATTGAAAAAGCATTTACCACTGTTTGAGAAATAATTTTAGCTGTTAAATATGCTCCCTCTGGAAGTGGTGTAATTTTCAAAAGATGTGTCCATCCCTGCCCTTTTTCTTGAGAAAGTCTCACACCAAAACTAAAAAGTGCTGTTCCTACAATACTGAAAGTAGCCATCGAAATTAAATAGTGCGCTTTCCAAGCATCTCCGTTCTGCGGTACTTGAATGACATTTGTAAAAATGTAATAAAACAGAACTGGCATTAATAATGAGAAAAAGATAAATAATTTATTGCGAAACGTACGTAAGATTTCTATTTTACATTGCATCCATAAGGCTTTCATACAATTCCCTCCTTCTGATTTGCGACAAACTGTTCAAACGCTTCATCAAGACTTCCTCGTTCAACTGAGATATCTGTAACAGGTAAATTCTCTTTATAAATTGCTTGCAACGTAGCATCCGTATCATCTGTTGTGAGAATAACACGCGGTTCATGAAACTGTACTGCTGTAACATGCGGTAACCCCTTCAGCAAGTCTGTTGGAATTTTTTCTTTTGTGTAAAATGAAATGGTTTTTCGAGAAATCGTTGCTTTCATTTCCTCTGGAGTTCCATCAGCAATGATTTCTCCGTTTGCAAATAGTAAAATTCGATCTGCTAACGCATCTGCTTCTTCTAAATAATGCGTTGTCAAAATAATCGTTTTCCCTTCACTCGCTAGCTTTCGAATCGTTTCCCAGAAAGCCTTTCTAGATGTAATGTCCATTCCTACAGTCGGTTCATCTAAAAATAATAAATCTGGGTTTCCAGCAAGTGCGAGTGCAAAGTTTAATCTTCTTTTTTGACCACCTGATAATTTTTCACAACGCTGCCTTTTTTCCGATTCTAAATTTGATAACTGAAGTAATGTTTCTTTTGCAACTGGATTCGTATAATAGCTGCGAAATAGATCAATTGCTTCCTCCACTGATATACTATCGATAACACTCACCTCTTGTAGCATTGCACCGAGGCGATTACGAACTGCTCGCTGCTTGGGACTCTTTCCAAATATAGAAACACTTCCTTCTGATGGATCCTTTAATCCAAGCATCATTGAGATTGTTGTTGTTTTCCCTGCACCGTTTGGCCCAAGAAGTGCAACAATCTGCCCCTTCTCTACATGAAATGAAACGTTATTTACAGCCTTTTTATGTTTAAATGTTTTTGAAACACCATTTACTTCAATAATCTTTTCCATCTTGCCACCTCCACTGTTCCTTATATTTACATTGTATAAATTGGAAGAGCTGGAAAACAGTAAAATACGTCATGATATGAATATGACAATTGTCATGAAGTTCCTATGAAACCCATCAAGGCTCCTTAAAAAGTATACTAACCGTACGCCAGTAGCAGGACAAAAATAAACATGATACAATCGTGTAAGATATATATTCGAGGAAGGACAGTGGTTTTTTTTATGATCATCCGTAATGAGAAGGATTTAGAAGGTTTACGAAAAATCGGCCGCGTTGTTGCGCTTGCACGCGAAGAGATGAAAAAACAAGCAAAGCCAGGTATGACAACGAAAGAGCTTGATTTGATCGGTAAAAAAGTATTAGATGAGCACGGTGCTATTTCTGCACCTGAAAAAGAATATGATTTCCCAGGTGTAACTTGTATTAGTGTAAATGAAGAAGTTGCACACGGTATTCCAAAAGATCAAGTATTAAAAGAAGGCGACTTAGTAAATGTTGATGTATCTGCGGCACTTGACGGTTATTATGCAGATACAGGTATCTCTTTTGTTCTTGGGCAAGATGAAGAAAAAGAAAAACTTTGCCAAGCAGCAGTAGATGCATTTTGGGCAGCAATGAAAAAAGTAAAAGCTGGTTCGAAACAAAACCAAATCGGTCGTGCAGTTTCTAACTTTGCTCATAAAAATGGCTATGCCGTTATCCAAAACTTAACAGGGCATGGCATCGGTCTTAGCTTACACGAAGCACCAAATCACATTCTAAGCTACTACGATCCAATGGATAATGCACTTCTTAAAGATGGTCTTGTTATCGCTGTAGAACCTTTCATTTCTATGAAGGCTGACCATATTATTGAACGCGGCGATGACGGTTGGACATTTGTAACACCAGATAAAAGCCTTGTTGCACAATGTGAACATACAGTCGTCGTAACACGCGGTGAGCCGATTATTTTAACTGAACTGTAAGGGATAAAAGGAATGCAAGTGGCATTCCTTTTTCTATACAAAAAAAAGAGAAATCACACTGATTTCTCTTCTTTTCATATGGATGCCTTACATCTAATGATAATTATCATGAAATGTGGAAACATGACAATTATCATGTTCAAAAGGTTCAAGCATGAGAAAAAGAAATCTCACCATAGATTTCTTTTTCTCTACATATTCTAAAGCTTGGGTACACTAGACATGCAATTTAGGGGCTTTCAAAACAAGAAAGCGAACCTTTGTCTAAAATAATAGCACATACATCCTCTCTAAAAATATGCATATATGCATATGAAATAATTCTACTTTTATTTCTCAACTTGAATTGATTGAAAATACAAAAAACAAGAGATAGAATAGAGTCGTTATCCGTCTTCTTTTGTCAGTCAGATAGAATAGAAGAATAGGAGCGGAATATATGAAGAGAACATTGAAACAAAAAATAGTAAGCTCTTTGCTTGCTGCAACACTCGCTGTCAGCTTAGCTCCAATTGGACAAGCAAAAGCTGATTCCCCGCCAGAAACGATCAAAACTCCACCTATTACAGGGCAAGTTAATGCTAACCGTGCAATCGAACACGTCCGTTTTTTATCAGAAACAATTGGCCCGCGCCCTGGTGGAACACAATCAGAAAAATGGGCTTCTCGCTATGTTGGGATGAAATTACAGTCAATGGGATATGAAGTAGAATATCAGCCATTTGCTGTACCTGATCAATATGTAGGATTTATTGATTCTCCTTTATCACGTTCAAAAAATTGGCAAGCAGGCGCCGCCCCAAATGCTTTAATTTCTACTGAGGCTGTCACCGCTCCTCTTATTTTTGTGCCGAATGGGACAAAATTAGAGGAAATTCCAAATGAAGTAAACGGAAAAATTGTCTTATTTGAAAGAGGTGCAACAGCAGCAGACTACAACAAACAAGTAGAAAATGCCGTTGCAAAAGGTGCAAAAGGCGTTCTCTTATATAGCCTAATTGGCGGCCGCGGCAACTATGGCCAAACTTTCAATCCAAGATTAACGAAAAAACAGTCCATCCCTGTATTTGGTCTTGCTTATGCACAAGGTAATGCCTTCAAAGAAGAATTAGCAAAAAAGGGAAGTACAATCCTTTCTTTAAAAGCACGACATGAATCAAACTTACAATCTCTAAATGTTATCGCGAAAAAGAAACCGAAAAAGAGCACTGGAAATGAGAAAGCTGTTATTGTAAGTTCACATTATGACAGCGTTGCTGGGGCACCAGGAGCAAATGATAATGCTTCTGGAACAGGGTTAGTATTAGAACTAGCTCGCGCATTTCAAAATGTAGAAACTGACAAAGAAATCCGATTTATTGCTTTCGGTTCAGAGGAAATGGGGTTGCTTGGTTCAGAGCACTACGTTGACAACTTATCTCAAAAAGAACGCGATCGTATTCTAGGCGTTTTTAATGCTGATATGGTTGCTACAAACTATGATAAAGCAAAAAATTTATATGCAATGACGCCAGATGGTTCTACGAATCTTGTAACAGACGCAGCATTAAATGCTGGGAAACAGTTAAATAATGATCTTGTTCTGCAAGGAAAGTTTGGTTCTAGTGACCATGTACCATTCGCTTACGCTGGCATCCCTGCCGCTCTATTCATCTGGATGGGAGTAGATAGTTGGGATCCACTCATCTATCATATTGAAAAGGTATACCATACGCCGCAAGATAACGTTCTAGAAAACATCTCACCTGAACGTATGAAAATGGCTTTAGATGTCATCGGCACTGGTGTTTATGATGTTCTGCAAAAACCGGTGGTACAAACAGGGCAGAAAGCTGCTTAATTATCACCAAAGCCACTCACTCCAAAGTGGTGGCTTTTTTTGTTAAAAAAATAAATAAATATGCATAAAAGCATATTTATTTCAAGATATTATCATGTATAATACTAAATATAACAATAATCAAATATAACAATAATTATCATACTTGATAAGAAGGCATTTCTATTATAAAAAAAACGATTCTTGTAGGTGTATTAACTTTTGCTGGACAGGAGCTACTGCTGCAATCATTCAAGAACAAAACTTTACAAAATACTATTTCTAATTTCGCCATAGAAAAACCCCCTTCAGGTTGCATTCTTCCCTTCACTTTATCGTGAAGTTTTTTTGAATATCTACCTAAAGGGAGTAATATCAATAGTAATTTTTTAATTTGTCTGCTACTCAGATTACAGTGTAATCAATAATCTAAAGCTTTTTTATTATTTTATTCGTTGTCGAGTGAATAGAATTCCACCTAAAACGAATAATATCATACCTGCAACGATTGAAATCATTTCCGCTGATGTTCCTCCTGTATTAGGAAGCATTGATGTCGGCTTATCATTTTCTTCAGTAGGTGGAACTTTTGAATCGTTATTTGTGTTTGGATCTTTTGGATCTTTTGGATCTTTTGGATCTTTTGGATCTACACCTGTTTCGTCTTTGATTTTTGTATTCGTGATGTCATAACCATGTACTTCGGATTGATATCCATCTACCGGTTGTTCTTTCACTTCATACTTATATGCCTTTCCTTCGGCATCATATGCCGCTAAGTCTGTAAATGCATATTTCCAACCGCTTGCTTCGCTTACTTCTTGCGTTGCAATCACTTTACCATTTTGTAGTAGGTCTACTTTGATCATTGCCGG